>NZ_CP089985.1:5887500-6187500 GCF_021390155.1 Pseudomonas sp. HN11
GGCGGCAGCGTGGAGCTACGTGGCGATGGCACGCCGGTGCTCGACTACCAAGTGTCGGATTACACATGGGACGGCTTGCGCCGCGCGTTCCACAGCATGGCCGAGATCCAGTTCGCCGCCGGTGCCAAGTCGGTCAAGCCGTTGCATCACGATGCGCGCTACGTGAAAACCCTGGGCGAAGCCCGCACAATGATCGAAGAACTCACCCTGGAACTGCACCGCACCTGCCTGGGCAGCGCCCATGTGATGGGCGGTTGTGCCATGGGTGAAGACCCGAAAAATGCAGTGACCGACAGCCTCGGTCGCCACCATCAGTTGCGCAACCTGTCGATCCACGATGGCTCGCTTTTCCCCACCAGCATTGGGGCCAACCCCCAATTGTCGGTGTATGGATTGACCGCTCAACTGGCGACAGCATTGGCCGAACGTCTGAAAACAGCATGAAAAAACGCGCGATCAGCGGCATGTATCTACATAAGTCGACTTGGCCGACCGGGATGGCTGCGATACCATCCGGTTCCCCAACGGACTCCGCCAGGACGACGCGATGAACCGAGTGTTGTACCCAGGAACCTTCGACCCGATTACCAAAGGCCATGGCGATCTGGTCGAGCGTGCCTCACGCTTGTTCGACCATGTGATCATCGCGGTCGCGGCCAGCCCCAAGAAAAACCCGCTGTTTCCCCTGGAACAGCGCGTGGAGCTGGCGCGCGAGGTCACCAAGCACCTGCCCAACGTGGAAGTAGTGGGCTTTTCGACGCTGCTGGCGCATTTCGCCAAAGAGCAGAACGCCAATGTGTTCCTGCGCGGCCTGCGTGCGGTGTCGGACTTCGAATACGAATTCCAGCTGGCCAATATGAACCGCCAACTGGCGCCGGACGTGGAAAGCCTGTTCCTCACCCCGTCGGAGCGTTATTCGTTCATTTCCTCCACGTTGGTGCGTGAAATCGCCGCTTTGGGCGGGGATATCACCAAGTTCGTGCATCCAGCCGTAGCGGATGCGTTGACGCTGCGCTTCAAGAAGTAACACCGCTCTATCGGCGCCCGCTCGCACTGCGGGCGCCAATGCGGCACAATTGCGCGCATTAGTTTTCAGATGCCTTGGCTGACGGCCCTGGCAGGAGTTTCCATGTCCCTGATCATCACCGACGATTGCATCAACTGCGACGTCTGCGAACCCGAGTGCCCGAACGCTGCGATTTCCCAAGGCGAAGAGATCTACGTGATCGACCCCAACCTGTGCACCCAATGCGTCGGCCACTACGACGAGCCTCAGTGCCAGCAAGTGTGCCCGGTGGATTGCATCCCGCTGGACGAAGCCCATCCGGAGACGGAAGAGCAGTTGATGGCCAAGTATCGGTTGATTACCGGTAAAGCCTAAGACTGGCACTTGGGGCAAAACACGCTCGCGCGCTGCCCCAGCACCACATTGCGCAACTCGCTCCCGCAGACCTTGCACGCCTCGCCACCACGGCCATAGACGAACAGTTCCTGTTGGAAATACCCCGGCTGCCCGTCGCCACCGATAAAATCGCGCAACGTGGTACCGCCGCGCTCGATGGCAGCGGCCAGCACACGCTTGATCTCGATCGCCAGTTTCAAGTAACGCCCGCGCGAAATGCCGCCAGCAGCCCGACGCGGATCAATCCCCGCCGCAAACAGCGCTTCCGTCGCATAGATATTGCCCACGCCCACCACCACCGCGTTGTCCATGATGAACGGCTTCACTGCCATCGAACGGCCACGGGACAGTTGGAACAAGCGCTCGCCATCAAACAGATCCGTCAGCGGCTCGGGCCCCAGGCGGATCAGCAGTTCGTGGTTGTGCGGGTCCTGGCTCCAGAGCATCGCGCCGAAACGCCGAGGGTCGGTGTAACGCAGGGCCAGGCCCGACTCCAACTCGACATCCACGTGCTCGTGCTTGGCCGCCGGCATGCCGACCTCCACCAGTCGCAGGTTGCCCGACATGCCTAAATGGCTGATCAAGGTGCCAACTTCGGCCTTGATCAACAGGTACTTGGCCCGCCGCTCCACCAGCACGATGCGCTGGCCGGACAGGCGTACATCGAGGTCTTCCGGGATCGGCCAGCGCAGGCGCCGCTCACGCACCAACACGCGGCTGACGCGCTGGCCTTCCAAGTGCGGCGCAATACCGCGACGGGTGGTTTCGACTTCGGGTAACTCGGGCATGCGTACCTCTTGAAGAAAGGGTCAGTGAGCGCCCAGCTCGCGGATCGACAACTTCATACTTTCGAAGTCGTAGTCCGACAAGCCCACGTAGTCCAGCACCAGATGGCCGATGGCATTCCACTCATGATCCACCACATGGTTGCCCAGCACGCGATAGGACGAACAGATGTGTTCGGCCATCTTCAGGATCGCCAGCAGGTTTTTCAGCTGCGAATTGCGCGACGACTCATCGCTGAACACCGCCAGGGCGTTGTGGTGGTTGGCGATGGCGTCGGTCACATGCTCCGGCAGGCGCCAGGACTTGGCGGTGTAGTAACCGACCACGGCATGGTTGGTGTTGAACGCGTTGTTCTCGGTGTCGACCACGCGGCAGTCAGGGCCGGCATTGGCGTATGCCTGTTCCAACACCGCCATGTAATTGGGGAAACGCTTGAGCATCAGCGGCACGCCGCAATCGTGGAACAGGCCCAGAGCATAAGCCTCGTCCACCGCCTGGGCGCCGGTGCGCTTGGCCAGGGTGAGGCAGGTCATCGCCACATCCTGGGCGGTATCCCAGAAGCGGTTGAGGGTGACGATGGTGTCGTCGCTCATTTCGCCCTTGATCGACAGCGCGTTGATCAGGTTGATGATCGAACGGCTGCCCAGCAGGTTCACCGCGCGCTGGATCGAGGCGATCTTGTTGCTCAGGCCGAAATACGACGAGTTGACGATTTTCAGCAACGCGCCGGACAGGCCTGGGTCCTGGGAGATCAACCGCGCGATCACTTCCAGGTCCGGGTCGGGCATGTACTGCTCCATCTGCAAATCCACCATGATTTGCGGTTGGGGCGGCACGCTGATGCCTTGCAGGGCCTGTTGGATCTGTTCGGCGGAAAGCTCTTGGGACATAAGTACACACTCTGGGCTAGGCGGGGATTCTAACCCTTATCCACCGCACGCCGACACCTTCCCGCACATCCGGCTACCCGGCCGTTTCCTACATAACAAGGTATACTCCCGCTCTTTTTTCCGGAGCGACGTCATGTCCCTGCCAAGCCTGCGTCTCAAAGCCAACGCCGATCGTCGTTTGCGCAACGGCCACCTGTGGGTCTACAGCAACGAAATCGACGTGGCTGCCACCCCACTTCACGGCTTCCAGGCAGGCGACCAGGCTATCCTGGAAGCGGCCGGCGGCAAGACCCTGGGCATCGTGGCCGTGAGCCCGAACAACCTGATCTGCGCCCGCCTGCTATCGCGCGACATCAAGTTGCCGCTGGACAAGTCGCTGCTGGTGCACCGCCTGAACGTCGCCCTGTCTCTGCGCGATCGCCTGTTCGACAAGCCGTTCTACCGCCTGGTCTACGGCGACTCCGACCTGTTGCCGGGCCTGGTGGTCGACCGTTTCGGCGACATCCTGGTGGTGCAGATCGCTTCGGCGACCATGGAAGCCCATAAAGAAGACGTGATTGCCGCGCTGACCCAAGTGCTCAAGCCGAGCGGCATCCTGTTCAAGAACGACTCCGCCGCGCGCGACGCCGAAGGCCTCAACCGCTACGTCGAAACCGTGTTCGGCCTAGTGCCGGAGTGGGTTGCGCTGGAAGAAAACGGCGTGAAATTCGAAGCTCCAGTGATCCAGGGCCAGAAAACCGGCTGGTTCTACGACCACCGCATGAACCGCGCCCGCCTGGCCCCGTATGCCAAGGGCAAGCGCGTGCTGGACCTGTACAGCTACATCGGCGGCTGGGGCGTGCAAGCTGCGGCCTTCGGCGCCAGTGAAGTGTTCTGCGTCGACGCCTCCGCCTTCGCCCTCGACGGCGTGGAGCGCAACGCGGCGCTGAACGGCTTTGCCGAGAAAATGACCTGCCTCGAAGGCGACGTGTTCGAAGCCCTCAAGGAACTGAAAGCCAGCGAAGAACGCTTCGACGTGATCGTTGCCGACCCACCGGCCTTCATCAAACGCAAAAAAGACATGAAGAACGGCGAAGGCGCCTACCGCCGCTTGAATGAGCAAGCCATGCGCCTGCTCAGCAAGGACGGCATCCTGGTCAGCGCGTCGTGCTCCATGCACCTGCCGGAAGATGACCTGCAAAACATCCTGCTGACCAGCGCTCGTCATTTGGATCGCAATATCCAGATGCTGGAGCGTGGCGGCCAGGGTCCGGATCACCCGGTGCACCCGGCGATTGCAGAGACGCGTTACATCAAGAGCATTACGTGCCGGTTGTTGCCAAACAGCTAAAGCCAAGCACAGATAAAAATGTGGGAGGGGGCTTGCCCCCGATAGCCGTGTGTCAGCCAGCTAATATGGGGCTGACACTACGCAATCGGGGGCAAGCCCCCTCCCACATTTGTTTGGTGGTTGCCGTAAAAGCTTTCCTACCCAAGCAAGCCACGTCAATTCAGGAAGTTTCTCTCAACGCTTTTGATTGAATTCCACTTTTCGCAGACTAGTATCCGTTTCTGGTTTTACTCCGGAAAACAAAAACAATGTCTCGGCCCTACCTCTCCCGCTTCATCCTCATCACCTGCATTTCATTGATCAGTTTCTTTCCGATCAATATTCTCCTGCCCTCATTCCCTGCCCTGGCGGCCCGATTCGACACGCCAAGCGCAGACGTCGCGCTGTCCATCAGCCTGTTCACCCTGGTCTTTTCCATTTCTCAACTGATCACCGGCCCGCTGTCGGACAAATGGGGGCGCAAGGAAGTCCTGCTCGGGTGCATCACGCTGTCGATCCTGGGTGCCCTCGGTTGCGCACTGGCGACGGACTACCTGACCTTCCTGTTGTGTCGCAGTGTCCAGGCCATGGGTTGCGGGTTCTTCGTACTGGGCCACGCACTGGTGGAAGACCTGTTCGAGGAGCAAGACCGCGCTCGCGTGCGCCTTTACTACATGACCCTGAGCGGTTCATTCGTCGCGCTGTCGCCGTTGATCGGCTCCTGGCTGCAAACCACCTTCGACTGGCAAGGCAGCTTTTATGGGTTCGCCGTAATGGCACTGGGCATGTTGATCCACGCCCTCTGCATCCTGCCGTCCAAGTCCGCCAGCCCACACCGCACGCCGGTGTCGATCATCGGCACGCTGAAAGCCGTCGCCCGTAATCGCGACTTCCTGCGCTACTGGTGGATCGCCGCACTGGTATTCGCCTGCTACTTCGCCTTGATCAGCGTGACACCGCTGATTTTCATGGACGCGCTGAAGCTCTCCGAATACCAGTACGCGTTGGTGTTGATGGTCTATGGCGTGGCCTACTTGCTTGGCGGCGTTGCGGCCTCGTACCTGCAAAAGCGGATTTCGCTGTCCCGGCAAATCAATATCGGCCTGGGGCTGCTGCTCGTCGCGGGCGTGCTGTTAACACTGATCGTCAGCCTGGATGCCATCACCCCTGTGACGTTGCTCATCCCGATGCTAATCAGCGCCCTGGCCGTGACCCTGGTTCGTCCGGCGGCGATTTCTGCGGCAATGCTGCTGTTCTCAAGCAGTGCAGGTACTGCTGCCTCGGCGGGCAACAGCATCATGTTCCTGACCGCCGCCGTCAGCAGTGCCGTCCTGGCGCAAACCGGGTCCAACCTATTGATCACCATCGCCATGAGCTTCATCGTCTTTAGCCTGTGGGGTTGGCTGACCAATGCCCGAACTGGACGCTAAGCGACTGTAGGAGCCCGCTTGCCGGTTCCTACCGTGGGTCGTGCGCCTCCCGCACGTCCCGTAAGCGCTATCTTCACGGTTGCGGCCATTCCCTCTCGCCGCCAGCGGTGTAGAATCGACGCTATTCATCGCCAGTCATCCCCCGGCGGGTTTATGAGCTCGAGGCCCAAGCACGCGGCGATCCCGCGACGCGAGTGGCAACTTCCGGACACACGGCCATTTCTGAGTGTTCCAGACGTCAATAGAAGCTCACTCCCCATTGATACCGATTAGCCGCCCGGAGTGCTCCAATGCCTGATTACCGTTCGAAAACATCCACCCATGGCCGCAACATGGCCGGCGCGCGCGCACTGTGGCGTGCCACGGGGATGAAAGATGACGACTTCAAGAAGCCGATCATCGCGATTGCCAACTCATTCACCCAGTTCGTACCCGGCCACGTCCACCTCAAGGACCTGGGCCAACTGGTCGCCCGCGAGATCGAACGCGCCGGTGGCGTCGCCAAGGAATTCAACACCATCGCCGTGGATGACGGCATCGCCATGGGCCATGACGGCATGCTGTATTCCCTGCCGAGCCGCGAGATCATCGCCGACTCCGTGGAGTACATGGTCAACGCCCACTGCGCCGACGCCATCGTCTGCATCTCGAACTGCGACAAGATCACCCCCGGCATGCTGATGGCCGCCCTGCGCCTGAACATCCCGGTGATCTTTGTCTCCGGCGGCCCGATGGAAGCCGGCAAGACCAAGCTCGCCTCCCACGGCCTCGACCTGGTCGACGCCATGGTCATCGCCGCCGACTCCAGCGCTTCTGACGAGAAGGTCGCGGAATACGAGCGCAGTGCCTGCCCGACCTGCGGTTCGTGCTCCGGCATGTTCACCGCCAACTCGATGAACTGCCTGGTGGAAGCCCTGGGCCTGGCTTTGCCGGGCAACGGTTCCACGCTGGCCACCCACAGCGACCGCGAGCAACTGTTTCTGCAGGCCGGCCGTACCATCGTCGAGCTGTGCAAGCGCTACTACGGCGAGAACGATGAGTCGGTGTTGCCGCGCAACATTGCCAACTTCAAGGCGTTCGAAAACGCCATGACCCTGGACATCGCCATGGGCGGTTCCACCAACACCATCCTGCACTTGCTGGCCGCCGCCCAGGAAGCCGAGATCGATTTCGACCTGCGCGATATCGACCGCCTGTCCCGCCACGTGCCGCAACTGTGTAAAGTCGCGCCGAACATCCAGAAATACCACATGGAAGACGTGCACCGCGCCGGCGGGATCTTCTCGATCTTAGGCTCCCTGGCCCGTGGCGGCCTGCTGCACACCGACCTGCCGACCGTGCACAGCAAGTCCATCGCCGAAGGCATCGCCAAGTGGGACATCACCCAGACTGACGACGAAGCCGTGCACACCTTCTTCAAGGCAGGCCCGGCCGGTATCCCGACGCAAACCGCGTTCAGCCAGTCGACCCGCTGGGACACCCTGGACGACGACCGTGAAAACGGCTGCATCCGCAGTGTCGAGCACGCCTATTCCCAAGAAGGCGGCCTGGCCGTGCTGTACGGCAACATCGCCCTCGACGGCTGCGTGGTGAAAACCGCCGGGGTGGATGAATCCATCCACGTCTTCGAAGGCCGCGCCAAGATCTACGAAAGCCAGGACAGCTCGGTACGTGGCATTCTCGCCGACGAAGTGAAGGAAGGCGACATCGTGATCATCCGCTACGAAGGCCCGAAAGGCGGCCCGGGTATGCAGGAGATGCTGTACCCGACGTCCTACCTGAAATCCAAGGGCCTGGGCAAAGCCTGCGCCCTGCTGACCGACGGCCGTTTCTCCGGCGGCACCTCGGGCCTGTCCATCGGCCACGCTTCGCCGGAAGCCGCCGCGGGCGGCGCAATTGGCCTGGTGCAGGATGGCGACAAGGTACTGATCGACATTCCGAACCGTTCGATCAACCTGTTGATCAGCGATGAAGAACTGGCCGCGCGCCGGGTCGAGCAGGACAAGAAAGGCTGGAAGCCGGTGGAGAAGCGTCCGCGCAAAGTGACGACCGCGTTGAAGGCGTATGCCTTGCTGGCCACCAGTGCCGACAAGGGTGCTGTGCGTAACAAGGCGATGCTCGACGGCCTGTAAGCCTCGCGCATAAAAAATGCCCCGCCACGTGCGGGGCATTTTTTTGCCTGATGAAAACCTCCAGGGCACTGAAGATCAAAATGTGGGAGCGGGCTTGCTGGCGAATGCGTGGGATCAGTCACTGAAGTGTCAACTGACACTGCGCATTCGCGAGCAAGCCGGGCTCCCACAGGATTGCGTCGGGCTACTGGATTTCGTCAGGCTTGACGATCACCCAGTTCTTGTCCGCCGTCACCGGCAACCCTTCCTTGGCTTGCGCCGCCGCGTGCTTGGCGATCATGCCGTTGAGTTGGGTCATGTACTTGTCCTTGCGGTTGATCCACAGGTGGATGCCGCCCTTGGCCACGTCCACATCGTGGAACAGCATGTAGCCATCGCTGGTCGGTGTGTCGCCGCCGACGATCACCGGTTTTTTCCATTCGTCGATGTAGGTGAGGATGGCTGCGTGCTTGCCCGCCATCCAAGTGGCTGGGGTCCACAGGTACGGGGTCAGCTCCAGGCCGAGGTTGGCCTTCTCGTCATATTTGCCGGCGGTGATCTGCTTGCGCGCGGTGGTCAACTCGCCGGTCTTGCGGTCCTTGAGCAGGGTGGTCACGCCGATGACGTTCTCGGGTTTGACGTTGTAGCCGTACTTCGGATCGGCGGCGATCATGCGCACCAGTTCTTCCGAGGCGGCGGTCATCACATACACCTCGATGCCGTTTTCCATCAGCTTGTTGTACAGCTCGGCCTGGCCGGTGAAGACTTTCGGCGGTTGCACTTCGGACTTCTTCACCACGTCGCCTTCGAAATAGCTGACCGGCACGGGCTTGCCGGAGGCCATCAGCTCATCGACCTGCTCCTTGAGTTCCTTGAGGGTGAAGCCCGAAAACACCTGGGCGACCCACGGGTAGCAGACCATGTCGTCCACTTCGCACAGGCGATAGTAATAGCTGAACAGACTTTCCTTATGGTCGGCGGTGTCTTTGAACGGCATCAGCTTGAGCGACGGATCAAGGCTGTCGCGGGTGATCAGGCCCTTGTTTTCCATGTAGGGCAGCAAGGATTCTTCGAGGTCGTAGCGGTAGCTGGTGTTGTCCATGTCGAATACCGCGAAATTGCCCTTGTTGGCGTTGGCGGCGATCATTTCGTTCAGTTGCTTGGCGGCCGGGGCCGGCCAGTGTTTCAACTCGGTGGCGGCCAGGGTTTGTCCGGCAAGGCCCAGACATAGCGCGGCGGCAAACAATCTCGAAGCAAGCTTCATATGCGTTTCTCCCTGAGTGAAAGACACCGACGCTAACAAATCCCTGTGACAGTTATCGCCCGGGCGCGACCGCTTGCGTCGCGATAGCGCCAACAGCGTGTGCCTGAGCGTCAGGTGCTTATTCCAAAAACGACAGTCACCATTCCATATCGGTATTAAATCAATATATTTCAAGCTGTTAGGCTTTCCGGTTCGCAATCGCAGGCTCACGCGATTGGCTGCCTTCTCAACGGAGCTTCAATGAATCTGCCCCTGATTCTCAACTTACTGGTGTTCGTGGCCCTGTTGCTGGGCCTGGCACAAACCCGTCGTACTAACTGGAGCCTCGCCAAGAAGGTCCTGTTCGCCCTCGTGCTCGGTGTGGTATTCGGCATCGTTCTGCACACGATTTACGGCGATGGCAATCCGGTGCTCAAGGCCTCCATCGGCTGGTTCGATCTGGTCGGCAACGGCTACGTACAACTGCTGCAAATGATCGTGATCCCGCTGGTATTTGCCTCGATCCTTAGCGCTGTGGCCCGTCTGCACAACGCCTCGTCGTTGGGCAAGATCAGCTTCTTGACCATCGGCACGCTGCTGTTCACCACCGCAATTGCGGCGCTGATCGGTATCGGCCTGACCAACCTGTTCGGCCTCACCGCCGAGGGCCTGGTGGCCGGCACCCAGGAAATGGCGCGTCTGCAAGTGATCCAGAGTGATTACGCCGGCAAGGTCGCCGACCTGAATATCCCGCAACTGCTGCTGTCGTTCGTGCCAGCCAACCCGTTTGCCGACCTGGCCCGGGCCAAGCCGACGTCGATCATCAGCGTGGTGATTTTCGCCGCATTCCTGGGGGTTGCCGCGTTGCAACTGCTCAAGGACGACGTGGAAAAAGGCCAGAAAATCCTCAACGCCATCGACACCCTGCAAGCCTGGGTGATGCGCCTGGTGCGCCTGGTGATGAAGCTGACCCCGTACGGCGTATTGGCGCTGATGACCAAAGTGGTCGCCGGTTCCAACCTGCAAGACATCATCAAGCTCGGCAGTTTTGTCGTGGTCTCGTACCTGGCCCTGGGCCTGATGTTCGTGGTGCACGGCCTGCTGCTGTCCCTGGCCGGGATCAACCCGCTGCGTTTCTTCCGCAAGGTGTGGCCGGTGCTGACCTTTGCCTTCACCAGCCGCTCCAGCGCAGCGGCGATCCCGCTGAGCATTGAAGCGCAGACCCGTCGCCTGGGCATCCCGCAGTCCATCTCCGGTTTCGCCGCTTCGTTTGGCGCGACCATCGGCCAGAACGGTTGCGCCGGTCTATACCCTGCGATGTTGGCGGTGATGGTCGCGCCGACCGTAGGCATCAACCCGCTGGACCCACTGTGGATCGCGACGTTGGTAGCAATTGTAACCCTGAGTTCGGCAGGCGTTGCCGGCGTGGGTGGCGGTGCAACCTTCGCCGCGCTGATCGTACTGCCGGCCATGGGCTTGCCGGTGTCACTGGTGGCGCTGCTGATTTCCGTGGAGCCGCTGATCGACATGGGCCGCACGGCGCTGAACGTAAATGGATCGATGACGGCCGGCGCGATCACCAGCCAGGTCATGGGGCAGACGGATAAAGCGTTGTTGAATGCGGATGAGCATGCGGAGTTAGCGCAAGCATAACGAAATGAGCTAGCAGGGATCTAGCTCCCTGCTAGCTCATAGGTCATCCAGTGAGACCTTCACTCGCTGAGGCGCAGCCAACCGCTCCCGGACGGTTACAAACAAGGCCTCATCATCTTCAGTCATGAGGACAGGTTTGAAGGGCAACTGGCCGCGCTCTGCCACATACTGCAATGCTTGGCGCATCAATTCCGATGGGGTGACGCCGAGCTTTTCCAGCTCGTAATAAGCACGAGCCTTAAGGTCGTCGTCGATACGTACGTTAATAGAAGCCATGGGATAGCCCTCACTGTAAAGACATTAGTCATTACAGTGGCGCATAAAGGCTTCTTCTGCAAGTACGCCTTGTCCGGTTCCGACTAGGCCTTTTCCCAAACCTCGAAGTTATACGCCGGCTTATCTCCCTCAGCCGCATTCTCGACATTCGACACCAGCTTCCACTGCTTCGTATCAAACTGCGGAAACCAAGCATCCCCTTCCGGACTCAACGCCACCCGCGTCAAATACAGGCGATCCGCCTGCTCCAGCCCCTGCGCATACAGTTGCGCACCGCCGATCAGCATCAGTTCGTCCACGCCTTGCGCCTTGGCCCATTCCTCAGCGCGCTCTACCGCCGCGTCCAGCGACGGAAAAACTTCCGCACCTTCCAGCGCCAGGCCGGTCTGACGGCTAACCACCAGGTTCAAGCGCCCCGGCAACGGTCGGCCCAGGGAATCCCAGGTCTTGCGCCCCATGATGATCGGCTTGCCAAGCGTGGTGGCCTTGAAATATTTGAAATCCCCCGGCAAATGCCAGGGCATGCTGTTGTCGACGCCGATCACACGGTTTTCACCGAGGGCTGCAATCAGGCTTAAAGGGAGAGTTTTTTTCATGGCGACGAGAATACCAGAGCCCCGAGCCAGGGGTTATGCTCCAGGCTCACAAACACAACAGGACTACGCGTGACTCCACTGCACACACTTTGGCTGACAGAAACCGTGCGCCTGCGCGAAGAACACGCCGGCCCCTTGGAAGACCAGGAAGCCAACCGCCTGGCCCGCACGGCCGGGGGCGACCTGCCGACACGTATCCAGCAGCGCGCCTTGCACCTGGCCGAACGCGATGGGCTAGCGGTGGCCCTCACCCGCTGGCTGCAAGGTGCGCGTCTGGCGTTGGTGCTGCTGGCAATCGTCGCGGTGATCAGCGGGGCCGGGCTGGCCTTCGCGGCGCTGGGGAATGGTCTGACGCCGGTGAATGTGTTCTGGGCCTTGGGCAGCCTGCTTGGCTTGAACCTGATCCTGCTGATCAGTTGGGCGCTGGGCCTGCTGTTTGCCGGCGAACACAGTGCCAGCCTCGGGCGACTATGGTTGTGGCTCAGCGAAAAATTCGCCCGTGATGCCAAAGCCGCCCAACTGGCCCCCGCACTGTTACTGCTGCTGCAACGGCAAAAACTCAATCGCTGGGCCGTGGGTGTGCTGGTCAACAGCCTGTGGCTGCTGGCGTTGCTCAGTGCCCTGGTGATTCTGCTTACACTGCTCGCCACCCACCGCTACGGCTTCGTGTGGGAAACCACCATTCTCGGTGCCGACACCTTCGTCGCCGTCACCCAGGCCCTTGGCACCCTGCCTGCTTTGCTGGGCTTCAACGTGCCAACCGTCGAGATGATCCGCGCCAGCGGCGATTCTGCCCTGAATATCGAAAGCGCCCGCCAAGCCTGGGCCGCCTGGCTGGTCGGCGTGCTGCTGGTCTATGGTCTGCTGCCACGCCTGATCCTCGCGCTGTTGTGCCTGTGGCGCTGGAAGCGCGGGCGCGCCGCCCTGCGCCTGGACCTCAACCTGCCCGGCTACAGTCAATTGCGCGATCGCCTGATGCCGAGCAGCGAACGCCTCGGCGTCAACGATGCCGCGCCCGAACAACTGCACCCCATCAGCGGCGGCGTCAGTGAACTGGAAAGCGACGGCGCTCTTCTGGTCGCCATCGAACTGGACGACCACCACCCCTGGCCGCCCAAACTGCCCGCCAGCGTGAAAAGCGCCGGCATCCTCGACAGCCGCGAATCACGCAACAAACTATTGGAACAACTCACGCGCTTCCCGCCCGCACGCCTGGCCATCGCTTGCGACCCACGCCGCTCGCCGGATCGCGGCAGCCTGGCGCTGATCGCTGAACTGGCGCGCAGCGCCACTGCCACCCGCGTGTGGCTGCTGCAAGCGCCACCCGGTCAGGCCCTGGACGCCGAGCGCCTGGGCGACTGGCACACTGCGTTGCAACAGCTTGAGCTGCCGTTCGCCGACTGCGCGCCGTTGAACTGGCTGGAGACCGGTCATGACTAAGCCCCTGAAACTCGCCGTGGTCGGCCACACCAATGTCGGCAAGACCTCATTGCTGCGCACGCTGACCCGAGACGTGGGCTTCGGCGAGGTCTCCCATCGCCCCAGCACCACAAGGCATGTGGAAGGCGCACGCTTGTCGGTGGATGGCGAAGCCTTGCTGGAGCTGTATGACACGCCCGGCCTGGAAGACGCCATCGCCTTGCTCGACTACCTGGAACGCCTGGACCGCCCCGGCGAACGCCTCGACGGCCCGGCCCGCCTGACGCGCTTTCTGGAAGGCAGCGAAGCGCGCCAGCGTTTCGAACAGGAAGCCAAGGTGCTGCGCCAACTGCTGGCCTCGGACGCCGGCCTGTATGTGATCGACGCCCGCGAACCGGTGCTGGCCAAATACCGCGACGAGCTGCAGGTGCTGGCCAGTTGCGGAAAGCCGATGCTGCCGGTGCTTAATTTCGTCAGCAGCAGCGGCCACCGCGAGCCGGACTGGCGCGAAGCCCTGGCCCGCCTTGGCCTGCATGCGCTGGTGCGATTCGACAGCGTGGCGCCGCCGGAAGATGGCGAACGGCGCTTGTATGAAAGCCTCGCCCTGCTGCTGGAAAACGCACGGCCACAGCTGGAACGGTTGATTCTTGACCAGGAGGCCCAGCGCCTGGCTCGCCAGCAAAGTGCGGCACGCTTGATCGCCGAATTACTGATCGACTGCGCCGCCTGTCGCCGCAGTGTGGTCACTGAAGAGGAGCAACAAGCCATCGGCGACCTGCGCAAAGCTGTGCGCCAACGTGAACAAAAATGTGTGGAAGCGCTGCTCAAACTGTTCGGCTTTCGCCCGCAGGACGCCGCCGCCAGCGATTTGCCGCTGCTGGACGGGCGCTGGGGCGATGACCTGTTCAACCCCGAAACCCTCAAGCAACTGGGTGTGCGCGTCGGTGGCGGAATCGCCGCAGGCGCGGCGGCCGGTGCGGGGGTGGATTTGTTGGTCGGTGGATTAACGCTGGGCGCCGCCGCCATCGCGGGTGCGATTGCCGGTGGTGCCTTGCAAACCGCGCGCAGCTACGGCAACCGATTGCTCGGCAAAATCAAAGGCCAACGTGAATTGACTGTCGACGACAGCGTGTTGCGCCTGCTCGCCCTGCGTCAGCGCCAGTTGCTCAAAGCCCTGAACCTGCGCGGCCATGCGGCGATGCACAGCATCAAGGTCGACACGCCCCAGGACAAGACCTGGCGCGAAGGTAAATTGCCGGACGCACTGCACAAGGCTCGCGCCCACCCGCAATGGTCGTCCCTCAATCCTCACGCCAAGTTGAGCCAGGCCGAGCGCCAGGAGCAGGTCGAAGCCTTGGCCCTGCGCCTCGACGAAACCTAAGCCGCCAGCACCTGCCGGGCTTTGGCCTTGAGTACTTCAAGGTCGAGCACCGGCACGTGCATTTGCTTGGCCTGTTCGTCCCAATAGCGCATGCGCAAACTCACAGCGCATAGCGGGTCCTGTGCAAACGCCTGAGCTTCTTCGGCACTCATCACCCCACCCTGATAAGCCAGTGTGCGACGACTGGCTTCGCTCAGACGCGCGTAGTAGTCCGGCTGGCTGAAGGTCAGGTAACGCTTGGCCTGCACGTGATACTCCACCAACGTGGCCATGCGCTCGCTGAACCCTGCGCGACGCAGATAATCGGCGCCTAGCCGCTCATGACTGACCACGCCATAACCGCCCATGTTTTCCCCACCCTGGCCGCAGAGATGCCCGATGTCGTGGAAAAACGCCGCCAGCACCACTTCATCATCAAAGCCTTCGGCCATGGCCAATTGCGCAGCCTGGGACATGTGCTCGATCTGCGACACCGGCTCGCCGATGTAATCCGCCGTGCCATGTTTTTCGTACAAGCCGAAGACCTCGACAATCGCCTGTTCCGGGTTCATCACGCCGCTCCCCACAGTGTTGTGATATTCCGCTCGGCCATCGCCGGCCCCACACTCATGCCCACGCCGGTGTGCATCAACGCCGCGCTCACCCCCGGCGCAGCCCGCAGAAATGAAAACGGTCCCGGGCCCCGCGAGCCGTACACACCCTGCCAACGCTCCACCACCTGGATCTTGCAGCCCAAGGTCTGTTCAGCCAGTTCGATCATCCAATCATCCACCTGCTCGGCATTGAAGGGCGACGCGTCGCTGCCATAGTCATGGGAATCACCAATGATCAGTTCGCCATGGGGCGTCGGGCTGATCAGCAGGTGAATGCCGTGTTCATGCAGATGTGGCGCTTCGCGCAGGATTTGTGCTTGCACCGGCGCGGCTTCCGGCAGGTCGGCGAAAGCACCGTAGTGCACGCAGCTCAAGCCGGTGAGCAAAGCGTGTTGCAGGTTCAGGTTCACAGTTGGCCGCGCACGCAACATTTGCAGGCGGCAGATACTCGGGTTGAGTTCGGCCATCGCTTCAGCCACCAGGGTCTGGTAGTCATGGCCGGAGCACACAATGATCTGCTCACCGCGAAAGCTCCCCGCGGTGCTGTGCAAATGGCCGGGCTCGACGTCGCGCACCAAAGTGGAGAAATAGAACTCCACCTTCAGTTCTTGCGCCAGGTAGTTGATCAGTGCCGGGATCGCGTCACGGGAATACAGTTGCTGATCGTCCTTGCCGTGCAGCGCGGCGCGATGATGACGGAATTGGCCGCCATACAGATCCTTCAGCGCCGCGCCTTGCAGCAGGTCAACGTTGTAACCGTGCTCTTTTGCACGCCCCTCACAGAAGGCTTCCAGCAGGTGTTCTTCCGCTTCTGTGCGGGCGAACAGGTACGAGCCGTTGCGCTTGAGTTGCAACCCGACGACTCGCGCCCAATGGCCCCAGATCTCACGGCTTTCCCGCGCCAGGTCCAGCATCGGCCCCGGCGGTTGGCCGGTGACCAGGGCCTGGCCGAAGTTGCGTACCGAGGCGCCCAGCGGCGTGGCGCTGCGTTCGAAGACTTTGACCTTGAGGCCGCGCTTGGCGGCGGCAAAGGCGTGGGACAGGCCGAGAATGCCGGCGCCGATGATCAGCAGGTCGCTTTGATTGTTCATCCTAAGGGGCCACCTTCTCCGACTTGCCGTCATAACGCTTGCGCCATTCGGTCAGAATGCTGTCACGGTTTTTCGAGGCCCAGGCGAAGTCGTTCTTGATCAGGCGCTGCTCGTAGTCGGCCGGCAATTCGGTCTGCGGCTTGGCAATGCCAGGCTGAGCGAGGACGGCGAAGTTGTCCTTGTACAGGTCCATGGCAGCCGGGCTGGCGGAGAAGTCTGCGAGCTTTTTCGCGGCGTCGGCGTTGTGGGTGCCTTTCATGACGGCAGTGGCTTCAATGTCCCAGCCCAGGCCTTCTTTCGGCAGGATGATGTCCAACGGAGCGCCCTGGCGCTTCAACTGCACAGCCGGGTATTCGAAGGAAATCCCGATCGGGAACTCACCCGAAGCCGCCAGTTTGCACGGCTTGGAGCCGGAGTGAACGTACTGGCCGATGTTCTGGTGCAGCTCGTCCATGTATTGCCAACCTTGCCTCTCGCCGTAGGTCTGCAGCCAGGCGCTGACGTCCAGGAAACCGGTGCCGGACGAGGCCGGGTTGGGCATCACGATCTTGCCTTTGTACTCGGGCTTGGTCAGGTCCTGCCAGCTCACTGGTTTGGTCAGGCCCTGCTTCTGGGCCTCGACGGTGTTGAAGCAGATGGTCGCGGCCCACACATCCATGCCGACCCAAGCCGGCGGGTTGGCGGCGTCGCGATAATTCTTGCCGATCTTGTCCAAGTCCTTCGGGGCGTAGTTGTCCAGCATGCCCTGCTGGTCAAGGATCGCCAGGCTGGAGGCTGCCAGGCCCCAGACTGCGTCGGCTTGCGGGCGGTCTTTCTCGGCCAGCAGCTTGGCGGTGATGATGCCGGTGGAGTCACGCACCCACTTGATCTCGATGTCGGGGTTGGCCTGTTCGAAGGCCTTTTTATAGGTCTTCAACTGCTCGGCTTCGAGGGCCGTGTACACAGTCAGCTCGGTCTTGGCGAAGGCATTCAGGCTGAATGCAGTCAGTACGGCAGCGACCAGCGCCAGGGGCTTGAACATGGAGCACCTCCTTCAGGGATATTTATTGGCCGGGGGCGCTTTGGCGCCAGGCTTGGGAGCGGCGCAGCGCGCCACGTGAGGCCCACGCCAGCAGCAGCGAGACGCCGGCCGAAGTGAACAGGATCAGGGTCGACATGGCTGCCGCACCACCCACGTTGCCAGCGTCGTCCATGTTCAACACGGCGACGGCGGCAAGGATGGTGTCGGGGCTGTAGAGGAAGATCGCGGCGGACACGGTGGTCATCGCCGACACGAACAAATAGCGCACGATATCCAGCAGCGCCGGCAGGCAGATCGGCACGGTTACTTTCAGGTAATGGCGGTAGAGCGGCGCCTTGAGGGACAAAGCGGCGGCTTCGAACTCGGCGTCCAGCTGGCGCAACGCCGTGGTGGCGGTCATCTGTGCCGTGGTCAGGTAATGCGCAATGGTGCACACCACAAGCAGGGTCAGGGTGCCGTAGAACACATGCAGCGGGTTGCCGCGGAGGTTGAAAAAGAACACGTAACCCAGGCCCAGCACCAAACCCGGTACGGCCATCGGCACAAAGCTGAGCATGCGCAGGGCCAGGTTGAGGCCCTTCTGGCCCTTGGTCTTTTCCATCAGGTAGGCACCGGTGAAGATCAACACGCTGCCAATCAGCGCCGTGCACAGCGCCATGGCCAAGCTGTTGCGATAGGCCAGCCAGCCGCCGCCGGCGGTGTCTTCGAACTGGTAGTGGTTGAGGGACAACGACAGGTTGTACGGCCAGAACTTCACCAGCGACGAATACACCGCCATGCCGAACACCAGCAGCAACGCGGCGCAAATCAACAGCACGATGGCCAGGTAGCAACCATCTCTCAAGTGCGACGGCACCGGTTGAAACACCTGCGCGCGGCCACTCATGGAATCGCCGTGACGGCGGCGCAGCCAGGTATCCACACCAAAGCTGAACAATGCCGGCAGCAGCAACACCATGCCGATCAACGCGCCGCGACCGAACTGTTGCTGGCCGACCACTGCCTTGTAGGCTTCCAGCGCCAACACTTGATAGTCCCCGCCCACCACTACGGGCACGCCGAAATCAGTGATGGTCAACGTGAACACCAGGCAGAACGCAGCGAACACCGCCTGACG
This sequence comes from Pseudomonas sp. HN11, assembly GCF_021390155.1. NCBI lineage: Bacteria > Pseudomonadati > Pseudomonadota > Gammaproteobacteria > Pseudomonadales > Pseudomonadaceae > Pseudomonas > Pseudomonas sp. HN11. Next base: position 5,905,819 of record NZ_CP089985.1, read on the forward strand.
CGTGGCAGGCCAGGTAATACTGCGAAACGCCCGCGCCGAGCTGGCACCCATGCTGGAGGCCGCATCGAACAGGCGCGCATCCGCCAGGGACAGCGCCGACAGTAGAATCATCAAGGCGTGTGGGAAGGTGTAGATCACCTCACCCAGCACAATGCCCCAGAAGCCGTAGATATTGTCCGAGAGCAACCCGCGCAACAGGCCCTGGTTGCCGAACAGGTAGACCAGCGCAATGCCCGGCAACATCGACGGCGCCATCAATGGCAGCAGCGACAGGCCGCGCCAGATCGCCTTGCCGGGGATTAACGTGCGTTGCAGGGCGTAGGCAAACAGGTAGGCCAGCGGTACGACGATGGCCGCCACACTGAGGGAAACTTTAAGACTATTGCCCAGCAGCCAGTGGAAGTTGGCACTGGTGACCAATTCACGCGCCGCGACCAGACCACCGCCCTGCCCGGCTTCACTGCTGAAACCGCGCCAGAAGATCGCCAGTAGCGGCATCAATACTGCGAGGCCCAGCAGCAACAGCCACAGCAGTTTGCCACCGACTACAAAAATGCGGTCGCCTATTTCGGCGCGGGACACCTGTCGTGGCAGCGTCATGACAGCGACCATCTCAGGCAAACACCTGCAAACTGCGCGGCGGCAAGGCCACCCAGATGTTCTGAGCACCCAGGCGCGGCATGGCTTCCGGGGCCAGTTCGGCCAGCAGCGGATGGCCGGGCAATTGCTCAAGCTCGAAGCTCATGCGGCAGCGATTGCCGAGGAAGGTGATCTCGCGAACCTTGGCCGGGAACAGATTCTCTTCATGCACCTGCGGGTTGACGCTGATGGCTTCCGGACGGCAGAACAAACGGCCGGACTTGGCCACGCCGGCATCGTCAGCCAAGCGCATGTGCATCCCACCGACCTGGGCGTGGCTGGCACTGTTGCGGCTGAACGGCAGCCAGTTGCCCTGGCCGACAAATTCCGCCACGAACGGCGTGGCCGGACGGTCGTAAATTTCCTGGGGCGTGGCGTATTGCTCAACCTTGCCGTTATTCATCACGGCGATGCGGTCGGCCATCAGCATGGCTTCGTCCTGGTTGTGGGTCACCATCAGGGTGGTGACGCCCAGGCGGCGTTGCAATTGGCGCAGCTCGGTGCACAGATGCTCACGGACGCGGGCGTCGAGGGCCGACATCGGTTCGTCCAACAATAACAGTGAAGGTGCAGGCGCCAGCGCTCGGGCCAGGGCAACCCGCTGTTGCTGGCCGCCGGAGAGTTGACCGGGGTATTTCTTTTCGCTGCCGACCAGGCCGACCAGTTCCAGCATCTGTCCGACACGCTTGCGCACTTCTTCGCGGCCGCTGCCGGTGAGTCCATAGCCGATGTTCGCTTCGACGGTAAGATTGGGAAACAGCGCGTAGGACTGGAACAGAATGCCGTAGTCCCGCGCCTGGGGTGGCAGCAGGGAAACATCACGGCTGCCCAGGTAAAGTTCGCCGCTGTCCTGACGCTCCAGGCCGGCGATGCAGCGCAGCAAGGTGGTCTTGCCGCAACCGGATGGGCCCAGCAGGCACACCAGCTCACCGGCGGCGACATCCAGGGAGACGTTGTCCAGCGCAGTAAAGGCGCCGAAGCGTTTCTGGATACCGCGCACTTTCATCGGCGCGCCGGGTTGGATCAGGGTTGTGTTCATGCAAGGCACCTCATCGAACGGATGAAGCCCATGCTAGGCAGGCAATGCGTCCCTGTTGTGGCAGAAAGGCAAAAGGGAGTGATAGTGGTATTGGTGGATTTTGGTTAAAGCGGCGACATTTCCTGCGCCAACCCCAGAAATGCCGCCGGCAACCGCGCGCCTTTGCGCTCCTTGAGGCAGTAAAGATACTCGGGAATCTGCGGCGCATTCTCGAAGGTCAGCACCCGCAATTGCGGATCGTGTGGCACTTCCTGCCGCGCAATGATGCTGATGCCAATGTTGCGCAGCACCGCCTCACGGATCGACTCGCGGCTGCCGATTTCCAGCAGAGGACCGTAGCTCACGTTGGCGCTTTGCAAGAGTTCTTCAGTCAGGCGTCGTGTGGTGGAACCGGCTTCGCGCATCAACAAGGTGTGCCCGGCCAAAGCACTCAGCGGCACATGATCCAGCTTGGCCAGCGGATGATTGCGATGCACCGCCAGCACCAGCGGGTCGGTGCCCAGCACACGGCGAATCAGACGCGGGTCTTCCAGCAGTTGCGAGGACGCGGCGACATCGACGCGGTAGTCGTCCAAGGCTTCAAGCACTTGTTGGGAGTTGCCGATTTCCACCGAGACCTCCACCTGCGGCAAGCGTTCGCGAAAGGCTTTGACCAGGTCGAGGATGTAGTAAGGCGCTGTGGCGGCAATCCTCAATGCACCCTGGACCTGGCCACTGTTGCGCAGGAAAAACTCGATATCCGCCTCTTGCTGCAACAGCTCCTTGACCATTGGCAGCAGGCGCGCGCCCTCGTCGCTGACGGTGAGGCGGCGGCCGCCGCGGTAGAACAACTCGACGCCGTACTGGCTTTCCAGGTTACGAATTTGCGTGGTGACCGTGGGTTGGCTCAGGCCGAGCTTTTTCGCCGCCTGGGTGATGCTGCCCAGGCGGGCGACCATGAAAAACGCCTTCAACTCGGCACTCAGCACATCACCCTCACATCAATTATTTGCGCAACAGGCGCAGGCCATTGAACACCACCAGCAGGGCCACGCCCATGTCGGCAAACACCGCCATCCACATGGTAGCCAGGCCCAGGAAAGTGACGATCAGGAAGATCGCCTTGATCACCAGCGCCAGGGCGATGTTCTGCTTGAGGATACTCGAGGTTTGCCGCGACAGACGAATGAATGCCGGAATCTTGCGTAAATCATCATCCATCAACGCCACGTCAGCGGTCTCGATGGCGGTGTCGGTGCCGGCCGCAGCCATGGCAAAACCGATCTCGGCACGGGCCAACGCCGGGGCGTCGTTGATGCCGTCACCGACCATGCCCACCCGATGGCCTTGGCCATAGAGAGTTTCGATGGCTTGCAGTTTGTCGGTCGGCAACAGGTCGCCCTGGGCTTGATCGATGCCGACCTGGGCGGCAATCGCCTGGGCGGTGTGGGTGTTGTCGCCAGTGAGCATCAGGGTCTTGATGCCCAGCTCGTGAAGGTGCGCGATGGCTTCTCGGCTGCTGTCCTTGACCGTGTCGGCCACGGCGAACAGTGCCAGCGGGCCGGACTTGTCGAGCAACAGCACCACGGACTTGCCCTGTTTTTCGAGGGCAAAGAGTTTTTCTTCCAGCTCCGGCGAGCACAGGCCCAGATCTTCCACCAGGCGGTGGTTGCCCAAGTGATAGGTGTCGCCGTTGATGTCGCCGCGCACGCCACGTCCGGCCAGAGCCTCGAAGTTGTCCACAACGTGGACCGGCAGGTTTTTATCCACAGCCGCATTGGCAATCGCCAGCGACACCGGGTGATCGGAACGCCCGGCCAGACTGGCGGCCAGGGCCGGCGCGCTGTCTGCGACGCTAGGGAACAGCGCCAGGTAATCGGTTTGCACCGGTTTGCCGTGGGTGATGGTGCCGGTCTTGTCGAGGGCCAGGTAGTCGAGCTTGTAACCACCCTCCAGGTACACGCCGCCCTTGATCAGGATACCTTTGCGCGCCGCCGCCGCGAGGCCGCTGACGATGGTCACCGGCGTGGAAATCACCAGCGCACACGGGCATGCCACCACCAGCAGTACCAGGGCGCGGTAGATCCAGTCGAACCAGGCGCCGGCCATGAACAATGGCGGAATCAGAGCCACGCCGAGGGCGAACAGGAACACCGCCGGGGTGTAGATCTTCGAGAAGCTGTCGACAAACCGCTGGGTCGGCGCCCGTGCGCCCTGAGCCTGCTCCACCGCATGAATGATGCGCGCCAGGGTGGAGTTATTGGCCGCAGCGGTGACTGCGTACTCCAGGGAACCGGCCTGGTTGATGGTGCCGGCGAAGACTTTATCGCCCACGGTTTTCTCGATTGGCAGGCTTTCACCGGTGATCGGTGCCTGGTCGATGGTGGATTGGCCGGCAGTGACTTCACCGTCCAGGCCGATGCGCTCGCCGGGCTTTACCCGCACGATCGCACCCAACTCAATACTGTTGACCTCTTGTTCAGCCCACGAACCGTCGGCCTGCCGCACCGTGGCTTGTTCGGGCGTCATCTGCATCAAACCGCTGATGGCATTGCGTGCACGGTCCAGGGACTTGGCTTCGATCAACTCGGCCACGGTGAACAGGAACATCACCATAGCCGCCTCCGGCCACTGGCCAATCATAATCGCGCCAGTCACTGCGATGCTCATCAGGGCATTGATGTTCAGGTTGAGGTTTTTCAGGGCAATCCAGCCCTTTTTGTAAGTGGTGAGGCCGCCGCTGAGGATCGACACCAATGCCACCAGCGCGATCACCCACGTCGGTGCGGCATTGGTGAAATGCAGCACTTCGGCACCCAACGCGCCAACGCCAGACAATGCCAGTGGCCACCAGTGTTTCTTGGTGGGCGGCTCAGCAACCGGAGTGCCTTCTTCGACAGGATCAGCCCGCATCCCCAAGGATTTGATGGCCTCGATGATCGGCGCAGTGCTCGGCAAGTCATGGGTGACGCCCAGGATGCGGTTGATCAGGTTGAATTCCAGCTGCTGCACGCCGGCCAGCTTACCCAGTTTGTTCTGGATCAGCGTTTGCTCGGTGGGGCAGTCCATGGCTTCGATGCGGAAGGTGCTCAGCCGCGAGCCGGCGGTAGGCGCCTCGCTCAGTTGCACCAGAGCGGGAGCCGGGGTACCGGAACAGCAGGAGCCGCCGTTGCCGTGGTCATGCACAGGCGTGAGTTTTTTCGGGCCATGATCGTGGTCGTGATCGTGTTTATGCGGGGTGTGGATGGAGTCGCTCATTCTGTCGCGTCCGTAAAGGTGCCTGTTGCCAAGTAAAGACCCTGTAGCCACTATAGGGTCAAGCACCCATTTGGAGATTGCTGCGATGAAGATCGGTGAACTGGCCAAACTGACCGACTGCCCGGTGGAAACCATCCGTTACTACGAGAAGGAAGGTCTGCTGCCGCCCCCGGCTCGCACCGATGCCAACTACCGCGTGTACACGCAGGCGCATACAGAGCGGCTGGTCTTCATCCGCAACTGCCGCAGCCTGGACATGACCCTGGAAGAAATCCGCAGCCTGCTGGGCCTGCGCGACAGCCCCCAGGACCAGTGCGAAAACGTGAATGCGCTGATTGACGAGCACATTCACCATGTGAAGGCGCGGATCGATGGGCTGTTGGCGTTGCAAGAGCAATTGCTGGACTTGCGCCAACGCTGTGGCGGCGGGCCCGAGTGCGGGATTCTGCAGCGGCTGGAAGTCAGCGGAAGTGTGGCAACCAGCGAGGCTGAGCCCTCGCATGTAGGGCGCAGCCACGGGCATTGATCAGATGGCCACGTCGGCCTTGATGCTTGGGTCGGCGTCGTAACCGACGATTTCGAAGTCTTCGAACTTATAGTCGTAGATCGACGCAGGCTTGCGCTTGATCACCAGCTCCGGCAGCTTCTTCGGCGTGCGCGCCAGCTGGGTACGGATCTGTTCCATGTGGTTGCTGTAGGCATGGGTGTCACCGGTGGTGACGATGATCTCATGAGGGATCAGGTCGCACTGCTGGGCCAGCATATGGGTGAGCAAGGCCAGCGCGGCGGTGTTGTACGGAAGGCCGAGGAAGACGTCGGAGCTGCGGATATACAACTGCATCGACAGGTGACCATCGTGCACGAACGCCTGGTACAGCAGGTGGCACGGCGGCAGGGCCTGCTTGCCGTTGCGCGCGTTTTCCTGGGGGCTCTTGGTCTCGTCGGGCAGGTACTCGACGTTCCAGCCGTGGAACAGGATGCGGCGGCTGTTGGGGTTGGTCTTGAGCGTGTGGACCATGTAGTCGATCTGGTTGATCGTACCGCCATCCTTGGTCGGCCAGGCGGTCCACTGCTCGCCGTACACCGGCCCGAGGTCGCCATCTTCGGTGGCCCATTCATCCCAGATGCGCACGCCATTTTCATTCAGCCACTTGATGTTGGTGTTGCCGCTCAACATCCAGATCAACTCATTGGCGATGCTTTTGAAGTGAAGCTTCTTGGTGGTCAACAGCGGGAAGCCGTCGGCCAAGTTATGCCGATACTGACGGGCAAACACGGCCCTGGTGCCGGTGCCGGTGCGATCGCCCTTGGTCAATCCATTGGTCACGACGTCGTTCAGTAGTTCGAGATATTGCTTCATGTTGGTACCCGTATCGTTGAAGCCCGGACCCTACGGTCCGGGCATTCGAATTTAAAGCGCGGTGTTCTTCAAAGGTTGCGGGCGATTGTATGCCCACCACAGCAGGCCCAGACCGCCAAGAATCATCGGCAGGCTGAGGATCTGTCCCATGGTCACCCAACCGAACGCCAGGTAGCCCAGTTGTGCATCCGGCACACGCACGAACTCGACGATAAAGCGGAAGATCCCATAGAACAACGCGAACATGCCCGACACCGCCATGGTCGGGCGCGGCTTGCGCGAGAAGATGTAAAGGATAAGGAACAGCGCCACGCCTTCCAATGCGAACTGATAAAGCTGCGACGGGTGGCGCGGCAGTTGCGCCGGGTCGCTGAACGGCGGGAATACCATGGCCCAGGGCACGTCGGTCGGCTTGCCCCACAGCTCGGCGTTGATGAAGTTGCCGATGCGCCCGGCGCCCAGGCCGATCGGTACCATTGGCGCAACGAAGTCCATCAGCTGGAAGAACGATTTGCCATTGCGACGGCCGAACCACCACGCGGCGATCATCACGCCAATGAAACCACCGTGGAACGCCATGCCGCCCTTCCACACTTCGAAGATCAGCGTCGGGTTGGCAATGTACGCAGAAAGGTCGTAGAACAGCACATACCCCAGGCGTCCGCCGACAATCACCCCCATCGACAGCCAGAAAATCAGATCGGAGAGCTTCTCCTTGGTCCAGGTCGGGTCGAACCGGTTCAGGCGTCGAGAGGCCAGAAACCAGGCACCGCCGATGCCGATCAGGTACATCAACCCGTACCAGTGGATTTTCAGCGGACCGATGGCCAGGGCCACCGGGTCGATCTGCGGGTAAGGCAGCATTGCGACTCCTCGTTAAATCATTCGTTAGGCGAGCGGACCATGCCCGGACGCGATTAAGCCTGCATTACAACAAAAAGTTTATGCCGACACAGAACAGCAATCCGGCGAACAACCGCTTGAGCAACCGCGGCGACAGCCGGTGCGCCAAGCGTGCGCCGAAGCGGGCAAACACCATACTGGTCAGGGCAATGCCCAGCAGTGCCGGCAAATACACGAACCCTAGACTATGAGCGGGCAACAACGGGTCATGCCAGCCCAGAATCATGAAACTTAATGCACTGGCCAGCGCAATCGGCAGGCCACACGCCGATGAAGTGGCGACCGCCTGTTGCATCGGCACGCTGCGCCAGGTCAAAAACGGTACGGTCAACGAACCGCCGCCAATCCCGAAAATCGCTGAGGCCCAGCCGATAAAGGTACCGGCGACGGTCAGGCCGAATTTGCCCGGCACCGTCCGGCTGGCTTTGGGCTTAACGTCCAGGGCCAGTTGCACGGCCACCAGCAAGGCAAATACGCCGATGATCTTTTGCAGGTGCGGACCGGAAATCGCCTCGGCGGTCAGTGCGCCAAAGCCTGCGCCGATCAGGATGCCCACGGTCATCCATACAAAGATCGGCCAACGCACCGCGCCCCGCCGGTGATGCTCGCGCACAGCGTTCACCGAGGTAAAGATGATGGTCGCCAGGGAGGTGCCTACGGCCAAGTGGGTCAGCACCTGCGGGTCGAAGCCCTGCAAGGTAAAGCTGAACACCAGCACCGGCACGATGATGATCCCGCCGCCCACGCCAAACAGCCCGGCGAGTACACCCGCACAGGCGCCGAGCAGCAAATACAGCAGAAATTCCATGGGAGCCCCCGAACCAAGTCCGGCATGTTAACGGATGGAAGGCATGCGACCCAACTGGATACGATGGAACGCCTCGGCGTGAGTGGGTAGAGTGGCTAAAAACACAAAAGGGATCGCCTGATGTGCCTGATTGTTTTCGCCTGGCGGCCGGGCCACGCCCAGCCGCTGATCGTCGCGGCCAACCGCGATGAGTTCTACGCCCGTCCCAGCCTGCCGCTGGCACAATGGCTGGATGCGCCCGAGGTCTACGCCGGCCGCGATCAGGAAGCCGGCGGCACCTGGCTGGGGGTAAATGCAGAAGGGCGCTTTGCCGCGCTGACCAATATCCGCGACCCGCACCAGCCGCCGGCCCGCAAGTCCCGTGGCGAGTTGGTCGCACGCTTTCTCAACGGTTCGCTGCCGATTGAAGAGTATTTGTCCGACGTTAACGGCCGTTCGATTGAATATGCCGGATTCAACCTGCTGGTGGGCACGCGGGATGAACTGTGGCATTACAACGCCAACCACACCGAGGCGACGCGATTGAAGGCCGGGGTGTATGGGTTGTCCAACGCCGGGCTGGATACGCCGTGGCCTAAATTGCTCAAGGCCAAAGCGGCGTTGAGCGCGGTGCTGGAAGATCCACAGCCGGAAGCCTTGTTGGGGATTTTGAGTGATCCGCAGACGGCACCGTTTGCGGACCTGCCGGATACCGGGGTGGGCTTGGCGACCGAGAGTTTGTTATCCAGCGTGTTTATTGCCAGCCCGAGTTATGGAACACGAGCGAGTACTGCGTTGATTGTGAATGCCGACGGGACGCGGCGGATGGTGGAACGCAGTTTTGGCCCGCATGGTGGGCGGTTGGGCGATGTAGAGATCAAACTGTAGTGAGCGGGGCAAGCCCGCTCACTACAAAAGTCCACCACCTGAAATCAGAGGGTCTTCGCGGAGGCCGGGTTGATCATCCGAGTCAACCCAAGGTTCTTCAGCGCTAACTGCAACGAGCTGTGGATAACCTGCGGGTTGTCGATGGTCATCAACTCCGCCAACAAATCCTTGGCCATGCTCAGCTCCACCTGGCGCAGCATCCACTTCACCTTCGGCAAGTTGGTGGCGTTCATCGACAGGCTGTCAAAGCCCATTGCCATCAACAGCACCGCCGCCGCCGGGTCGCCGGCCATTTCACCGCAGATGCTCACCGGCTTGCCTTCGGCATGGGCGTCGCGCACCACGTGTTGCAGGGCTTGCAGCACCGCCGGGTGCAGGTAGTCATAGAGGTCGGCCACCCGTGGGTTGTTACGGTCCACGGCCAGCAGGTATTGGGTCAGGTCGTTGGAGCCCACCGACAGGAAGTCCACCTGCCGCGCCAGCTCCTTGGCCTGGTACACCGCCGCCGGGATTTCGATCATCACGCCAATCGGCGGCATCGGTACGTCGGCGCCTTCGTCGCGCACTTCGCCCCAGGCGCGGTGAATCAGGTGCAACGCCTCTTCCAGCTCATGGGTGCCGGAGATCATCGGCAGCAGGATGCGCAGGTTGTTCAGACCTTCGCTGGCTTTAAGCATGGCGCGGGTCTGTACGAGGAAAATTTCAGGATGGTCGAGGGTGACGCGAATGCCGCGCCAGCCGAGGAACGGGTTGTCCTCTTTAATCGGGAAATATGACAGTGACTTGTCGCCGCCAATGTCCAGGCTGCGCATGGTCACCGGCAACGGGTGGAAGGCCTGCAATTGCTCGCGATAAATCGCCAGTTGCTCCTTCTCACTCGGAAAACGCTGGTTGATCATGAATGGCACTTCGGTGCGGTACAGCCCCACCCCCTCGGCGCCGCGCTGTTGTGCGCGAGCCACATCGGCGAGCAGGCCGGTGTTGACCAGCAGCGGCACTCGGTGGCCATCGGTGGTCACGCATGGCAGCTCGCGCAATGAGTCGAGTCCCAACGCCAGTTGCTTCTCTTCTTCCACCACCTCGGCGTATTGCTTGCGCAGGACTTCGCTGGGGTTGGTGAACACTTCACCGCGATGGCCATCGACGATCATGTCGATGCCATCCACTTTGGAATACGGCAGGTCCACCAGGCCCATCACGGTCGGGATGCCCATGGCCCGGGCCAGAATCGCGACGTGGGAGTTGCCCGAACCCAGTACCGACACCAGGCCGACCAGCTTGCCTTCCGGCACTTCGCCGAGCATGGTGGCCGTCAGCTCTTCACTGATCAGGATGGTGTTGTCGGGGTAGACCAGGTTGGTGGTACGGTCTTCCTGCAAGTAGGCCAGCAGACGGCGACCGAGGTCGCGCACATCCGAAGCGCGTTCGCGCAGGTAGGCGTCGTCCATCAGTTCGAAACGGTTGACGTGATCAGTGACCACCTGGCGCAGTGCGCCCTGGGCCCACTGCCCGGTCTTGATCACAGTCTTGACTTCGTTACCCAGCGACGCGTCGTCGAGCATCATCTGGTACACGTCGAACAGCGCGCGCTCTTCGGGGCGCAACTGGGTGGCCAGCTTGTTCGACAGGTTGCGCATGTCGGCGCGCACGCCTTCGAGGGCGGTCTTGAACAGTTTGATTTCAGCGTCGATGTCTTTGACGGTCTTGTCCGGCACCACATCCAGGTCCGCCGGCGGCAACATGACCACCGCCGTACCGACCGCCGCGCCCGGTGAGCCCGGCACGCCCACGAACTTGGCTTCCTGGATGCCCTTGCCCTCACGCCCCAGGCCGCGAATCGAGCCCGTGGCTTCGGCGTGGGCAATAACCCCGGCGAGCTGCGCGCTCATGGTCACGAGGAAGGCTTCTTCACCTTCGTCAAACTGGCGACGTTCTTTTTGCTGGATGACCAACACGCCGACGACGCGGCGGTGGTGAATGATCGGTGCGCCGAGGAACGAGGCGTAACGCTCTTCGCCGGTTTCGGCAAAGTAGCGATAACGCGGGTGATCGGCCGCGTTTTCAAGGTTCAGGGGTTCTTCACGCGTCCCCACCAGGCCCACCAGACCTTCATTGGGCGCCATGCTGACCTTGCCGATAGAGCGCTTGTTCAAGCCCTCGGTGGCCATCAGCACAAAACGGTTGGTCTCGGGGTCCAGCAGGTAAACCGAGCAGACCTGGCTGCCCATGGCCTCCTTGACGCGCAACACAATAATCCCCAACGCCGCCTTGAGATCCTTGGCGGAGTTAACTTCCTGGACGATCTTGCGCAGCGTATTGAGCATGGCTCGGGGTCGAACTCCGTCGTCAGTCGCGCGCTAAAAGGCGCGGGGCAAGCTCTTTGAGAGCGCGACGATAAACTTCGCGCTTGAATGTCACCACCTGGCCCAACGGGTACCAATAGCTGACCCAACGCCAGCCATCGAACTCCGGTTTACCGGTCAAATCCATCCGCACCCGCTGCTCGTTGGAGATCAGGCGCAGGAGAAACCATTTCTGCTTCTGGCCGATGCACAGCGGTTGGCTGTGAGTACGCACCAGGCGTTGCGGCAAACGATAACGCAACCAGCCACGGGTACAGGCCAGAATTTGTACATCTTCGCGCTCAAGGCCGACTTCTTCATTCAACTCACGGTACAAGGCGTCTTCAGGGGTTTCGTCGGGGTTGATTCCGCCTTGAGGAAACTGCCAGGCATCTTGGTTGATTCGGCGAGCCCATAGCACCTGCCCGGCATCATTCGTAAGAATAATCCCGACATTAGGACGGAAACCATCGGGGTCGATCACGGCAACAACCTCGCAAACGCATGTCGTCGCATTGTTCCACAAAGGTTGATGAAGCGGCAACGAGGCTTCTTACCTTATGTGCACTCTTGTGAAAAGACCGTATTCTGGACGCCTTTTTACAGACATTTCAGCGAGTAACTGCAATGCGCCTGGCTTTATTCGACTTGGACAACACCCTCCTCGGCGGTGACAGCGATCACGCCTGGGGCGATTACCTCTGTGAACGCGGGATTCTCGACCCGGTCGCCTACAAGACCCGCAATGACGAGTTCTACCAGGATTACCTAGCGGGCAAGCTGGACAACGCTGCCTACCTGAACTTCAGCCTGGAAATCCTCGGCCGCACCGAGATGGCCCAACTGGAGGAGTGGCACAGCGACTTCATGCGCGACTGCATCGACCCGCTGATGCTGCCCCTGGCCGTTGAATTGCTGGCCAAGCACCGCGCCGCCGGTGACAAGCTGGTGATCATCACCGCCACCAACCGTTTTGTCACCGCACCAATTGCCGCACGCCTGGGCGTCGAAACCCTGATCGCCACCGAGTGCGAGATGGAAAACGGCCGCTACACCGGGCGCAGCACCGATGTGCCGTGCTTTCGCGAGGGCAAGGTGACGCGCTTGAACCGTTGGCTGGAAGAAACCGGCTACAGCCTTGAGGGCAGCTACTTCTATAGTGACTCGATGAATGACCTGCCTTTGTTGGAGCAGGTGACTCATCCGGTGGCGGTGGATCCGGATCCGAATTTGCGGGCTGAGGCTGAGAAGCGTGGCTGGCCGGTGATTACCCTGCGTAGCTGATGACGCCTTCGCGAGCGAGCCCGCTTGTGTCTTGAGCCGGTATCTTCAGAAGAACTCGGTCAAGTGTGGGAGCGGGTTTGCTCGCGAATGAGGCGCCTCGGTCTAACGCCTTAAACCGGCTTGGCACCCATCAACCCGGCAATCGCCACGAACCCCACCAGACTGACCACCGCCAGCACCAGCGTGAAGTTGAGGTTACCGCCCTCGCCCTTGCGCAGACGGTTGAGCCGCGCCACCAGCCAGAACCAGGCCAGCGCCGCCACGGTGTAGAGGATGCTGGAACCCAGGATCCACGTCTGGCCCAGCGGCCAGCCGACCAAGTGCACCAGCCACCAGCCGGTAAACGGCATGCTCACCACACACACGCCCATCAATAACCAGATAAACGCCCACGGGCGCTGCACGGTCACCGTCGGGCCGGCGCTGCGTTTGCGCCAGGCCAGCAATGCGAGGCCGAGGCCGCTGAGCAGCAGCAACACCGTGGCTGCGATGTGGATAACTTTCAAGGTTGTCAGGGTTTCCATGTGTCGTCTTCCTTAAAGGCCGCCCCAATCAGCGTAGTCGCTCAACCGAGGAACAGTTTGTAGGCCGGGTTATCGCTCTCATCCCAGTACGGGTAGCCAATGGCTTCAAGGGCTGCCGGTACCAGGTGACGCTCGTCCGCCGGCACTTGCAGACCGGCGACCACACGGCCGTCGGCTGCGCCGTGGTTGCGATAGTGGAACATCGAGATGTTCCAGCGCCCGCCTAATTTGTTAAGAAAGTTGAACAAGGCTCCCGGACGCTCCGGGAATTCGAAGCGGAACACCACTTCATTGCTGACGTGGGCTGCATGGCCGCCGACCATATGGCGGATGTGCAATTTGGCCAGCTCGTTCTCGGTCAGGTCCAGCACCGGGAAACCCTGGCTGGTGAGACTGGCGATCAGCGCGCTGCGCGGGTCGTTTTCCGGGTGGGTCTGCACGCCGACAAAGATGTGCGCCTCGCTGCCGGAGTGGAAGCGGTAGTTGAATTCGGTGATCTGGCGCTTGCCCACGGCCTCGCAAAACGCCTTGAAGCTGCCGGGTTTCTCGGGGATGGTCACGGCGATGATGGCTTCGCGGCCCTCACCCAACTCAGCGCGCTCGGCCACATGGCGCAAGCGGTCGAAGTTGACGTTGGCGCCGGAGTCGATCGCCACCAGGGTCTGCCCGGTGACGCCACGGGTCTCGACGTATTTCTTGATCCCGGCCACACCCAATGCCCCTGCCGGCTCGGTGATGGAACGGGTGTCGTCGTAGATGTCTTTGATTGCCGCACAGATTTCATCGGTGCTCACGGTGATCACTTCATCCACATAGTCCTTGCAGATGTCGAAGGTGTGCTGGCCGATCTGCGCCACCGCCACGCCATCGGCGAAGATACCAACAGTCGGCAGCACCACGCGCTCGCCCGCCGCCAGCGCGGCTTGCAGACAATTGGAGTCGTCCGGCTCGACGCCGATGATCTTGATGTCCGGGCGCAGGTATTTCACGTACGCCGCAATACCGGCGATCAGCCCACCGCCGCCCACCGGGACGAAAATTGCGTCCAAAGGCCCTGGGTGTTGGCGCAGGATCTCCATCGCCACGGTGCCCTGCCCGGCAATGGTGTGCGGATCATCATAGGGGTGGATATAGACGTAGCCTTTTTCGTCGACCAGTTTCAGCGAGTAGGCCAAGGCTTCCGGGAAGGAATCGCCGTGCAACACCACTTTGCCGCCACGGGAGCGCACGCCTTCGACTTTGATCTCCGGGGTGGTCTTGGGCATCACGATGGTGGCTTTGACCCCCAGCACCTTGGCCGCCAGGGCCAGGCCCTGGGCATGGTTGCCCGCCGACGCCGTGACCACGCCACGTGCGCGCTCTTCGGCAGTCAGTTGGGTCAGCTTGTTATAGGCGCCACGAATCTTGAACGAGAACACCGGCTGCAAGTCTTCACGCTTGAGCCAGACCTGGTTGCCCAGCCGCTCGGAGAGCTGGCGGGCGGTCTGCAACGGGGTTTCTACGGCAACGTCGTAAACGCGCGAGGTGAGGATCTTTTTGACGTACTGTTCAAGCATCGGCGGGAATCACTGAGCAGGTTAGGCAGGGCCAAGGAGTCTAACCCAGCGTTTGGCCGGGCGACCACACGAATCCCGAGGTTTTGTTGGGTTATACTCGCCGCCCTCGATAACTCCCCGCCCGTTCCGGAGCCCGCATGACCCAGGATCAACTCAAACAGGCAGTGGCCCAGGCCGCTGTCGATTTAATCCTTCCTAAACTCGACGACAAGAGCATCGTCGGTGTCGGCACCGGCTCCACCGCCAACTGCTTCATCGACGCACTGGCCCAGCACAAAGGCGCATTCGACGGCGCCGTGGCCAGTTCCGAAGCCACCGCCGCACGCCTGAAAGGCCATGGCATCCCGGTGTACGAGCTCAACACCGTGAGCAACCTGGAGTTCTACGTCGACGGCGCCGATGAAAGCGACGAACACCTGAACCTGATCAAGGGCGGCGGCGCAGCCCTGACCCGCGAGAAGATCGTCGCGGCCGTGGCCAAGACCTTCATCTGCATCGCCGACGCCAGCAAACTGGTGCCGGTACTCGGCGCATTCCCGCTGCCGGTGGAAGTCATCCCGATGGCCCGCAGCCACGTGGCTCGCGAACTGGTGAAACTGGGCGGCGACCCGGTGTACCGCGAAGGCGTGCTGACCGACAACGGTAACATCATCCTCGACGTGTTCAACATGCAGATCACCAATCCCGTTGAACTGGAGACTCAGATCAACGCGATCGTCGGCGTGGTCACCAACGGCTTGTTCGCCGCGCGTCCGGCGGATGTGCTGTTGCTGGGCACCACCGAAGGCGTGAAAACCCTCAAGGCCTGACGCGTTACTAAATGTGGGGGGCTTGCCCGCTCCCACATTGGTCCTGCGGGACTTCAGAGACTTGTTTTCTTGAATACGTAGAACAGGTTCGGCTCGCTGACGAGGTACAACGTGCCCTCGTCATCCATGGCGATCCCCTCGGCCTGCGGCACCCGCTTCGTCAGGCCATGGCGCCCGTTGAGCAGTGACAGACTGCTCAACGGGCGACCGTCGATATCCAGTTCCAATACCAGGAACGACTCATCCGACAGCGCCAGCAGATGGCCGCTACGTTCGTCGTATTGCAAGCTCGACAGGTCACGCACAAACAGTCCGGCATCACGCTTGGGGTTGTTGATCACGTGGACCGAGTAGGTTTTTTCCGGCTTGAAATGGGGAAAGCCATGAACCTCATAGATCAGCATAGGATCGCGCTCTTTGGCCACGAACAGGCGCTTGCCCACCGAGTCATAGGCCAGGCCCTCAAAGCCCTTGTTGCCGCCAACGTGCAGGCCCAGGGTCATCTGCTCCGCATCGGCGGCGTCGAGGAATTGGGTGTCGTCGTCCACATGCACCTTGATCAGCCGCTGCTGGCGCTCATCGCTGATCACATAAATGTTGTCGCTGATGAATTCCACCGCCTCGGCATCGCCAAACCCTATCAGGGGAATACGCCGCAGGATCTTGCCCTCCAGCGACAGCTCGATCAGTTCGGCGTTTTTGTTGGTGACGGTAAACAGGCTTTTACGCACCGGATCGTAGGTCAGGGCCGATACATCGTCATCGAGGCCTTCGATCACCTGGGCCTCCAGGGCTACCCGGTAGTCCGCCAGGCCAATGGAGCGTTCGTCCGTGGGCTGACGCCACGCCTGCCAGTTGAACCAGGCGCGCTCGAACAGGCGAAAATGCTGCGCGACAGCCCCGGCGCTGACCAGAGCGATCAGCGCAAGAATGAAGAAAAGCGGTTTGGGGCGGGCTAGTCGTCGCATCGGGCGGGCTCAAAATCAAAAGTGGCGAATGAATATCACGCCTGTCTGAATTTAAACTTAAACGCGCCCTGATGTCTGGCGAATGCCGCTCATAGAGACATATCCGACGTAATCGGTGTGCTATTTCTGCTTTTCAAAACGATAGAAGAGGTTTGGCTCACTGACTATGTACAGGGTGCCATTCTCGTCCATGGTCACCCCTTCCGCACGTGGAATGGTGCTTTTGAGGCCATTGAAACCACCAAGCAGGGTCATGAAGCTGACTTGCTCGCCTTTCTCGTCCAGCTCCAGTAGCAGGTGGGAATCGGCCGACAGCACCAGCAGATGCCCGGTACGCGGGTCGACGGCCAAGGCCGAGAGGTTGCGCATGTCCAATTCTTTGCTGGCCAGCTTTTGCTTATCGCCAGCCAGGGTCTGGCCGCCGTCGCTTTTCCAGGTGAACAATGCCGGCGGGCGCTCTTCACCGAGCACCAGTTGCTGGTTGCGCTTGTCCCAGGTGATCGCTTCAAAGGCTTTATTCTGGTCCTTGGACGGGCCCAGGTCATAGCTCGGGAAATCGGCCTTGCTCAACGCAGCAGTGGTGGCGTCGACCTTGACGATGGTCAGCGTGTGCTGGCGCTCATCGACCACGGCGATCAAGCCGTTTTCCATCACTGTCACGCCTTCCGGGTTATCCCAGCCGTTGAGCGGCATCTTGCGCAGCACATCGCCTTGCAGGCTCAACTCGACGAGGAAGGGGTTTTTGCCCATCACCGAAAACAGGGTTTTGGTCTGGGGGTTGTAGGCGACGTCCGAAGCTTCGTCCTTCTCCATCCCCGGCAGAAGCTTGCCATCGATGACGGCGTGGTAATCCGGCAGCCATACGCTTTCCTGGCGTTCGGCCGGTGTTTCAAACCGCTCCAGCAACCAAAGCACGCCGCGATCATCCCAGTGCATGGCCCAGGCAACGCCATAGGAGATCACCCCCACCAACAACAGCCAGGAATACCAGCGCAAGGCAAAGCGGGAACGTGGCTTGGGTGTAGCAGAGGGCAGGGGCACGGCCATTGAGCGCTTTTTCCGGAAAGTCAGCGTTACGTGATAGCACAGGAACGACAAGCCCGCGCGCAAGAGGCTGAGGATTATCCGGATTGTGTGTGAAAAAAATGCAAAAAACAGGTAGCTGGATGCATGCGATCCAATGTGGGAGCAAGCCCGCTCCCACATTTTTACTGCGTTTGGTCAGCGAACCTGGCTTTCGAAACGGCTCACACCCGACAGCTCCAACACCAGCTCATCGCCCAGATTCAGCGGGCCCACGCCGGCCGGGGTGCCGGTGAGGATCACATCGCCCGCTTGCAGCGAGAAGCAGCCGGCCATGTGCTGGATCATCGGGATGATCGGGTTGAGCATCTGCGCGCTGTTGCCATCCTGGCGTACTTCGCCATTGATACTCAGGCGGATGCCGATGTCGGTCACGTCCGGGAAGGTGCTGCCCACCACGAACGGTGCGATCACCGCCGCACCGTCGAAGGACTTGGCGATTTCCCACGGCAGGCCCTTGGCTTTCAGCTCGGCCTGCTTGTCGCGCAGGGTCAGGTCCAGGGCCGGGGCGAAGCCGGAAATGGCGTCCAGCACTTCTTCACGACTGGGCTTGGTCGACAGCGGCTTGCCGATCAATACCGCGATTTCCGCTTCGTAATGCACCGAACCGCGCTCGGTCGGAATGCTGAAACCGCCTTCCAGCGGCACCACGCAACTGCCCGGCTTGATGAACAGCAGTGGCTCGGTCGGCACCGGATTGTCCAGCTCCTTGGCGTGTTCGGCGTAGTTACGTCCGATACACACCACTTTACCGAGCGGAAAGTGGATGTTGGTGCCGTCGACATACTTGTGCTGGTAGCTCATGGAACGACTCCTTCAGGGCGATTAAACAGCGAAGATCTTGCCAGGGTTCATGATCCCGTTCGGGTCGAACACCGCTTTCACTGCCTTCATGTATTCGATTTCAACCGGCGAGCGGCTGTAGGTCAGGTAGTCACGCTTGGTCATGCCCACGCCGTGTTCGGCAGAGATCGAACCGTTGTACTTCTCGACGGTTTCAAAGACCCACTTGTTCACGGTGGCGCACTTGGCGAAGAACTCGTCCTTGCTCAAGTTTTCCGGCTTGAGGATGTTCAGGTGCAGGTTGCCGTCGCCGATGTGGCCGAACCAGACGATTTCGAAGTCTGGGTAGTGTTCGCCGACGATCGCATCGATTTCCTGCAAGAACGCCGGCACTTTGGAGACCGTCACTGAGATGTCGTTCTTGTACGGGGTCCAGTGGGAAATGGTCTCGGAGATGTACTCGCGCAGTTTCCACAGGTTGTGCAGCTGGGTTTCGCTCTGGCTCATCACGCCGTCCAGCACCCAACCTTGCTCCACGCAGTGTTCGAAGGTTTCCAGCGCGTGGTTGGCGACTTCTTCGGTGGTGGCTTCGAATTCCAGCAGTGCATAGAACGGGCACTCGGTTTCGAACGGGGCCGGCACATCGCCACGGCCCATGACCTTGGCCAGGGCCTTGTCGGAGAAGAATTCGAAGGCGGTCAGGTCCAGTTTGCTCTGGAACGCGTGCAAGACCGGCATGATCGAGTCGAAGTCAGTGGTACCAAGCACCATGGCGGTGAGGTTTTTTGGCGCACGGTCCAGGCGCATGGTGGCTTCGACCACAAAGCCAAGCGTGCCTTCGGCGCCAATGAACAGCTGGCGCATGTCGTAGCCGGTGGCGTTCTTGATCAGGTCGCGGTTCAGCTCCAGAACGTCACCCTTGCCGGTGACGACCTTCATGCCAGCCACCCAGTTACGCGTCATCCCGTAGCGAATCACCTTGATCCCGCCGGCATTGGTGCCGATATTGCCGCCAATCTGGCTGGAGCCGGAGGATGCGAAGTCCACCGGGTAGTACAGGCCTTTTTCTTCAGCGACGTTCTGCAATTGCTTGGTGACCACGCCCGGCTGGCACACGGCAGTACGGTCGGTGAGGTTCACGTCGAGGATCTGGTTCATATAGTCGAACGACACGACCACTTCGCCATTCGCCGCCACGGCAGCGGCCGACAAGCCGGTACGCCCGCCCGATGGCACCAGCGCCACCTTGTGGGTATTGGCCCAACGCACGATGGCCTGGACCTGCTCGATGGTCTTGGGGAAGACGATGGCGGTCGGCGCGGGTGCGAAGTGCTTGGTCCAATCCTTGCCGTAAGCCTCCAGGGAGTCTGCATCGGTCAGCACTTTGCCGGGCTCAACCAGGGTCTTTAGCTCATCAATCAGGGCAGGATGGGTCATCGACAGAACTCTCGAACAATTCATGGTCATCCTGAGAACGCTTCACGTCGCAGGAATAGGTGTTTAGCGGGGCGCGTATGCTAGCATACCGCCCCCGCAGGACAGAGCCCAAGGGCGTTTCTGCGGTGACGGCTTTCCTGCCGTCCGGGTCAGCTTACGTGATCCGATTCCCTGCCATTTTTCTCCGGGATACAGGTTTACGCAGATGAGCAAGACTTCTCTCGATAAGAGCAAGATCAAGTTCCTTCTTCTGGAAGGCGTCCACCCATCGGCTGTCGACGTTCTGAAAGCCGCTGGGTACACCAGCATTGAGTACATCACCAGTTCTCTGCCGGAAGCCCAACTCAAGGAAAAGATCGCCGACGCGCACTTCATCGGCATTCGCTCCCGCACTCAGCTGACCGAAGAGATCTTCGATCACGCCAAGAAACTCGTGGCAGTCGGCTGTTTCTGCATCGGCACCAACCAGGTCGACCTCAACGCAGCGCGCGAGCGCGGCATCGCGGTGTTCAACGCACCGTACTCCAACACCCGTTCCGTTGCGGAGCTGGTGCTGGCCGAGGCCATCCTGCTGCTGCGCGGCATTCCTGAGAAGAACGCTTCCTGCCACCGTGGCGGCTGGATCAAAAGCGCAGCCAATTCTTTCGAAATCCGTGGCAAGAAGCTGGGTATCGTCGGTTACGGCTCGATCGGTACTCAACTGTCGGTCCTGGCGGAAGGCCTGGGCATGCAGGTGTTCTTCTACGACACCCTGACCAAGCTGCCATTGGGCAACGCGACCCAAGTCGCCAGCCTGACCGAGCTGTTGGGCATGTCCGACATCGTGACCCTGCACGTTCCGGAAACCGCTGAGACCCAGTGGATGATCGGCGAGAAGGAAATCCGCGCCATCAAGAAAGGCGGCATCCTGATCAACGCAGCCCGTGGCACCGTGGTCGAGCTGGACGCCCTGGCCGACGCGATCAAGGACAAGCACCTGATCGGCGCCGCCATCGACGTGTTCCCGGTGGAACCTCGCTCCAACGACGACATCTTCGAAAGCCCGCTGCGTGGCCTGGACAACGTGATCCTGACCCCGCATATCGGCGGCTCCACCGCTGAAGCCCAGGCCAACATCGGCCTGGAAGTCTCGGAGAAGCTGGTCAAGTACAGCGACAACGGTACTTCGGTTTCGTCCGTGAACTTCCCGGAAGTGGCCCTGCCGGCTCACCCTGGCAAGCACCGTCTGCTGCACATCCACCAGAACATCCCTGGCGTGATGATGGAGATCAACAAGGTCTTCGCGGAAAACGGCATCAACATCTCTGGTCAGTTCCTGCAGACCAACGAGAAGGTCGGCTACGTGGTGATCGACGTCGACGCCGAGTACTCGGACCTTGCGCAAGAGAAGCTGCAGCACATTAACGGGACCATCCGAAGCCGCGTGCTTTTCTAGAGCGGTGGCCGTGGTCCGCGGCAAGCTACAAATTTCAAGCCGCAAGCGAAAAGCGCTTACTTGCAGCTTTTAACTTGCCGTTTGCAGCAATAAAAAACGGGAGCCCCGCAAGGGACTCCCGTTTTTTTATTTCACGTTAATCGTAATTACTTTCGAGGCTACCGTCGGGTTGAACTGCATGTGCAGTTTGTCGCCGGCCACCAGCTGCAAGGTGTGTTTGCCTGGGGTGAGGGTCAGTTCGGTTTCGGTCTGGGCCTTGCCGTAGTGGATCACGGTGTCGGTGGCCGGGATCGGCACGCCGGCGTCAGGCAGTGCTTTCTGGTCGACCAACAGGTGGTGGTGGCCGGTGCCGGGCTCCTGGTCGGTGGCGGGGGCCAGTTTCAAGCCTTCCATGCCGAATTTGACGGTGAAGGTCTTGTCGACGGTGGCACCGTCTTTGGGCGACACGATGAATACTTTGGCACCTTCAGGTGGCGCGCTGCGCGGGATGCCGTCGGCGGCGGTGGCCAGCATGGAAGCACCCAGCAGCAGGGAGGCCAGGGTGGCACGGGACAAAAGGGCTTTCATTCGCTTCTCCAGTTTTTCTGTGAAATCTGTAGGGTTATGACAACTTCGCGACAAATTGCTGTCCAAGGCACTCAACACCATAGCAAAGCGATGCTGAACGGCGCCTCGCACATTAAAAATCTCTAGGAGTGACCATGCGCTTTTCGCCTGGCCTGTTACTGCTGATTCCCCTTCTGAGCCCCTTGGCGCATGCCGAACTGGTCGATGATGTATTCGACCGTGGCGAACTGCGCATCGCCCTTGAAGCCAACATCCCGCCGTTCAACTTCAAGGAAGGCGACAAACTCACCGGCTTCGAAGTGGAACTGGGCGAGCAACTGGCCAAGGAGATGGACGTGCGTCCCTCGTTCATCACCACCGATGACACTGACCTGCTGCCAGGCGTGGAAACCGGCAAGTACGACGTGGCCATCAACCATATCGCTATGACTGCCGCGCTGCAGGATCGTTTCGATTTCAGTGAGCCTTACAACGAGAAGCCAGAGTTGGCGATCCCGTTCCAGAAAGGTAATCCAGCGTTCAAGGCGAGCTTGGACAAGGCATTGCAGCGGGTTAAGGCGGATGGCCGATTGAAGGCGCTGGCTCAGAAGTGGTTGGAAAACGAGCCGGTGGCCAAGGCTCAATAATCAGCGATGAGCCAGGGCGGCGGCGACTTCGGGCAATTGCAGTTCATTGAATACCTCAACGCCATGCTGCTTCAACAGCGCAGCCGTGACGCCTTCGCCGCTCACTTTCACACCCGAGAACGTGCCGTCATAGGTGAGCAGATTGCCGCACGACGGGCTATTGGCCTTGAGCACGGCGATGCGGATGGTGTGGCGCTGCACCAGCGCCAAGGCCTGGCGGGCGCCGTCGAGAAAGGCGGCGCTGAAATCTTCGCCCTCGGCTGTCAGCACCTGGGCACGGCCCTCCCATACCGCCACACCTTGTCCGCCGGGTATCTCGGCGGGCGGGCGCGGTGTCGGCAAACCACCCGACACTTCCGGGCAGATCGCAACCACACGCCCTTCGGCCTGCCACACCGCCAGCAGGTCGAACGGCCCGCTGGCCCCGCCGTCGTAGCGCACCTTGTGCCCTAGCAGGCAACGGCTGATCAGTATCTTTTCCATGCTCAGAACGGCTCGTTGCCCCGCCGGCGAAACCAGCCGGTGAGGGACAGGCGTTCGCGCGTGGCGGGCATGACTTCGTGGGGCACTTCGCCCGACAGGAACACCACCAGGCAACCGCCTGTGGGTGCCACATCGTATTCGACGCCGTCCTTGAGGTACATGCGCAACTGGCCGCCCTGTTCGGGCAGCCAGGCATCGTTCAAGTAGATCACCGCCGACACCATGCGCCGGTCGTCGTCGCGGAAACGGTCCAGGTGCTTGAGGTAGAACGCCCCCGGCGGATACATCGCGAAGTGGCTTTCGAAATCTTCCAGGCCGAGGAACAGGCCACGGTTCATCGCCAGGCGCAGGCTATCCATCAGCGCCATATACGTGTCGCAGACCGCCGCATCGCCCGCTTCCAGCCACTGGATATGGTCACCGCGAATACCTTCGCGAACCTCCTGGGACGGGCCGCGCCCCACCGCTGCCGGAGCCAGTTCACCCTCAGCCGCACGTTTACGGCACTCAGCCGCCAGTTCCAGGGTCAGAGCCTGGGGCAGGAAGCTGTCTTGCCGGGACCAGCCCTTTTCGGCCAGGTCGTCGACAATACGTTGCAGCAAGGGGTGATCGAGGGGTATTTGCATGGCGCGCATAGTATCCATACGCCTGTAAATCGGACAGAGCCGTCGAGCGTCTGAATACACTTTAGTCAGGTGACTGATAGGACTTCTCGACAAATCCCACGCCCGACACGGACAATAGTGGCCGACTGACAGGAGTCCATATGCGTCGTTTGTTTTTTTCCTTGCTGATGTTCTGCGTTTTGCCCGCCTGGGCAGACGGCCATGACCAGTTGTACAAGGTCGCCGGCTGGGCCGAGCAACGTGCGCATTTCAATGACGCCCTCAGTGCTGCCCAGCAACGCTACCGCAATAGCCTCCCGCCGGCGGTGTACCAGGCGTTGGTGGACAACAGCAATAAACGTTTTGCCGCCCAGGCCGTGGACCAGCGTGCCGAAGCGCAATTGCGCAAAAACCTCGCAGACCCCAAACCTGCCCTGGCGTTTTTCCAATCGCCCCTGGGCCGCAAGATTGTTGCCGCCGAACTGCTTGCCACGCGCCGCGATCAATTGGCGAAAAACGCCCAAGGCCTGCCGAAGATCGAAGCCGACGCCACCCGCAGCCTGATCATCGGCCACCTGGCCCAAGCGCTGCCGGCGCGTGAAGCCGGCGCGGAAGTCAGCCTGGCGATTGCCGGCGTGGCGGCCGATAGCCTGAGCCAGATGATTCCCGGCCTGCTGGGCGGCGGACAAGCCCAGGGTATGTTGAACGGACAGCGCGAGCGGCTGATGCAGCAGATCGACAAGGACCTGAACAACACGCTGCTGTACGTCTATCGGGATTTGTCCGACCCGGAGCTGGAAGAGTTCGCGACATTTGCCGAGTCACCGGAAGGTAAGGCGTATTACCAGGCGGCACTCGCAGCCATTCGCGCCGGACTGGCAGTCGGCCAGAGCACCTCAAGCCTGGCGCAGTAACAACTGTGAGAGCGTGTTACTTCAGGTGATCCGTCAAGTATTTGAAGTACTCATCACGAATCTCCGGGATCTCATTGGCCAGATGATGCCTGCCACGCGGCAGCATCAATACCTCGGGTTGGTCGAACTTGCCGCGCAACACGTGCAGGTTGTGCTGCCAATCCACCGTCATGTCTTCCTCACCCTGCACGATCACCGGCCGCCGCGTACTGCGCGGTGCGGCTTCGATGCGTTTGATCCAGCGCGCCAAGGCGCCTACCCAGGCAGTCGGCAGTTGACGCGGCTGCAGCGGGTCGGCTTCCAGGAACGGCTTGAACGCCGGATCGTGGGTGTTCTCGCTGAACCGCCGCGCAATGCCTTTGACGAACGGACGCAGCAGGTAGTAGCTGACCTGCGACCACCCCCAGGCACGCGGCCGCACCAGAGGTGACAGCAGGAAGGTCCTGCCTTGGGCGGGGCTATCGGCGCCATGGTTGAGCAGGTGATCCACCACCACCGCCCCGCCGGTGCTTTGCCCGAACAGGTGCCAGGGTTGCGGTAGTTGCAGTGCTTGCGCCTGGGCAAACAGCGCTTTCACCACCTGTTGATACGCCGCAAAATCATCGATGCTGGCGCGTGCGCCGCTGGACAGGCCGTGCCCCGGCAAATCGCAGGCGATCACCACGAAGCCCTGGTCCAGCGCCCACTTCACCACATGGCCATACAACCCCATGTGATCGTAGAAGCCGTGGAACATGAACATCGTCGCCACCGGCGTGAGCGGCCACCACACTTGCGCCACCACCTCGAACCCCTCCACCTCGAAGCGCCCCAGGCGGCTCACGGCCTGGTCCAGCCCATAGAAACGCTGGTATACCCGCGCCTCGGCTGAAAGCGGTTGCGCATCCACTAGGGGTCGCAAGCTTTCGCGCAGATGATCGGGGTCAAAGGTAACGGGCATAAAGGCTTCCAGACTTGCGGCAAAGATGAATATCGAGCTGCGATATTCATCTGTCAGGACAAGCATGGCAAGCTACGCGACCTCTGAGGATACATCTGAATGAGACAGCCCTACCGTACCGCCTCTTTCGCCGGCCTGATCCTGGTTATCTGCGTCGGCGTGCTGTGGGCGGCGTATGACTGGTTTCAGGGCCGCTACTTGCGTGCCTTCAGTGAGCACACGGCGGTGTTTTCCGGCGACCCCTTGAAGCTGCCTGCCGACCTCGCCGGTCCCGGCCCGATCCGCCTGGTGCACTTCTGGGACCCGGCCTGCCCGTGCAACGTCGGTAATCAGCAGCACCTGGGCGAATTGATCGAGCAGTACGGGCCCCAAGGCGTCGAGTTCTACGCCCTGCAAAAACCCGGCAGCCACGGCCAATTGCCCGACAACCTGCGCACGATGAAACCCCTCACCGCCCTGCCCGGCGCTGAGCAGGTGCCGGCCAGCCCTGCCGTGGGTATCTGGGATCGCAGCGGCAAGCTTGCGTATTTCGGCCCCTACAGCGAAGGCCTCACGTGCAATTCCAGCAACAGTTTTATTGAGCCGATCTTGAAGGCCCTGGAAGCGGGACGCGAGGTGAATGCCACGCACACCTTGGCGGTGGGCTGCTATTGTTCATGGCCAAAAGGCTCGTAACTCGCCACCCCACCCTTGGTAAGGAATGTTCATGAAGCGCGTCTTGCGGGTTTTCGCGGTTCTTATCGTGCTGGTCGCCCTCGGCGCCGGTTGGTACGTGTACAGCAAGCAACCCACCCGCCAGGGCACGGTTGAACTGGCCCATCTGCAGGGCTCGGTCACTGTGCGTTACGACGACCGTGGCGTACCGCACATTCGCGCCGAGAACGAGACCGACCTTTACCGCGCCCTCGGCTACGTGCACGCCCAGGACCGCCTGTTCCAGATGGAGATCATGCGGCGCCTGGCTCGAGGCGAGCTGGCCGAGGTGCTGGGGCCCAAGGTGCTGGAGACCGACAAGCTGTTCCGCAGCCTGCGCATTCGCGACCGCGCGGCCACCTATGTGGCGCAACTGGACCATGAGTCAGCGCACTGGAAGGCCCTGCAAGCCTATCTGGACGGGATCAACCAGTATCAGGACAGCCACGCCAGCCCGATGGAGTTCGACGTGCTGGGCATCCCCAAGCGGCCGTTTACCGCCGAGGACACCATCAGCGTCGCCGGGTATATGGCCTATAGCTTTGCTGCCGCGTTTCGTACTGAGCCTTTGCTGACTTACGTACGCGACCAACTGGGCAGCGACTACCTGAAAGTCTTCGACCTGGACTGGCAACCCAAAGGCGCCCTCAACCTCGCCACCAGCGATTGGCAGACCCTCGGCGCCCTCGCCTCCTTGAGCGAACAGGCCCTGGCCGATAACGGCCTGCCGCAGTTCGAAGGCAGCAACGCCTGGGCCATCAGCGGTAACCGCACCAAGAGCGGCAAACCGTTGCTGGCCGGTGATCCACACATCCGTTTCTCGGTGCCGTCGGTGTGGTACGAGGCACAGCTGTCAGCACCGGGGTTCGAGTTGTATGGCTACCACAACGCACTGGTGCCGGTGGCATTCCTGGGGCACAACCTGGATTTTGGCTGGAGCCTGACCATGTTCCAGAACGATGACCTCGACCTCATCGCCGAGAAGGTCAACCCAGACAACGCCAATCAGGTCTGGTACCACGACCAATGGGTCGACATGACCAGCACCGAGCAGCAGATTGCGGTGAAGGGCCAGGCGCCAGTGACGTTGACGCTGCGCCAATCCCCGCACGGCCCGATCATCAATGACGTGCTGGGCGAAAACGCCGGCAAAACGCCGATTGCCATGTGGTGGGCGTTCCTCGATACCCAGAACCCGATCCTTGAAGGGTTCTACCAGCTCAACCGCGCCGACACGCTGGTCAAGGCCCGTGCGGCGGCGGCCAAGGTATCCGCGCCAGGCCTTAACATCGTGTGGGCTAATGCCAAGGGCGATATCGGCTGGTGGGCGGCAGCGCAATTGCCTATTCGGCCGGCTGGGGTCAATGCCGGGTTTATTCTCGACGGCAGCACCGCCCAGGCCGACAAGCTTGGCTTCTATCCTTTCAGCGCCAACCCTCAGGAAGAAAACCCGGTGCGCGGTTACGTGGTGTCGGCCAATGCCCAGCCGGTCTCGCCGACCGGCATGGAGATTCCCGGTTACTACAACCTGGCTGATCGTGGGCAACAGTTGAACGCGCAACTGAGCGACAAGAACGTGAAGTGGGATGTGAACAACAGCCAGGCCTTGCAGCTTGGCACCACCACCGCCTTCGGCCCACGCTTGCTGGCGCCGCTGTTGCCGGTGCTGCGCGAAGTGGTCAAAGATCCCGCGCAATTGAAACTGGTGGAGCAGCTTGCAAGCTGGAAGGGTGACTACCCGCTGGACTCGACCAGCGCCACGCTGTTCAACCAGTTCCTGTTCAACCTGGCTGACGCCGCCTTCCACCCGAAACTTGGCGACAACCTGTTCAAGACCCTGCTCGGCACCCGCGTGATCGACGCCGCGCTGCCACGCCTGGCCGCCACGCCGGATTCGCCGTGGTGGGACGGTAAGCGCGCTGACACCGTCAAGCTCGCCTGGGACAACAGCCTCGCGCATCTGAAGGCCGCGTTCGGCGATGACCCAAGTCAATGGCAGTGGGGCAAGGCCCATACCCTGACCCACAGCCACCCACTGGGCTCGCAGAAACCTTTGGACCTGATCGTCAATGTCGGCCCGTTCCCAGCGCCGGGCACCCACGAAGTACCAAACAACCAGTCAGCCAATATCGGACCGGCACCGTGGCCCGTTACCTATGGGCCTTCGACCCGTCGTCTGATCGACTTCGCCGACGCGGCCCACGCGTTGACCATCAATCCGGTCGGCCAAAGCGGCGTGCCGTTTGACCGGCATTACGGCGACCAGGCGGAAACCTACATCGAAGGCGGCTACGAACAGGCACATTTCACTGACGAGGAAGTCACCGCCAACACCCGTGACACCCTCAAGTTGCTACCCGCCCGATGACCGCAGGCGCCCCGGCGCCTCGCCATAGGTCTCCTTGAATTTCTTGCTGAACGCTGCCTGGGATTGGTAACCCACCTGGGCCGCGATATCCAACAGGCTCAGGTGCGACTGGCGCAACAGGTTGAAGGCCAGCTCCATGCGCAACTGAGTCAGCAGCCCCCACGGCGACACGCCTGCCACTTTCACGAACGTGCGCATGAAAGTAGCGCGTGACATCGTCGCAGCCGCCGCCAGACTGTCGATGGTCCACTCATGCCCCGGATCGGCCAGCATCGCCTGCCAGGCTTTGCTCAAGCGCTTGTCGGCGAGCAACGCGAAGGTGCCGGCCGCGGGCGCCTGGCGGCTCAGCCAGGTGCGCAGGATCAGCGTGAACAGCGCCGACGACAACGCGTCGATAAAGGAGCGCGCGCCCAATTGCTGGCCGTCCGCTTCACTGCGCAATAACGCGATCAACGCCGCCAGTTGCCCGTCGCCCTGCCACTCGCGGCTGGACACCACCAGGTACTCCGGCAACGCGCCGAGCAACAATGACTGGCGGTTGTAGTGGAAACTGCCACAGAGCATGTCCAGGTCCGGTCGATCACTGCCCAAGCGATGTACCTTGAGTACGCCGCCTTCAATCACCTGGGGTTGTATTGGCTGAATCCGGGCGCCCTGGCTGCGCAACAAGTGCGTGGCACCGCCAGGCATCAGCAGGATGTCGCCCTCCCCCAGCGTCACTTGCTGGCCGCCCGACAACTCGGCACGACAGATGCCGCTGAGCACGATGTGGTAAGGCGCCACACCGAGGCTTTCCGGCGCGTGGTCCAGCGCCCATTCTCCTTGGAACTGACACCGTAAATCCAGACTGCCGCGCAGGTTGGCCAGCGCGATGAGTGTGTCGATCGAGTTCATTTGCGAGCATCGGTCAAAAAGATGAGCGGATTGAACAATAACGCCGCCCCAGAACGGAAGAGACTGGTTCTACACCAACCAAACCTGTTCAGGAGTTACCGCAATGTTCAATAACTGGTCCGACTTGCTGCCTACCGTGAAGAAAGCCTTTGGCGCGCTGGGCAAGAGCAACCCGAAGATGGTCAAAGCCTACATGGCGCTGGGCGAGGCTGCCGAAGAAAACAACGTGCTCGACGCCAAGACCCGTGAACTGATCTCCATCGCCGTGGCCATCACCACGCGCTGCGATGGCTGCATCGGCGTGCATGCCGACGCGGCGATCAAGGCCGGCGCCACCCGTGAAGAAGTCGCCGCGACACTGGCCACCGCCATCTCGCTGAATGCGGGCGCGGCGTACATCTACTCGCTGCGCGCGCTGGAAGCCTACGACACCCTCAAACCGGCGCCGCAAAGTTAAGCCGGAACTGTTGCGGCGTCACGCCCAGCCGGCGGTTGAATACACTGCGCATGTGCTGGGCGTCGCGAAAACCGCATTGATAGGCGACGGTCTTGAGCGGCGCAAGGCTGCTTTCGAGCATCACCCGCGCCGCGTCTACCCGTGCCCGCTCGACAAACTCCGCCGGCGTGATCCGCGCTTCACGGGCAAACACCCGAGAGAAATTGCGCGCGCTCATATTGGCCGCCCTGGCCAGGTCGGCAATGGTCAAATCCCCGGTGAGGTTCGCCAACACGTAAAGCTGCACCAGCGCCACTGCCGAGGTGTTTTCGGCGTGCGGTGTGAGAAACGGGCTGAACTGCGACTGCCCGCCTGAGCGCTGGGTGAACACCACCAAGCGCTTGGCCACGCTCAACGCGACTTCCGGGCCGTGATCCTGGGCCAGCAAATACAGTGACAGATCAATGCCCGCCGTGACCCCGGCCGAGGTGTAGAGGTTGCCGTCCTGCACATAGAGGCGGTCGGCTTCTACTTGGGCCGTGGGGCACAGCCGCGCCAGATCCGCCGCGTCATTCCAGTGGGTGGTGACGGTTTTGCCAGCCAACAGCCCGGCGCGCGCCAGCATGAAGGCACCGTTGCAGATCGAGCCGAAACGTTGCGCACGGGCAGTGGCGCCGCGCAGCCAGTCATCAAATTCGGCGCCGAAGTCTTCAAAGGGCAACTGGGGGCCGCCGGCGACCAACAGCAGGTCGTAGGGCTGAAGCGCTTCGCTGTAGTGCCGGTGAGCCTGCAATGAAAGGCCATTGGAAGCCGCCATGCTGCCGTGGCCGAAGCCGATCACCTCCAATTGGTAATGGTCTTGCGGCGGCAAAAAGCGGTTGGCTTCGCAGAACACATCCATGGGGCCGGTCACGTCCAGTGACTGGACGCCGGGAAAGATCAGGATGGCGACGGTTTTGCCCATGAATGGTTAGCCTTGGTTAACTGAATGAACACACCCCTGTGGGAGCGGGCTTGCTCGCGAATGCGGTGGATCAGTCGGCACATGTATTAACCGACATACCGCTTTCGCGGGCAAGCCCATTCCCACACTTGATCCTCTCAGGCTTCAAGAGATTATTCCGGCTGGCACGATGTGACGGCACATTGGCCGGGATCGCTCCCTCGCCGCCATAGCTCCTTCGCGAGCGCGCGACCAGACTGGACTCATCGGCGCCACCCACGGCGCTTTGTTGAGGAGAACGACCATGAGCACCACCATCGCCGGCATCCAGATCCCGGACAGCGCCCTGGCCAAGGCCACCACCGAATACATCCGCGACGTCGAATCCGACCTGCTCTACCACCACTCCCGCCGGGTGTTTCTGTTTGGCGCCTTGAGCGGCGAACGCAAGCAACTCGCGTACAACCCGGAATTGCTCTACGTCGGCGCGATGTTCCATGACCTGGGCCTGGTCGAAGGCCATCGCAGTGACAACGAGCGCTTTGAAGTGGACGGTGCCAACGCGGCTGCCGCCTTCCTCAAGCCTTACGGGCTGAGCGATGACGATATCGAACAGGTGTGGCTGTCCATCGCCCTGCACACCACACCGGGCGTGCCGCAGCATCTGCGCCCGACCGTGGCGCTGGTGACGGCCGGTGTGGAGATGGACGTGCTGGGCATGGACTACGCTGCGTTTTCCACCGTGCAGCGCGAAGCCGTGGTGCATGCGCATCCACGGGGTGAAGGGTTCAAGGAATGCATCATCTGCGCGTTTGCCGACGGCTTGCGCCATCGTCCGCAGACCACGTTTGGCAACGTGAAGACGGATGTGCTGGTGGATCAGGAGCCGGGGTTCAAGCCGATGAATTTTGTGGAGGTGATTCGCAAGTCTCCCTGGACTGCATAGTTGACCTGAAATGCAATCAACTGTGGGAGCGGGCTTGCCTGCTCCCACATTTTTTACCGCGTTCCGTCAGTTAGACCGGTGCAGGTGCCCGACGCTTGTCCGGCTGTTTCCAGCCATCCGCCGCTGCTTCTTCGATGGCCTGCTGAATGGCTTTCTTGCGGTGCTCTTCGGCACGACGGCTGAAGAACCACACCAGGAAAGTCACCAGCGACACCGCCAACAGGATCAGGCTGGCCACGGCGTTGATCTCGGGTTTAACCCCAAGGCGCACCGCCGAGAACACTTCCATCGGCAAGGTGGTCGAACCCGGCCCCGACACGAAGCTGGCCAATACCAAGTCATCCAGCGACAGCGCAAACGACATCATGCCGCCCGCCGCCAACGACGGCGCGATCATCGGGATGGTGATCAGAAAGAACACCTTCCACGGGCGCGCGCCCAAGTCCATCGCCGCTTCTTCGATCGACAGGTCCAGCTCACGCAGGCGCGCCGACACCACCACCGCCACATACGCCGCACAGAACGTGGTGTGGGCGATCCAGATGGTGACGATGCCGCGTTCCTGGGGCCAGCCGATCATCTGCGCCATGGCCACGAACAGCAGCAACAGCGACAGACCGGTGATCACTTCCGGCATCACCAACGGCGCCGTCACCAGGCCGCCGAACAGGGTGCGGCCCTTGAACTGGCTGATACGGGTCAGCACAAACGCCGCCAATGTACCCAATGCCACCGCGGCCACCGCCGTGTAGCAGGCGATTTCCAGGGAGCGCGCCACCGAGCCCATCAACTGGGTGTTGTCCAGCAGGCCCACGTACCACTTGATCGACCAACCGCCCCATACCGTCACCAGTTTGGATTCGTTGAACGAGTAGATCACCAGGATCAGCATCGGCAGGTAGATGAACAATAACCCCGCCACCAGCATGAAACTCGAGAAACTGAAGCGCTTCATATCTTGCCCTCCATCTCTTTGGCTTGGCTGCGGTTGAACAGGATGATCGGCACGATCAGGATCGCCAGCATCACCACCGCCAAGGCAGAAGCCACCGGCCAGTCACGGTTGTTGAAGAACTCTTGCCACAACACTTTACCGATCATCAGGGTTTCCGGTCCGCCCAGCAGTTCCGGGATGACGAACTCGCCGACCACTGGGATGAACACCAGCATGCAGCCGGCGATGATGCCGTTCTTCGACAGCGGCACAGTGATCTTCCAGAAGCTGTTGAAGGTGCTCGAACCCAAGTCCGATGCGGCTTCCAGCAGGCTCTGATCGTGCTTCACCAGGTTGGCGTACAACGGCAGGATCATGAACGGCAGGTACGAATAGACCACGCCGATATACACCGCGATGTTGGTGTTGAGGATCTGCAGCGGTTCGTTGATCAGTCCCATGGACATCAGGAAGCCATTGAGCAAACCGTTGTTGCTGAGAATGCCCATCCACGCATACACGCGGATCAGGATCGCGGTCCAGGTCGGCATCATGATCAACAGCACCAGCACGGTCTGCATCTCTTTGCGCGCGGTGGCAATGGCATAGGCCATCGGATACCCGATCAGCAGGCACAGCAGCGTGCTGAAGAACGCCATCTTGAGCGAGCCCAGGTACGCAGAGATATACAGCTCATCGCCGGCCAGCAACTGGTAGTTGGCCAGATTCAGCACCAGTTGCAGCTTCTGCTCAACGTAGGTGTAGATCTCGGTGTAGGGCGGAATCGCTACATCGGCTTCGGCAAAGCTGATCTTCAATACAATGAAAAACGGCAGTGCGAAAAACAGGAACAGCCACAGGAAGGGAATCCCGATGACCACCTGCTTGCCATTGGGGATTATGCGATCCAAGCGCCGCTTGAACTTCTTCATATTCATGAGCGAAGTACCACGCCGCTGTCGTCTTCCCACCATACGTAGACCTGGTCACCCCAAGTCGGACGCTGACCACGGCGCTCGGCGTTGGCCACGAAGGACTGCACCAGCTTGCCGCTCGGCAACTCCACGTAGAACACCGAGTGGCCGCCCAGGTAGGCAATATCGTGTACCTTGCCGCTGGACCAGTTGTGCTCGCAGGTCGGCATTTCGGTGGTGACCAGCAGTTTTTCCGGGCGGATCGCGTAGGTCACCGACTTGTCTTCCACGGCGGTAGCGATGCCGTAGCCCACGTAGATGTCGCGATCCAGGTCCGGGCACTTGAGCACTGCGTGACCTTCGGCGTCATCGACCACTTGGGTGTCGAAGATGTTGACGTTGCCGATGAACTCACACACCAGGCGGCTGGTAGGCGTTTCGTAGATGTCGATCGGGCTGCCGATCTGGGCGATCCAGCCCAGGTGCATGATTGCGATGCGCTCGGCCATGGTCATGGCCTCTTCCTGGTCGTGGGTCACCATCACGCAGGTCACACCGACGCGCTCGATGATTTCCACCAGTTCCAGCTGCATCTGCGAACGCAGCTTCTTGTCGAGAGCGCCCATCGGCTCATCGAGCAACAGCAGTTTCGGGCGCTTGGCCAGGGAGCGGGCCAGGGCCACACGCTGACGCTGGCCGCCGGACAACTGATGCGGCTTGCGCTTGGCGTACTGGCTCATCTGCACCAGCTTGAGCATCTCCGCGACACGGGCGTCGACTTCAGCCTTGGGGATCTTGTCCTGTTGCAGGCCGAAGGCAATGTTCTGCGCCACAGTCATGTGCGGGAACAAGGCGTAGGACTGGAACATCATGTTGATCGGCCGCTCGTAGGGCGGCATGTCGGTGATGTCCACACCGTCGAGGTAGATGCGGCCCTCGGTCGGGCGCTCGAAACCTGCGAGCATGCGCAGCAAGGTGGACTTGCCCGAACCCGAACCGCCGAGCAGGGCGAAGATCTCGCCTTTCTTGATTTCCAGGGACACATCGTCCACGGCAATCGTCTCGTCGAACTTCTTCGTGACCCGGTCGATTTTGACCAGCACCTTCTTCGGTGTCTGGTCCCCTTCGAGGGCTTTCTTATAGGCGCCGGAGGCAACTGCCATTTACGAAACTCCCAGAAAAAAAAGAGTGCAGAACGTCCAATACGGACGAACCTTGATAGGTTGAGCCTTACTTGCCCGTCTTGACCTTGGTCCAGCTACGGGTCATCAAACGTTGCACTTTCGGGGGTAGCTCGAAATTGACAAAGGTCCTGTCGAGTACCGCCTGCGGTGGGTAAACCGCTTCGTCCGTGCGTATCGATTGCTCCATCAGCTTGTCCGCCCCTGGGTTAGGGTTGGCGTAACCGACGTAATCACTGACCTGGGCAATCACCTCAGGTTGCAGCAAATAGTTGATGAAGGCGTGGGCCTCTTTGACGTTGGTGGCATCCTTGGGGATAGCCAGCACGTCGAACCACAGGTTGCCGCCTTCTTTCGGAATCGTGTAGGCGATGTTCACGCCTTTGCCTGCCTCGGCCGCGCGGGCCTTGGCCTGGAACACATCGCCGGAGAAACCTGCGGCCACGCAGATGTTGCCGTTGGCCAGGTCCGAGATGTATTTGGAAGAGTGAAAGTAGGTCACGTACGGCCGCACTTTCAGCAGCTTCTCTTCGGCCTTTTTGTAATCCTCCGGGTTCGTGCTGTTAGGGTTCAGGCCCATGTAGTTGAGCACCGCCGGCAGCATTTCATCCGCCGAGTCCATGAACGACACGCCGCAGGTCGCCAGCTTCTTCATGTTCTCCGGCTCGAACAGCACGGCCCAGGAATCGATATGGTCGACGCCCAGCACTTCCTTCACTTTATCGACGTTGTAGCCGATGCCATTGGTGCCCCACAGGTACGGCACGGCGTACTGGTTACCGGGGTCGTTCTTTTCCAGGCGCTTGAGCAGCGCCGGGTCAAGGTTGGCGTAATTCGTCAGCAGTGACTTGTCGAGCTTCTGGAACGCCCCGGCCTTGATCTGTTTGCCCAGGAAGTGGTTGGACGGCACCACCACGTCGTAGCCGGTACGCCCGGCCAGCAGCTTGCCTTCCAGGGTTTCGTTGGAGTCAAACACGTCATACACGGGCTTGATGCCGCTGGCCTTTTCGAAGTTGGCCAGGGTGTCGGTGCCGATGTAATCCGACCAGTTATAAATATGCACCGTCGGTGCTGCCTGCACGCTCAACGTCAGCGTGATACCTGCACCCACCAGCATGGCTTTGCGAAATAAAGAAATTGGCAAGTGGAGGTCCTCTTAAATAGTTGGGCCCAAAGTTGTTGCCCGGCAACAAAACCGGCGCGCAACTTACCCTCGATAAACCGATCCGGCAAAACTTTCTGTTATTTAATTTGTGAGAGGGGCAGTCAAACTGCCCCTTCACAGGTTTCAGGGCTTACTTACCCGACTTGATCTTGGTCCAGCTACGTGTCATTTCACGCTGGGTCGCAGCCGGCAGGTCGGCAATGGCGTAAAGCTTGGCTTGCACATCCGCTGGCGGGTAGATGCCCGGGTCGCTGGTGATGTCTTTATCCACCAGGGCGGTGGCTTTCTCGTTACCGTTCGGGAAACGCACGCTGTTGGTGATCGACGCCATGACTTCCGGCTTGAGCAGGTAGTTCATGAACTTGTAGGCTGCGTCGACGTTCTCGGCATCCTTAGGGATGGCGACCATGTCGAAGAAGCTGCCAGCACCTTCTTTCGGAATGTCGTAGGCCACCTTGACCTTGCCACCGGCTTCAGCCGCACGGGACTTGGCCTGCTGGATGTCACCCGAGTAACCCACGGCCACGCAGATGTTGCCGTTGGCCAGGTCGGAGATGTACTTGGACGAGTGGAAGTAACCGATCGAAGGGCGGATCTTCAGGAACAGCGCTTCGGCTTGCTTGAGGTCGTCTTTCTTCTGGCTGTCGGTCGGCAGGCCCAGGTAGTGGAGCGCGATCGGCAGCATTTCGG
Source organism: Pseudomonas sp. HN11 (assembly GCF_021390155.1). Lineage (NCBI taxonomy): Bacteria > Pseudomonadati > Pseudomonadota > Gammaproteobacteria > Pseudomonadales > Pseudomonadaceae > Pseudomonas > Pseudomonas sp. HN11. The sequence continues at coordinate 5,942,192 of NZ_CP089985.1, forward strand.
TTGGCGAATCGAGGAAACTCACGCCGCAGCTTTTCAGCTTGGCGATGTTTTCAGGCTTGAGCAGTACGTCCCACGACTCGATCTTGTCCACGCCCAGCGCGGCCTTGACCTTCTCCGGGTTATAGCCGATGCCGATCGAGCCCCACATGTACGGGAAGGCGTGCTTGTTGTCCGGGTCGCTGACCGAAACGGCTTTGAGCAGGGATTTGTTCAGGTTGTCGTAGTTGGACAGCTTGGACTTGTCCAGCTCCTGGTAAACACCGGCCTTGATCTGCTTGGCCAGGAAGTTGTTCGACGGCACAACGATGTCGTAGCCGGACTTGCCTGCCAGCAACTTGGCTTCCAGGGTCTCGTTGCTGTCGAACACGTCGTACACCACTTTGATGCCGGACTCTTTTTCAAAGTTGGCGACGGTGTCCGGTGCAATGTAGTCGGACCAGTTGTAGACGTGCAGCACTTTATCGTCGGCCTGGGCCGCGCCCGCCATTGCGCCCATCAGGGACAAGGCGAGGAGGGTCTTGCCAGCGTTCTTCAAACCTAATGCCTTCATTTGGTGATGCTCCAATTTTTTCTTTTTTGGGCCACAAGCTTCATATGTTTCGAGGCCCAGCCAAAGGGCAACAAAACAGGGCGACAGTCTGGCAAGTTCAAGGGCCGGCTTTCAACCAAAGCCTCATTTATAACTGCGCAAAACGCAGCGGCCGAAAACTGCTGCGTTCTGAGCCTAGCACTTAGCCCTGCAATGCCGCCAAAGTCAGGTCCAGGCATTGACGAGCCTTGGTCACCAGCTCGTCGATTTCTGCCTTGCTGATCACCAGCGGCGGCGAAATGATCATGGTGTCGCCTACGGCGCGCATGATCAGGCCATTTTCGAAGCAGAACGTACGGCAGATCATGCCGACACCCTTGCCTTCGTAACGCTTGCGCGTGGCTTTGTCCTGCACCAGTTCAATGGCACCGAGCATACCCACACCGCGCACTTCGCCCACCAGCGGATGATCCGCCAATTCCCTCAGACGTTTCTGCAAATACGGTGCCGTTTCGTCGTGCACACGGTTAACGATTTTTTCGTCGCGCATGATGCGGATGTTTTCCAGTGCCACTGCCGCAGCGACCGGGTGACCGGAGTACGTAAAACCGTGGTTGAAATCACCGCCTTCGTTGAGCACGTCTACCACTTCATCGCGCACGATCAGGCCACCCATCGGGATGTAGCCCGAGGTCAGGCCCTTGGCGATGGTCATCATGTGCGGCTTGAGGTCGTAGAAATCGCTACCGAACCACTCACCTGTGCGGCCGAAACCGCAGATCACTTCGTCAGCGATAAACAGGATGTCGTACTTGGCGAGGATTTCCTTGATGCGCGGCCAGTAGGTGGCAGGCGGAACGATCACGCCGCCGGCGCCCTGGATCGGCTCGGCAATAAAGGCACCGACGGTTTCCACGCCAAGCTCCAGGATTTTCTCTTCCAACTGGTTGGCGGCCCACACGCCGAATTCTTCGGGGCTCATGTCGCCGCCTTCGCCAAACCAGTACGGCTGGGCGATGTGAGTGATGCCAGGGATCGGCAAGTCGCCCTGCTCATGCATATACGTCATGCCGCCCAGGCTGGCGCCGGCCACGGTGGAGCCGTGGTAGCCATTCTTGCGGCTGATGATGGTTTTCTTGTTCGGCTGGCCCTTGATGGCCCAGTAGTGGCGGACCATGCGCAACATGGTGTCGTTGCCTTCGGAGCCGGAACCGGTGAAGAACACATGGTTCATGCCGGCGGGCGCGATGTCGGAAATGGCCTTGGCCAGTTCCAGCACCGGCGGGTGAGCGGTCTGGAAGAACAGGTTGTAGTACGGCAGTTCTTTCATCTGCTTGGCGGCGGCTTCAGCCAATTCATCGCGACCGTAACCGATCGCCACGCACCACAGACCAGCCATGCCGTCGAGGATCTTGTTGCCTTCGCTGTCCCACAGGTAAACGCCGTGGGCTTTGGTGATGATCCGTGGGCCTTTCTCTTTCAATTGCTTGAAGTCGCTGAACGGCGCCAGGTGGTGATCACTGCTCAAGGCTTGCCATTCACGGGTTTGCGGGTTGTTGCTGGACATACCAATCTCCTAGACTTTTCAGGTGAGGGCGCGCCGCGTGAAGAGCGCGCCCGGCGCATCAGACGGCGAAGAGCAGGAATTCCCGCTCCCACGAACTGATCACGCGCTTGAAGTTTTCATGCTCGGCCCGCTTGACCGCGACGTAGCCCGTGATGAATTTCTGACCCAGGTATTTCTCGATGGTCTTGCTGTTTTCCATGCGTTCCAGGGCGTCTTCGATGGTCAACGGCAGGCGCAGGTTGCGCCGCTCGTAACCACGGCCCACCACCGGCGCGCTCGGGTTGTGGCCTTCGACCATGCCGATGTAGCCACACAGCAGGCTGGCGGCAATCGCGAGGTACGGGTTGGCATCGGCGCCAGGCAGGCGGTTTTCCACACGACGGTTCTGCGGGCCAGCGTCCGGTACGCGCAGGCCAACAGTGCGGTTTTCTTCGCCCCACTCCACGTTCACCGGCGCCGAGGTGTCGGGCAGGAAGCGACGGAACGAGTTCACGTTGGGGGCAAACAACGGCAGCAATTCAGGGATGAACTTCTGCAGGCCGCCAATGTGGTTGAGGAACAGCTGGCTCATGGTCCCGTCTTCATTGGAGAAGACGTTCTTGCCGGTGGCGATGTCGATGATGCTCTGGTGCAGGTGCATCGCGCTGCCGGGCTCGCCGGTCATCGGCTTGGCCATGAAGGTGGCGGCCACATCATGCTTGAGCGCGGCTTCACGCATGGTGCGCTTGAACACCAGGATCTGGTCGGCCAGGGACAGGGCATCGCCGTGACGGAAGTTGATCTCCATCTGCGCCGTGCCGTCTTCGTGGATCAGCGTGTCGAGGTCCAGTTCCTGCAGTTCGCACCAGTCGTAGACATCTTCGAACAATGGGTCGAATTCGTTGGCGGCTTCTATAGAGAAGGACTGGCGACCAGTCTCCGGGCGACCGGAACGACCAATCGGCGGCTGCAGCGGGAAGTCCGGGTCTTCGCAGCGCTTGGTCAGGTAGAACTCCATCTCCGGCGCCACGATGGGCTGCCAGCCTTTGTCGGCGTAGAGCTTGAGGACTTTCTTGAGCACGTTGCGCGGCGACAGCTCGATCGGGTTGCCTTGCTTGTCGTAGGTGTCGTGGATCACCTGGGCGGTCGGCTCGATAGCCCACGGCACCAGGAACACCGCGTTCTGGTCGGGGCGGCAGATCATGTCGATGTCGGCCGGGTCGAGCAATTCGTAATAGATGTCATCTTCGACATAGTCGCCGGTCACGGTCTGCAACAGCACGCTCTCGGGCAGGCGCATGCCTTTTTCGGCGATGAACTTGTTGGTCGGCGAGATCTTGCCCCGGGTGATGCCGGTGAGGTCGCCAATCATGCATTCGACTTCTGTGATCTTGTGGTCTTTCAACCAATCGGTGAGCTGGTCGAGGTTGTTACTCATAAATGCCTCTGGGCTGGGTTTCCTGGCATCCATTAAAGGCCAGGCGTTGGTTGACGCAGCATCCGCGTCGTTTTTTCATTCAGGGTAGGAGCTTACCTGCCATTTGCTGCAGCGTTGCATTCCTCACGCCAAAGTTGTGCGCAATTTTGAGCAGCGCGCGAGGCGCACGCTGTTCGTTGGCAAATGAGGAGGCAAAAAAGAGGTCGGCCCGGGCGTCAAGAATATTGGCCGGTGCGCGGGTATTCACGCGGAAGGAATGTACGGATGACACCGCCTGGCTGAGGCAGGCAAAGACGCCGTTGGGCGGCAGGTGAAACATGAAGCACCCCGGTATTATTGCTGTTATGGGTTTGAATCGAGCTTAGCCTTGTTCATTTTTTTACACAACACCCCCGTAAAAAATACAACACGGTCCGCTCAAGCCTGCGAGTCCCAAGCCCTTCAAACCCAAAAAACCGCCCCAAAAAGCCTCAAAAAAGCCTTCGTGGCGCTTTTTTAGGGCAAAAAAGGCCTCGCTTGACTTCAGCATGCCGTTCGGGTTGACTGAAACCAGAAAAGATCAATGATTGATATTTTTAACAACAAAGGTGTTGCATCATGTCGGTACCCCCGCGTGCCGTTCAGCTTAACGAAGCGAACGCGTTCCTTAAGGATCATCCTGAGGTTCTGTACGTAGACCTTCTAATTGCGGATATGAATGGTGTGGTGCGCGGCAAGCGCATCGAACGCACCAGCCTCCACAAGGTTTACGAGAAGGGCATTAACTTGCCTGCCTCTTTATTTGCCCTGGATATCAACGGCTCTACGGTGGAAAGCACCGGCCTGGGCCTGGACATCGGTGATGCTGACCGAATCTGTTATCCAATCCCCGACACCCTATGCAATGAACCCTGGCAAAAGCGCCCTACCGCGCAATTGCTGATGACCATGCACGAACTGGAAGGTGAACCTTTCTTCGCCGATCCGCGCGAAGTGCTCCGCCAAGTTGTAAGCAAGTTTGACGACCTCGGTCTGACCATCTGCGCCGCCTTCGAGCTTGAGTTCTACCTGATCGACCAGGAGAACGTGAACGGCCGCCCACAACCGCCCCGCTCGCCGATCTCCGGCAAACGCCCGCACTCGACACAGGTCTACCTTATCGACGACCTCGACGAATACGTCGACTGCCTTCAGGACATCCTGGAAGGTGCCAAAGAGCAAGGCATTCCGGCCGACGCCATCGTCAAGGAAAGTGCCCCGGCGCAGTTCGAAGTGAACCTGCACCATGTGGCCGACCCGATCAAGGCTTGCGACTACGCGGTACTGCTCAAGCGCCTGATCAAGAACATCGCCTACGACCATGAGATGGACACCACCTTCATGGCCAAGCCTTACCCAGGCCAGGCAGGCAACGGTTTGCACGTACACATCTCCATTCTGGACAAGGACGGCAAGAACATCTTTGCCAGCGAGGATCCCGAGCAGAACGCCGCATTGCGTCACGCGATCGGCGGTGTGCTCGAGACCCTACCCGCTCAAATGGCGTTCCTGTGCCCCAACGTGAATTCCTACCGCCGGTTCGGCGCACAGTTCTACGTGCCGAACTCGCCGTGCTGGGGCCTGGACAACCGCACCGTGGCGATTCGCGTACCGACCGGCTCATCTGATGCCGTACGTATCGAACACCGCGTGGCCGGCGCTGACGCCAACCCTTACCTGCTGATGGCTTCGGTCCTGGCAGGCGTGCATCACGGCCTGACCAACAAGATCGAGCCGAACGCACCGGTGGAAGGCAACAGCTACGAGCAAAACGAACAGAGCCTGCCGAACAACCTGCGCGATGCCCTGCGCGAGTTGGACGACAGCGAGGTGATGGCCAAGTACATCGATCCTAAATACATCGATATCTTCGTCGCCTGTAAGGAAAGTGAGCTGGAAGAGTTCGAACACTCCATCTCCGACCTTGAGTACAACTGGTACCTGCATACCGTGTAAGCGGTTGCTGCAATAAAAGAATGCCGCAGGCTGTATGGCCTGCGGCTTTTTTTATGCGGTTCTCTAATACAATGCCCGCTGCCTTGTAGGAGACTTCCATGACCACCCGCCCCGCCGCCCCCCGCAAACCCCGCGCCCGCAGCCAGGCCCGGATCGACGCGATCCTCGACGCCGCGCGCACCCTGCTGGCTGCCGAAGGCGTGGCGAGTTTGTCGATCTACAGCGTGGCGGAGCGGGCGCAGATCCCGCCGTCGTCGGTGTATCACTTCTTCGCGAGTGTGCCGGCACTGTTGGAAGCCTTGACCGCCGACGTACACGGCGCATTCCGGGCGGCGATTCAGGCGCCCATTGATCATGATTCACTCAAGCATTGGCGCGACCTGTCTTACATCGTCGAGCAGCGCATGCTCACTGTCTACGATCAGGATGCCGCCGCCCGCCAGTTGATCCTGGCCCAGCACGGGCTGACGGAGGTGACCCAGGCGGATCGTCAGCATGATCTGGAATTGGGAGTCTTGATGCTGGACGTGTTCAATCGCCACTTCGAAGTGCCCACACTGCCCAGCGATGTGGATGTGTTTGCCTTGGCATTGGAGTTGAGCGACCGCGTGTATGCACGCTCGGTGCATCAGCACGGGCTGATCACCCCACGCATGGCGGAGGAAGGGATGCGGGTGTTTGATGCGTATGTGGGGCTTTATTTGCCGGCGTATTTGCCTAAGCGGGTGGCTGCGCGCTGACTCTCGTGCTGATTGGACCGGCCTCTTCGCGAGCAAGCCCGCTCCCACATTATGAATGTGTTCACAAATCAAAATGTGGAAGCGGGCTTGCTCGCGAAGGCGATCTCAGAAGCGACAAAGAGCTTCAGTCACAACTTGGCGATCGATACCTCGGTGGATTTCACAAAGGCAATCACCTCGCTGCCAATCACCAGCTCCAGCTCTTTGACCGAGCGGGTAGTGATCACCGAAGTCACGATGCCGGACGCCGTCTGCACATCGATTTCCGACAGCACGTCGCCTTCGACGATTTCCTTGATGGTGCCTTTGAACTGGTTACGCACGTTGATAGCTTTAATAGTCATACGGTTTCTCCTCGGGTCGAAATAGCTGCAAGTTGTTAGCTACACGCTGCAAGTAAAAGCGCTTTGCTTTCCCTTGCAGCTTGTAGCTGGAAGCTTGCCGCTGCTTTATTGCGCCCAACGCAATTGCGTAGGCAGCGGTGAAACAGGTTCGGGTTCCGGCGGCGAGCCGGGCAGCGACAGCACACGGTTGAGCACTTCGGCCTCCAGCGCCGCCAGTCGATGTGAGCCGCGGGCACGTGGGCGTGGCAAGTCGACGATCAGGTCGAGGCCGATTTCACCGTCTTCAATCAGAATCACCCGGTCGGCAATCGCCACGGCTTCGCTGACGTCATGGGTCACCAGCAACACGGTGAAACCGTGCTTCTGCCAGAGGTTTTCGATCAGTTGTTGCATCTCGATGCGGGTCAGGGCATCCAATGCGCCCAATGGCTCATCCAGCAGCAGCAAACGCGGTTGGTGGATGAGCGCACGGGCCAGGGCCACACGTTGCTTCTGCCCACCGGACAGCGCCGCCGGCCATTCATTGGCACGTTCGGCGAGGCCGACCGCTTCCAAGGCTTCCAAGGCCCTGGGACGCCAATTGCCTTTGAGACCCAGGCCAACGTTGTCGATGATCTTTTTCCACGGCAGCAGGCGCGCTTCCTGAAACATCAACCGCGTGTCTTCATTCGCTTCGCTCAATGGTGCGGAACCGGCCAGCAGCTCGCCGCCGCTGGCTTTGTCCAGCCCGGCCAACAGGCGCAGCAAGGTACTTTTGCCGCAGCCACTGCGACCGACCACCGCCACGAATTGGCCGGCAGGAATGTGCAGGTCGATGTCCTTGAGCACTTCACGCGCGCCAAAGGCCTTGCGCAACTTGCGTACTGCCAGGGGGATGCCCTTGAGCAGGCGCGGGGGTTGTTGAGCTGTCATGCCGCACCTCCTTTATTCACTTGATAAGCCGGGTGCCAGCGCAGCCATACACGCTCCAGACCGCGAGCCGCCAAGTCCGCGAGCTTGCCGAGGATGGCGTACATGACGATGGCCAGCACCACCACGTCGGTTTGCAGGAATTCGCGGGCATTCATCGCCAGGTAACCGATACCCGAGCTGGCGGAGATGGTTTCCGCCACAATCAGCGTCAGCCACATGAAGCCCAGGGCAAAGCGCACGCCCACCAGGATCGATGGCAGCGCGCCCGGCAGGATCACCTGGCGGAACAGGCTGAAACCGGACAAGCCGTAGCTGCGCGACATTTCCACCAGCGCCGGGTCAACGTTACGAATGCCGTGATAGGTGTTGAGGTAAATCGGGAACAACGTGCCGAGGGCGACCAGGAAAATCTTCGCCGTCTCATCAATGCCGAACCACAGGATCACCAGCGGAATCAGCGCCAAATGCGGCACGTTACGGATCATCTGCACCGAGCTGTCCAGCAGGCGTTCACCCCACTTCGACAGGCCGGTGATAAAGCCCAGGGCCAGGCCGATGCTGCCACCGATCACAAACCCCAGGCCGGCACGCCAGCCACTGATCGCCAAGTGCGTCCAGATCTCGCCGCTGGCGACCAAATGGACACCGGCTGCGATTACGGCACTGGGCGCCGGCAGAATGCGGGTCGACAACCACCCTGCCGACACCGACAACTGCCACACCGCCAGCAATAGGATCGGCAGTACCCAGGGCGCCACACGGTGGCTCAGTTTTTCATAGTTCATGGCGCTGCCTCAGCTCTGCGACGCAGCTTTGGGAAGGATGTCGTTGGCGACCATCTCGCCGAACGGGCTGACGTAACCGGCGCTTTTCGGCAACTCGGGACGTTCGATATCCAGGTGGGGGAACAGCAGTTCCGCGACGCGATATGACTCTTCCAGGTGTGGATAACCGGAGAAGATAAACGTGTCGATACCCAGCGCGGCGTACTCCTTGACGCGTGCCGCCACGGTCGGGCCATCGCCGACCAGCGCCGTACCCGCGCCACCACGCACCAAGCCAACGCCAGCCCACAGGTTGGGGCTGACTTCGAGGTTGTCGCGGTTACCGCCGTGCAACGCCGCCATACGTTGCTGGCCGACCGAATCAAAGCGTGCCAAAGAGGCCTGGGCACGGGCGATGGTGTCGTCGTCCAGGTGGGAGATCAGTTTGTCGGCGGCCCTCCATGCTTCTTCGTTGGTTTCACGCACGATCACATGCAGGCGAATACCGAAGCGCACGGTACGCCCCAGCTTGGCGGCCTTGGCCCGTACCTGCTCGATTTTTTCCGCGACAGCTGCCGGTGGCTCACCCCAGGTCAGCACCATTTCCACCTGTTCGGCTGCCAGGTCCTGGGCCGCTTCGGAGGAACCCCCGAAGTACAGTGGCGGACGCGGTTGCTGGATCGGCGGGTAAAGCAGCTTGGCGCCTTTGACGCTGATGTGTTCGCCGTCGTAATCCACGGTCTCGCCTTCCAGCACACGGCGCCAGATACGGGTGAATTCCACCGAGGCCTGGTAGCGCTCTTCATGGCTGAGGAACAAGCCGTCACCGGCCAACTCTTCCGGATCACCGCCGGTCACCAGGTTGAACAGCGCACGGCCGCCGGACAGACGGTCCAGGGTCGCGGCCTGACGCGCGGCCACCGTCGGGGAAATGATCCCGGGGCGCAGCGCGACCAGGAATTTCAAACGCTGGGTCACCGCAATCAGCGAAGCGGCCACCAGCCACGAGTCTTCGCAGGAACGCCCGGTCGGGATCAACACCCCACCGAAGCCCAGGCGGTCAGCGGCCTGGGCCACTTGCTGCAAATAACCGTGGTCAACGGCGCGAGCGCCTTCGGCGGTGCCAAGGTAATGGCCGTCGCCGTGGGTAGGCAGGAACCAGAAAATAGTGAGGCTCATGGAGTTGTCTCCTGAAGAAGTCGGATTAAGGCGCTTTGGCCACGGCGGCGGGTGGCGTCCAGATCACGTCCTTGATGCTCAAGGGTTTGGGGATCAATTTGAGTTGGTAGAAGCTGTCGGCGATTTTCTGCTGGGCGGCGACCACTTCCGGGGTCAGGAACAGTGCGCCGTAGCCTTGGCGTTTCACCGAGGTCAGGGTGATGTCAGCCGGCAGGCCGAGCAGCGGTGCGACTTGTTCGGTGACTTCCTGAGGATTGGCCTTGGACCATTCGCCCACGGCGCGCACTTCTTCCACCAGCGCCTTGATCACTTCCGGATGTTGTCTGGCGTAGGGCTTGGTGGCCAGGTAGAACTGATGGTTGTCGGCGATGCCGGTGCCGTCACGCAAGGTGCGCGCTTGCAGTTGTTTCTCGGCGGCAGCCTGGTACGGGTCCCAGATCACCCAGGCGTCCACACTGCCACGCTCGAACGCGGCACGGGCATCGGCGGGCGGCAGGAATACGGTCTGCACGTCGGTATATTTCAGGCCGGCGTCTTCCAGGGCGCGCACCAGCAGGTAGTGCACGTTGGAACCTTTATTCAGGACGATTTTCTTGCCCTTGAGCTCGGCCACGGATTTGATCAATGAGTCTTTCGGCACCAGGATCGCTTCGCTGGTCGGCGCGGGTGGCTCGTAGGCCACGTATAGCAAATCGGCGCCAGCGGCCTGCGCGAAGACCGGCGGGGTTTCGCCGGTCACGCCGAAGTCGATGGAGCCGACGTTCAGGCCTTCCAGCAATTGCGGGCCGCCAGGAAACTCGGTCCACTGCACGTTCACGCCTTGGGCAGCCAGGCGTTTTTCCAGGGACCCCTTGGCCTTGAGCAGCACCAGCGTGCCGTACTTCTGATAACCGATGCGCAAAGTCTCGGCGGCTTGAGCTTGAACAATGGCGCCGAAGGACACAGCCGCAGCAAACAGTGCGACCAGACCACGGCGCAAGATGACAGTGCGCATGGCGCTCTCTCCAAATAATGCGATGAGGGGGTTGGCTGCACCTGCTTGGCCGTTGGCGGCTGAGTAAGGTGAGTTTTTTTACAGTTCGGTGTGGCTTAAATGCTCCAGCGAGCACTCAACAAACGTTCATTCAACACATGGGGGTCCAGCGGTTTCGGGCGACGAGCCATGGCGCCGTAAAGCGTTTCCAGGGCTTCGTGCAAACGCTGTTCAAGTACCGGCACCAATTGTGCCTGGGCACTGCCTTCGCCGTACGCGATCTGACTGTCTTCGGCAAAGATACCGTGGAGCAATTCCTGGGCTTTCAGGGCTGACAGCACCGGCTTCAAGGCGTAGTCCACGGCCAGCATGTGGGCGATGCTGCCACCTGTGGCCATCGGCAACACAATCTTGTGGGCCAGGGCACGTTCGGGCAGCAGGTCCAGCACGGTCTTCAGCGCACCGGAGAACGAAGCCTTGTACACCGGCGTGGCGATCACCAGGCCATCTGCATTAGCCACTTGCTGCAGTAGATCGATGACCTTCGGGCTGTCGAAGCGCGCATGCAACAGCTCCTCAGCCGGGAAGTCCCGTATCTGGTAACTCACCACTTCTACGCCTTTGTCTTGCAACCACTGACGGGTTTTATCCAGCAACACCCCGGAGCGGGAACGCTGGCTGGGACTGCCTCCAAGTGTTACGACCAACATGCAGGGATTCCTTGAGCAGGTGTCGGCGGTTCGCTGTGCGGCGATGGCGCCAAGATGGAACAAACCTTATCAGCAGATTCATATATCTTTAAATCTTATTTATTCATTTGTTTATTCTTTAAAGGAATATAAGACTTATCAATCTCCATACAAAAAAAGGCCGTCGAAACGGCCTCAAAACCCCTGCTATGTGATCAGCGATTCGGTTGTGGCGTCAGCCGCAGGTACGGCTTCACCGCGCGATAACCCTTCGGAAAGCGTTTATTGATTTCGTCCTCGTCCTTAAGCGACGGCACGATCACCACTTCATCGCCGTCCTGCCAGTTGGCGGGCGTGGCGACTTTGTGATTGTCGGTCAACTGCAACGAGTCGATGACCCGCAGAATTTCGTGGAAGTTACGCCCCGTACTGGCCGGGTAAGTGATAGTCAGGCGGATCTTCTTGTTCGGGTCGATCACGAACAAGGAACGCACGGTGAGGGTGTCACTGGCGTTGGGGTGGATCAGGTCGTAGAGGTCGGACACTTTGCGATCGGCGTCGGCCAGGATCGGGAAGTTGACGACAGTGTTCTGGGTTTCGTTGATGTCTTCGATCCACTTGTGGTGCGAGTCGACCGGGTCCACCGACAAGGCGATGGCCTTGACGCCGCGCTTGGCGAATTCATCCTTGAGCTTGGCGGTGAAACCCAGCTCGGTGGTGCACACCGGGGTAAAGTCTGCCGGGTGGGAAAACAACACACCCCAGCTATCGCCCAGCCATTCGTGGAAACGAATCGTGCCGGCGCTGGAATCCTGTTCGAAGTCGGGGGCGAGATCGCCCAGTCTTAGGCTCATGGTGTGGCTCCTGGTGAGTGCTTATGGAGCCCACTGTGCATGGATTGTGGGTTATTTAAAAAGAATAAATATCGATTTATCTAGACGATAAAAGAATATTAAAAATCTGTTCATTGGACGGATGCAAAGGCGAGGAGCAACATCGCTTCCAAGGTTCGAGAAGGCCTTGAGACGCTGTACACAGAAGGGTTCAAGAAGGGCCTGCGGGGGTTTGGCCTGACTTGAAAGCAAGACACCTTGCCCGGTGTTGCGCCGGGCAAGGTTTTACGCAGTTACTTGAACGCGTAGGTGTAGCTTACGATAACGCGGTTTTCGTCTTGATCGCGCGCGGCAGCAACATCGTTGCGCCACATAGCGTTTTTCCAAGCGACACCGACGTTTTTGAACAGGCCTTCTGGTACGACGTAGGCAACAGTAATGTCACGCTCCCACTCGGACTGGCCGGTGAACTCAGCGCGGCTACCGTTGACGGTGTCGATGTCAGTGCCTTTGAGGTACACAACACCGGCGGTCAGGCCAGGAACGCCAACTTTGGCGAAATCGTAGGAGTAGCGAGCTTGCCAGGTACGTTCGCCAGCACGGGCGAACTTGGCGATCTGCATGTCAGTGGTCAGGTAAGCGGACGAACCGTCGCCTTGGTTCAACCAAGGGAAGTCGCTGCTACCGTTGCTGACTTGATAACCACCACCGAAGGTATGACCGGCAACGGTATACAGGAACAGGCCGCTGTACAGGTTGTTATCAACCTTGCCGCGACCGGAGTTGACGCCGCTATAGTTGCCCGACGAGAAGTAGGCGGATTCGTGACCGTTTTTACCGTCGTCGGAGCTGTTGAAGTAACGCAGGTCAGACTTCAATACGCCAGGACCAATGGCCCAGTTGTGGGTCAGACCCAGGAAGTGCTGCTTGTAGAAGTCTTCCAGATTGCCATAGTAGTACTGGGCAGTCAGGTCCTTGGTGATCTTGTAGTCGCCACCGGCGTAGTAGAATTTGTTGCTGTCACGCCAGCTAGCGCCACGGGAGTTTGCACCCGAGATCGACAGGTTGTCGACGTTGCTGGAGTTACGGCCTTTGGCTTTTTCGATCTGACCGGCAACCAGCGTCAGGTCTTTGTTGAGGTCGTTGGTAGTGATCTGGCCACCTTGGAAGGTCTGCGGCAGCAGACGACCGTCGTTGGTCACGATAACCGGCAGCTTAGGTTGCAGAGTACCCAGCTTCAGTTCTGTCTGAGAGATCTTGGCTTTGGCAGTCAGGCCCAGGCTGGAGTAGTTATCAACGGCTTCGCCATTGGACTTGCTCGGGAACACGGTGCCGCCGTAAGACGAAGCAGTCGCGCCGTTGGTGCCGCCGCCGGAATCCAGGCGAACACCCAGCAGGCCGATAGCGTCAAGACCAAAGCCTACAGTGCCTTGGGTGTAGCCAGAGATGAAGCGCAAGTCGAAGCCTTGGCCCCATTCTTCTTGCTTGCTCTGAACTTTCGCAGCTTTGTTCGCCGGGCTGTTGACAGTGCCGTCACGGTTATCCGTATTGATGTAAAAGTTACGCAGCCCCAGTGTTACTTTGCTGTCTTCGATGAAACCGGCAGCGCCTGCTTGCTGGGCGATTGCGCCCAAAGCTACAGCCAAAGCCAAGGTGGACTTCTTCATGTACCGCTCCTCTCATTTCTAATTTTTGTATTTCTTTGGTCTCGGGTCTGACGCCCTCGATCCACAGATGCGCGATTAGCGCCAGATAGTGACTACCAAGTCAATCGTAACCTTGTGTGTCTACTACCTTCGTCTAATCGCAGTTGATTTGGTCCCTGCAGGGTAATGAGTTTTTCATACACCCAAAAAGAATTGTTTCATTCTTTTTCATACGATTTGGAAATAAGCATTTTCATGACGCGGGCCAGTCAGGGTAGACGAACCGCTCCATAAGCTAATTCCTAAAGGGTATTTGTTAGCGCTTTTTTAGATCGATTAGTGTGGCCGTAATGTTGCATACGTCACCCACGATCAAAAAGGCGACGCCATCATGGCCAAACGCACATCCTCCCGTCAATTTGTTACAGTTTTTGTGTCACTAATATTTTCTTTTGGTGTCAAAGCGGCCGATTTAACCATCGGTTACCAAACGGGCATTGACCCCAGCAAAGTCCCACAGGCCGAGGGCCTCTATGAGAAGGCCATTGGCGAGAAAATCGCCTGGCGCCGATTCAACAGTGGGCCGGAAGTCGTAACAGCGATCGCCTCCGGCGATGTGCAAATCGGCAATCTTGGTTCCAGCCCCCTTGCCGCAGCGGCTTCACGAAATCTACCCATCGTCGCCTTCATCGTATCGGCGCAGATCAATACTTCTGAAGCCTTGGTGGTCCGCAACGGCAGCGGTATCGACAAACCCGAAGACCTCATCGGCAAAACCATCGCCACGCCATTCGTCTCGACCTCTCATTACAGCCTGCTCGGCGCGCTTAAGCACTGGGGCCTGGGCACCCAGCAAATCAAGGTGGTGAACCTGCAGCCGGCCGAGATTGCCGCTGCGTGGAAACGGGGCGATATCGACGGAGCCTTCGTGTGGTCGCCGGCTTTGGGCGAAATCCGCAAGACCGGCAAGACCCTGACAGACGCGGCCCAGGTGGGTCGGTGGGGCGCACCGACGTTTGAAGTATGGGTGGCGCGTAAGGATTTCGCGGAAAAACATCCTGACGTAGTGGCCAAGTTTGCCAAGGTCACGCTGGACTCCTTCGCCGACTACGCCGCCCATAAAGATGCCTGGACGGAGGATTCCGAGCCGGTACAGAAAATCGCCAAACTGACAGGTTCAAACGCCGCCGACATTCCAGAGCTGTTGGCCGGCACCACCTTCCCGGACGCCAAGGCGCAGCAGACCGACGCACTGCTCAAAGGCGGCACGGCGAAGGCGATTGGAGAGACGGCGAAGTTCTTGAAGGAACAGGGGAAGGTTGAGGTAGTGCTGCCGGATTACTCAGCCTTCGTGACTGACAAATTTATCAGTCCGTGAACTGATCCATGTGGGAGCGGGATTGCTCGCTCCCACATTTTTTGACCTGAGTCGTTCCCGAAATCGGGTTACAGCGCCTTTTCGAAGATCTTCGAATTGCGCTGATAGTTGTACAGCGACGCCCGCGCCGACGGCAGGCGATCCACACTGCTCGGCACAAACCCGCGCTCACGGAACCAGTGGGCGGTACGGGTGGTGAGAACGAACAACGTCTTCAAACCCTGCGCGCGCGCGCGGGTTTCGATACGCTCCAGCAATACATCGCCACGCGCGCCATGGCGGTATTCCGGGTTCACCGCCAGGCACGCCAACTCGCCCGCGTCTGAATCCGCGATCTGGTACAGCGCGGCACAGGCGATGATCATGCCTTCGCGCTCCACCACGCTGAATTGCTCGATCTCACGCTCCAGCACTTCCCGCGAACGGCGCACCAGGATGCCCTGCTCTTCCAGCGGGCTGATCAGGTCGAGCAAGCCGCCTACGTCCTCAATCGCCGCTTCACGCACCTGCTCGAATTGTTCCTGGGCCACCAGCGTACCGCCGCCGTCCCGGGTGAACAGTTCGGTGAGCAAGGCACCGTCTTCGGCGTAGCTGACAATATGACTGCGCCCTACCCCACCCCGGCAGGCCTCAGCGGCGGCGTCGAGCAATTCAGCCTGATAATTGCTGCCCAGACGCTGTAGATGAGCCGGCACTTGTTGCGGGCGTAGTTCACGCACCAGGCGACCGTTTTCATCGATCAGGCCCATATCGGCGCCAAATAACAGCAGCTTATCGGCACCCAGGTCGATGGCGGCGCGGGTGGCAACGTCCTCGCATGCCAGGTTGAAGATCTCACCGGTAGGCGAGTACCCCAACGGCGACAGCAGCACAATGGAGCGCTCGTCCAGCAGGCGGTTGATACCCTTGCGGTCGACACGCCGCACTTCGCCGGTGTGGTGGTAGTCCACGCCGTCCAATACTCCGATGGGACGTGCGGTCACGAAATTACCGCTGGTTACCCGCAGGCGCGAGCCCTGCATCGGCGACGAGGCCATGTCCATCGATAGGCGCGCTTCAATGGCGATGCGCAGGTGACCGACCGCGTCGATCACACACTCCAGCGTCGCCGCGTCAGTGATGCGCATGCCTTCGTGATAAGCCGGGATCAGGCCACGCGCTTCAAGGCGCACTTCGATCTGTGGGCGCGAACCGTGGACCAGCACCAAGCGCACGCCCAGGCTGTGAAGCAGCACCAGGTCGTGGACGATATTGCCGAAGTTGGGATGCTCCACACCATCGCCGGGCAGCATGACCACAAAGGTGCAGTCGCGGTGGGCGTTGATGTAAGGAGACGCGTGGCGAAGCCAATTAACGTAGTCGGGCATAGAACCTGGGCCTGTAATAAAAAGCAGCCGAAAAAGGATGAATCTTGAAAGCGCACAGCGGGCTGATGGTTATCGTCGGAACAGGCTTGGCGACACGCTCACTCTCCTTTTATGTACGAATAGGCAGGGGTTAATTTATGCGGGTTTCAGGCAGTAATGCTCGATCAGCTCCCGCAATAGACGCACTGTAGGCGTCAAGCGTGACATTTCGAGGTATTCGCCCGGCTGGTGGGCGCAGGCAATGTCGCCAGGGCCGAGCACCAGGGTTTCACAACCAAGGCGCTGAAGATAAGGCGCTTCGGTGCCGAACGCTACTGCTTCGGCACGATGGCCGGTCAATCGTTCCGCCACCCGCACCAGTTCGGCATCTTCGGGTTGCTCGAACGGTGGCACTTCAGGGAACAGCGGCGCGTAGTCGATCTTGACCCGATGGCGTTCGGCCAAGGGCACAAGCTTCTGCCGAATGGCGTCGCGCAGCACCTGCGGGTCCATGCCTGGCAGGGGCCGTAGATCGAACTCAAGAGAACACTGGCCACAGATACGGTTGGGGTTGTCGCCGCCGTGGATGCAACCGAAGTTCAGGGTCGGTTGCGGCACACTGAATTGCGGATTGCGGTACTCGCGCTGCCAGGCCAGACGCAGACCGCGTAGTTCGCCGATAGCGTCGTGCATGGCTTCGAGGGCGCTGTGCCCCAGGCTTGGATCCGACGAATGGCCGCTTTGGCCGAGGATGTCGATACGTTCCATCATCACGCCTTTGTGCAGGCGGATCGGCTTGAGCCCGGTCGGCTCGCCAATCACTGCTGCGCGGCCCAACGGGCGCCCCGCCTCTGCCAATGCGCGGGCACCGGACATGGAGCTTTCTTCATCACAGGTAGCGAGAATCAGCAGCGGCTGCTTGAACGGCTGATCCAACAACGGCAGCACCGCCTCGATGGCCAGGGCGAAAAAGCCTTTCATGTCGCAACTGCCCAGTCCTACCCAACGACCGTCGACTTCCGTCAGCTTGAGCGGATCGGTCTTCCACAACGCGGCGTCATAGGGAACGGTATCGCTATGGCCTGCCAGCACCAGCCCGCCGGGGCCGCTGCCGTAACTGGCCAGGAGGTTGAACTTGCCGGGGCTGACTTGTTGGATGTCGATGGTGAAACCCAGGTCGCCCAGCCAACTGGCGAGCAAATCAATCACCGGGCGGTTGGTCTGGTCGAGAGACGCCTGGGTGCAACTGACCGACGGCGCGGCAATCAGCGCGGCGAACTGCTCTTTCATGGACGGTAATGGCATACGCGGCCTCTGGACTTCCCGGATGAGCCCCACTATAGAGCCATCTGCACGACACAATAAACCGTTGCGGCACGTTGCCGGGCTCAGTCCTGTACACTGCACGACCTTGGCAGCCACTCTTTTCCCCGGCTGCGCTCCCGATCCTGGATGTACCGGCCATGCAAAAAGAAACTGAAATCAAGCTTCGCGTCAGCCGCGAGACCCTCGCCGCGCTGCGTGAACACCCGCTGCTGAAAAAACGCAACAAAAGTGGCTGGGAACGCCGTGAATTGATGAACCAGTATTTCGACACCCCCGAGCGCGACCTGGCCCAGGCCAAAGTCGCCCTGCGCCTGCGCAAGGACGGTGACGACATCATCCAGACGCTCAAGACCCGTGGCCAGAGCGTCGCCGGTTTGTCGGAACGTAACGAATACAATTGGGACCTGGCCAAAGCCAAGCTCGATTTAAAAAAACTCGACGGCGAATGCTGGCCCGAGCAACTGGCCGAGTTGGACAAAAAGACCCTCAAGCCGATCT
Organism: Pseudomonas sp. HN11; assembly: GCF_021390155.1. Lineage (NCBI taxonomy): Bacteria > Pseudomonadati > Pseudomonadota > Gammaproteobacteria > Pseudomonadales > Pseudomonadaceae > Pseudomonas > Pseudomonas sp. HN11. Next base: position 5,960,307 of record NZ_CP089985.1, read on the forward strand.
TCACCACCGACTTCGTGCGTGAACGCGCCGAAATCGCCTGGGGCCGTGGCAAGGCCAAGGTGGTGATCGAAGCCGCCCTGGACCTGGGTCACGTGGTCGTCGGCAAGCAGAAAGAAGAAATCTGCGAGCTGGAATTGGAACTGCGCGAAGGCGAACCGGCCGCGCTGCTGGAACTGGCCGCCGAGCTGGCTGCCACCCTGGCCCTGATGCCCTGCGATATCAGCAAGGCCGAGCGTGGTTACCGCCTGTACGACGCGAGCAGCTACTCCCTGAGCCTACCGGCGCCACAGATCCACGCCGAAATGCCGCTGGACGACGCCTTCGCCGCGATCATGTGGCACTTGCTCGGCAGCAGCCAGCGCCTGGCCGAGCAATACCGTTTCAATGGCCACTGGCGCCTATTGCAAGACTGGGTCGACACCCTCGGCGAACTGCGCGCGCTGGTCGGCAGCCTCGGCCAGGCCGCACCGCGTCAATCCACCAGCGAACTGCGCAGCGCACTGGATGCATTGCTGGAAGACTGGCGCCCGCTGGTACAAGCCGGTGACGACGATGAAGACATTCGCAAAGCCGCGCCGGACCAGTTCGTCGAAGAACTGGAAGACGTGCGCTGGGGCCTGTTCTCACTGAACGCCTCGCGCTGGCTGCTGGCCCGCACCTGGACCGCCGACCGCAACGTGCGCGGCAACCGCCAGGGCGCTGCGCAAATCACCAACTGGCTGCCGCGCTTGCTGGCCGACGATGCCGTCGCCCTGCAACTGCCGCGCTACCAACAACAGCCGGAAGACCTGGCTGAGCAACTGCCGCGCATCGAGCGCATCCAGGCCTGGCTGCACCATGCGCGTCATGTGGTGGACATCCCGGAGCTGGACCGTTTGTACGGCGAGTTGAACAAGCTGGTGCTACTGGCCAACCAGCCGATTACCGATGAGTCGCTGGATGCGCGGATGCATCAGGCGATTGCGGTGTATCAGAACCGTGCGTGGAAGACTCTGCTGCGCCTGTAAGACCGCTAGCTCCGGCCTGTCAGCGCAACACTGGCAGGCTGGTGGTGGACTTGATCTCCGACAACGCCACAATCGAATTGACCTCCTGAATCCCCGGCACCATCGACAACTTCTCGAAGAAAAACCGCTCATACGCCTCGATGTCCGAGGTGACGATGCGCAGTAGAAAATCCACCGCCCCCATCAGCACATAACACTCCAGCACTTCTGGAAACCCGCGAATCGCGTCGGTGAACTCAGTGAAGTTGGAGCGCCCATGGGCGTTGAGTTTGACCTCGGCGAAGATCTGCGTGTTGAGGCCGATCTTCTTGCGATCCAGCAACGTCACCTGGCCGCGGATCACACCCTCTTCCTTGAGCCGCTGGATCCGCCGCCAGCACGGTGACTGGGATAAGCCGACCTGCTCGGCAATCTGCGCGCTGGACAGGGAGGCGTCTTCTTGCAGCAGGGCCAAGATACGGCGATCGTAGGCGTCCAATTCGCTGTGCATACAAATACCTCAAATAGTGCTTACATTGAATTGTTCAATTCGATAAAACCTAAATCAGGCTCATCTTAGATAAGAAATCTCCCTTGGCGAATGTAAAAATTTCTACAGTCGAATCTGGAGCTTTCCTATGCACGCCGTTGAAACCACCTCCCCTGTTACCCGCGTCGATGCGTGGGCCGTCAACAGCGTTCATTGCCAGGCGCATTACCGGATCGTGGCCGAAGCGGAGCCTGACCTGTTGTGCCGGGTCCTCAATTATTTCGCACTGCAATTCCTCACGCCACGACAGGTCATGGTGAACCGGGAAGAGGACCTGCTGAACATCGACATCGTGATGGACGGCCTGAGCTGGCACCGGGCCCAAGTGATCGGTGAAAAGATTCGAAACCTGATCAGCGTGTGCACGCTGGATATGTGGTCGGCTGATTCCGTAGGGCCTCAAGCGGTGGTGGCGGTCGCACAGTAAAAGTCTGCAATACACACAGGGAGGAAGATATTCAGGGGCTAGCTAGCCTGGGATTTACACCCACAGCCACCCAGGAAAACCTGCATGCCGGTTGATCAACGATTGGAACTGCATCAACTGTTGCCGGCTTTGGTCGAAGGACGGCTGATCTCCCCTGATGCCGCGCAGCGCTTGTCAGCGCTGCCGGCCAGCAATACCCAGCACCCCCTGGAGAGCATCGCAGCCCAGGGCCCGTGCCTGGAAACCCTGACCGAATGGCTCGCCCAACAGTCCGGACAACCTTATCTGCGTATCGATCCATTGAAGATCGACGTGGCGACGGTGGTGCCGCTGATGTCCCACGCGTTCGCACAGCGCCATGCCATCCTCGCAGTGGCGGTAGATGCGCAAACCGTCACCATCGCCAGTGCCCAACCCCACGTCACCAGTTGGGAAGCCGGGCTGGCACAGGTGCTTAAGCGTTCCATCAAGCGCGTGGTTGCCAACCCCCAGGACATAACACGCTGTATCGGCGAGTTTTACCGGTTGGCGAAGTCTGTCAGCGGCGCCGACCAGAAGGTCGCGACGCCAGGCCATCTCGAACTGCTCAATCTCGGTGCCAATGATCAAGAGCCGGATGCCAACGACGCGCATATCGTCAATATTGTCGATTGGTTGTTGCAGTACGCCTTCGCCCAGCGCGCCAGTGATATCCATATCGAACCCTGCCGTGAACAGGGCCGCGTGCGCTTTCGCATCGACGGGCTGCTGCATGACGCCTACCAGTTTCCGCCCCAGGTGACGATGGCGGTGGTCAGCCGCCTGAAAAGCCTGGGACGCATGAACGTGGCGGAAAAACGCAGGCCCCAGGACGGCCGGGTCAAGACCAAAAGCCCGGCCGGGGCGGAAGTCGAGCTGCGTCTTTGCACCTTGCCCACGGCGTTTGGAGAGAAGCTGGTGATGCGGATTTTCGACCCGCAGGTGCTGCTCAAGGGCTTTGACCAGTTGGGTTTATCCGACGATGACCAGCAACGATGGCAGTCCATGACGAGCCAGACCAACGGTATCATCCTGGTCACAGGCCCCACCGGTTCCGGCAAGACCAGCACCCTCTACACCACGCTTAAGCAACTGGCGACCCGGGAAGTCAACCTATGCACCGTGGAGGACCCGATCGAAATGATCGAGCCGGCGTTCAACCAGATGCAGGTGCAGCACAACATCGACCTGACCTTCGCCAGCGGCATCCGCGCCCTGCTGCGCCAGGACCCGGACATCATCATGATCGGTGAGATCCGCGACCAGGAGACAGCTGAGATGGCGATCCAGGCCGCGTTGACCGGGCACCTGGTACTGTCGACCCTGCATACCAACGATGCTCCGAGTGCCATCAGCCGTTTGCAGGAGCTGGGCATTGCACATTATTTGATCAAAGCCACGTTATTGGGGGTAATGGCGCAGCGGCTGGTACGGGTTTTGTGTCCTCACTGCAAGCGGGCGCTGGATGAGGTCCACGAGGCGGTCGGCTGCGTGGAATGTCGAAACAGCGGTTATAGGGGGCGAGCCGGCGTCTACGAAATCATGGTATTGAACGAAGAACTCAAGGCGTTGATCACGCCCGGCGCGGACGTGCAGGCTTTGCGCAATACGGCGATTGCCCAAGGCATGTGCAGCTTGCGGATGGCCGGCCTGCAGAAAGTCGAGGCGGGCCTGACGACAATGGCGGAAGTATTGCGGGTGACCCCTGGGGATCCGGTAACAAATCCGTTGGTTGTTACGCAGTGAAACCGTTCTTATCGGTCACAACACCGTTACAATCGGCCGAACGTCGTTTCACTGACACCATCAGATAGGGAATCGCAATGCAGATCGGAACCGTACTGCTTCTTTTCGTGGGCTTGGCCATCGCCATCCTCTTCATGGGCTTCAAGGTCGTCCCCCAGGGTTACCAGTGGACGGTCGAGCGTTTTGGCCGGTACACCAATACCCTCAAGCCTGGCCTGAACATCATCATCCCGGTCATGGACCGCATCGGTCGCAAGATCAACGTGATGGAAAGCGTGCTGGACATACCGCCCCAGGAAGTCATCACCGCCGACAACGCCACCGTGCAGATCGACGCCGTGTGCTTCTTCCAGGTGGTCAACACCGCGCAGGCCGCGTACGAGGTCAATAACCTCGAACATGCCATCCGCAACCTGCTGCAGACCAACATCCGTACCGTGCTCGGCTCCATGGAACTGGATGCCATGCTCAGCCAACGTGACGGCATCAACGAAAAATTGCTGAAAACCGTGGACGAAGCCACGGCGCCATGGGGCATCAAGATCACCCGTATCGAGATCAAGGACATCAGCCCGCCCGCTGATCTGATGGCCGCCATGTCAGGCCAGATGAAAGCCGAGCGGATCAAGCGCGCGCAGATCCTTGAAGCGGAAGGCCTGCGAGCATCGGCAATCCTGACCGCCGAAGGCAAGAAACAGGCGCAGATTCTTGAGGCCGAAGGTAGCCGACAGGCGGCGTTCCTGGAGTCTGAAGCCCGTGAGCGTCAGGCCGAAGCAGAAGCCCGCGCGACGCAAGTCGTGTCGGAAGCGATCGCGTCGGGCAACGTGCAAGCGGTTAACTACTTCGTCGCGCAAAAATACATTGATGCACTGGGCAAGCTGGCATCGGCTAACAACAGCAAGGTCATCCTGATGCCGCTGGAAGCCAGCCAGGTGATCGGTGCAGTCGGCGGTATCGGCGAGATCGTCAAGGCAACCTTCGACAACAAGAAAGGCTGAGGCCAGCGCCATGTGGGATTTCCTGCAGCATCTGTCTTTTTGGGATTGGCTGGCGCTGGGTACGGTGTTGTTGATCCTTGAGGTATTCGGTGCCGGTGGTTACCTGCTGTGGATGGGCATCGCGGCGGCGGCGGTGGGCGTGATCAAGTTCCTGGTGCCGCCGCTGGGGCTGGAGTGGCAACTGCTTCTGTTTGCCATGTTGTCGATCCTGACAGCCGTGTATTGGTGGAAACGTCAGCGCAGCAGCGCCAAGGTCAGCGATCAGCCGGGGCTGAACGAGCGTGGTTCGGGGCTGGTTGGCCAGACTTTCATGGTGCATCAAGCGATTGTGGATGGCCGGGGCAAGGTAAAAGTGGGAGACGGCGTATGGATGGTGACCGGCCCAGACAGCCCTGTAGGCGCTCAAGTCCGGGTGGTTGCCCAGGAGGGCGTGGTGTTAAGGGTTGAAACTGTTTAGTCAGTGATGGAACTCGGTCAGGCTAATTACAATCAGAAAGTACAGATAACCCACCCGGAGTCACCCATCATGCGTCTTAAATATGCTGTCGCAACCCTCGCTGTGCTTTCCCTTCCTGTCGGTTCAGCCATGGCCGACAGTTTTTGGCGCAATGTCATTTCGTCGGGCGCCACCACTGGCTCGACGTACCTGACTTTCAAGGACCACAAGCTGGTGGTCGCCGCACAAGATGACGCAGGCAGCTTTGTTGCCAGTGACGGCGGCATCCGCGGCCCGTACCTGGAAGCTGCCATGCAGAAAGTCCGCGCTGACAACCCTGGCCTGCAAGCCACGGATATGGAGCTGGCCAACGCCATCCTCGCGAAAAACGCAGTTACCGAATAACTCGGGTTCGATAAAAAATGCCGCTTTAAACAGTGGCATTTTTTTTGTCTTCAATTCCTACTGTCATCGCGTCTGAGCACCACATAAGTATTCCTGCTTTCACAGCTGAATACAGAGAAGTCCTGTCGAGCCTCATCCTGCCGGGCAACAAGCTAAGGGTTCCTTTTAAATAAAGCGAATCACTGTCCATGCACAAGATTGCCTACGCACTCCTGCTATCTACATTTGCTACCGACTACGCCCAGGCAGAAAGCTGGTACGGATCAGCCAAATTCAACACCGCACGCCAGCACCTCTCCAGTTCGTTGCTCACCAGCCCCCGTGTGACTGAACGGGTGGACGCCCCGGATAGCAGCAAGTCATTCGTGGCCTCTTTCGCCGCAGGCTATAGCTTTGACAATGGGTGGCGACTGGAAGGGGAATACACGATGCCGAACAACTCGACATTCAAATCCTACTGGGCCCCCTTTAATGCCAACGTCAACAGCCTGCAGGTCCAGAGCCAACGCTTGATGCTCAACGGCTATAAAGATATCCCTATCAACCAGTGGTTGTCGTTCTACGGTATGGCAGGTGTCGGCGTCGCACGCATTGACGCCGAAGGCTATCAAACCAGTGAGACGCGTCGTTTCGCCAACAACCGCCAACACAACTTTGCCTACAGCGTAGGCATGGGTCTGGAAGCGAAGGTCAGCCAACAACTTAGTCTGGGAGCGGGCTATCGTTACATCGCCATGGGTGATGTGGAAACCGGCTACAACACCTTCGCAAACCGTGTGAACGCCCGCGATGAACAACTCAAAGGCAAGCTCAAGGAACAAAATGTATTCCTGGAGGCGCGCTACGCTTTCTGAAACACAGGAGAGAATGCCGCTGTTGAAGCGGCATTTTTTTGCCCGACTGACGACGATTCATTCACAGGCGACAGGCTATATTCAGTCAAGCCGTGCAACCATGCCGGTACTGATACCTCGCTTACTCATCGCCAATCTGAACGGATGCCTTCGTCGTCATGAGCCAACAACCCTTCCTGCCGTTTTCCAAACCCACCATCGATGAAGCTACTATTTCGGCGGTCGGCGACGTACTGCGCTCAGGCTGGATCACCAGCGGGCCGAAAGTACAGGCATTCGAAGCTCAGTTGTCGGAATACTTTGGTGGCCGGCCGGTGCGCACCTTCAACTCCGGCACTTGCACCATGGAGATTGCCTTGCGCATTGCCGGGATTGGGCCGGGCGATGAAGTCATCACCACGCCGATCTCCTGGGTTGCTACGGCCAACGTGATCCTGGAAGTCGGTGCCACGCCGGTGTTTGCCGATATCGACCCGGTCACGCGCAACATCGACCTGGCTCAGGTGGAAGCCGCGATTACCCCGCGCACCAAGGCGATCATTCCGGTTTACCTGGCCGGCCTGCCCCTGGATATGCCGATGCTGTATGCACTGGCCAACAAGTACAACCTGCGTATCGTCGAAGACGCTGCCCAGGCACTGGGTTCGAGTTGGGACGGCGAACGCATCGGCGCTACCGGCGATTTCGTGTCGTTCAGCTTCCAGGCCAACAAGAACATCACCTCTTCCGAGGGCGGTTGCCTGGTCTTGAACAACGCCGAAGAAGCGCGGCTGGCGGAAAAGTATCGCCTGCAGGGAGTTACCCGCACTGGCTTCGACGGATTGGACGTGGATGTGTTGGGCGGCAAGTTCAACATGACCGACATCGCCGCCGCCATTGGCCTGGGGCAATTTGCCCATATCGAGAAGATCACCGCGCATCGCCAGCACCTGGCGCGGCACTACTTCAAATGCTTTGGCAGTGATTTTGAAGAGCAGTACGGCGCACAACTGCCGCCGGCCGACTTCGAAAACAGCAACTGGCACTTGTTCCAACTGGTACTGCCGGAGCGTCAGGACGGCCTACCGGCCCGCGCTACTTTCATGGAACAGATGCAAGCCCATGGAGTCGGCATTGGCTATCACTACCCGCCGATCCACCTGCTGAGTCTTTATCGGGCACAGGGATTCAAGGAGGGCATGTTCCCGGTGGCGGAAAAAGTAGGTCGTTTAATCGTATCGCTGCCGATGTTCACGGCGATGACGGAGGCGGATGTGGAGCGGTCGGTAGCGGCCGTAAAAGCGGTATTGAAACGCTGACCCTGTAGGAGCCGGGGGGACGCCCAGTCCTTGCCGGCTCCTACAGTAGATTGCGGTGTTACTCGCCGATGGCGGCTTTGTAACCAGCAGCATCCAGCAGTTTTTCCAGATCAGCCGGGTTGCTTGGCTTGAGCTTGAAGATCCATGCGCCGTAAGGGTCGGAGTTCAGCAGCTCTGGCTCGCCGCTCAAGGCCTCGTTCACCGAGATCACTTCCCCAGCTACCGGCGAGTAGATATCCGAGGCGGCCTTCACCGATTCAACCACACCCGCCTGGTCCGCTGCAGCAAACACGTTGCCGACTTCAGTCAACTCAACAAACACCACATCACCCAACGCTTCCTGGGCATGGTCGGAAATACCAACGGTCACGGTGCCGTCAGCTTCCAGGCGTGCCCATTCGTGGCTTTCGGCAAAACGCAGGTCGGCAGGGATATCGCTCATAATCTGTGTCCTCAAGAAGTAATGTCAGCGGCCTTCGGCCTGCCGGAAATAGGTTAGATCAAGGTTTTGCCATGGCGCACGAAGGTCGGTTTGACCACTCGAACCGGGTACCACTTGCCGCGGATTTCCACTTCGGCCCGATCGGCAGTGGCCGTCGGTACACGCGCCAGGGCAATGGATTTGCTCAGCGTAGGAGAGAAACTACCACTGGTGATCTCCCCTTCGCCAATATTGGCGATACGAACCACCTGATGAGCACGTAAAACCCCGCGCTCTTCCAGTACCAGGCCGACCAGTTTGAACTGGACGCCCGTCGCTTTTTCCGCTTCCAGCGCGGCGCGGCCAATGAAATTTCGCTTGGCTGGCGCCCAGGCAATGCTCCAGGCCATGTTCGACGCCAGGGGCGAAACGTTCTGGTGGATGTCCTGACCGTAGAGGTTCATACCCGCTTCCAGGCGTAGGGTATCGCGGGCGCCAAGGCCGATGGGTGAAATACCGGCACCCACCAGATCGTTGAAAAAGCCCGGCGCCTGATCGGCCGGCAGGACAATCTCCAGGCCATCTTCACCGGTATAACCCGTGCGTGCGATAAACCAATCGCCATCGGCCTGGCCTTCGAAGGGCTTGAGCTGGTGAATCAGGGTGCTGCGAGACTGGGTAACCAGCTCGGCAATCTTCTGCCGGGCGTGGGGGCCCTGGATGGCGAGCATGGCCAACTCAGGCCGTTCATGCAACTGCACCTGGTAATTGCCCAGTTGCGCATGCATCCAGGCCATGTCCTGGTCACGGGTGGCCGCATTGACCACCAGCCGATAAGCGGACTCGGTGCGGTAGACAAGCATGTCGTCCACCACGCCGCCCTGTTCGTTGAGCATGGCGCTGTACAATGCACGGCCACAGCCATGCAGACGCCCGACATCATTGGCCAGCAGGTACTGAAGCCATTCCTTGGCCTGGGGGCCGGTGACATCGATCACGGTCATATGAGATACATCGAACACCCCGCAGTCGCGTCGCACCTGATGGTGTTCTTCAACTTGCGAGCCGTAGTGCAGAGGCATATCCCAACCGCCAAAATCGACCATTTTCGCGCCGAGGGCGAGATGCAGGTCATACAGAGGCGTACGCTGTCCCATGGGTTTCTCCTTCCGGGCGTGGCGAAGGTGCGCGGAGCTACTGTTCGCGCTGAACACCCTGAATTACAAGGCCTGCAGTCACGTCCAGCGACCCGCTCCGAAAGACGAAGCGCACCGAATGCCGCGCATTGTAGCCGCAAGCCGTAGGACTGGCACCTAACCGATTTGCCGGGCAGAACGTCGAATCAGCCCGATCACGGGCAACAGGCCAACCAGCACCAATGTCAACGCCGGCAAAGAAGCCCGTGCCCATTCGCCTTCACTGGTCATTTCAAAGATCCGCACCGCCAGGGTGTCCCAGCCGAACGGGCGCATCAACAGGGTCGCGGGCATTTCCTTGAGCACATCGACGAACACCAGCAGCGCTGCGCTCAAGGTCCCCGGTAGCAGCAACGGCAGATACACTTTGCAAAACAGTCGCGGGCCACTGACGCCAAGACTGCGCGCTGCCTCCGGCAACGAGGGCCGGATGCGCGCCAGGCTGTTTTCCAACGGCCCATAGGCCACCGCCAGGAATCGCACCAGATACGCCAGCACCAGCGCCGACAGGCTGCCCAACAGCAATGGCTTGCCCGCTCCGCCGAGCCAGCCGGACAGCGGCACCACCAGCTCACGGTCCAGATAGCTGAACGCCAACATGATCGACACCGCCAGCACCGAACCCGGCAAGGCATAACCGACATTGGCCAGGCTGATGCCGGAGCGGATCGCCCGCGTCGGCGCCAACCGATTGGCGAAGGCCAGCACCAGCGCCACGCTGACAGTGATCAAGGCAGCGATCCCTCCCAGGTAAAGGGTGTGGATGATCAGGCCCGAATAGCGCTCATCCAGATCCAAGCGCCCGCGCTGCCAAAACCAGGCGACCAGTTGCAGCATCGGGATGACAAAGGCGCAGGCGAACACCAACCCACACCAAGCACTGGCCGCCGCCGCCTTGAACCCGCGCAGGTGATACAGCGCCTTGCCCCGTGGCCGCTCGTTGCTCGGCCGGCTGGCGCCCCGTGCACGCCGCCCGCCATACAGCACAAGCATCACCACCAGCAGTAACAGGCTGGCCAACTGTGCGGCGCTGGACAGGCTGAAAAAGCCGTACCAGGTCTTGTAGATGGCCGTGGTGAAGGTATCGAAGTTGAACACCGAGACCGCACCGAAATCCGCGAGGGTTTCCATCAATGCCAAAGCCACCCCGGCCCCGATCGCCGGCCGCGCCATGGGCAGGGCCACGTGCCAGAACGCTCGCCACGGCGATTGCCCCAGCACCCGCGCCGCCTCCATCAGGCCTTTGCCCTGGGCCAGGAACGCGGTGCGCGCCAACAGATAAACGTAGGGATAGAACACCAGCACCAACACGATGATCACGCCGCTGGTGGAGCGTACCCGTGGCAGCCTTAGACCGGTGCCGAACCATTCACGCAGCAGGGTTTGCACCGGGCCGGAGAAATCCAGCAAACCGACAAACACAAAAGCCAGAACGTACGCAGGAATGGCGAACGGCAACATCAACGCCCAGTCGAGCCAGCGCCGACCGGGGAATTCGCAGAGGCTGGTCAGCCAGGCCAGGCTCACGCCCAGCAGGGTTACACCGACGCCGACACCCAACACCAGGGTCAGGGTGTTGCCCAGCAGACGCGGCATCTGGGTGTCCCAGAGATGGGACCAGATTTGTGCGTCGATGCTTTGCCAGGACAGCAACAGCACGCTCAGCGGCAGCAGCACCAGGGCGGCGACGGTGAAGACCGGCAGGTGCCAGCGGTGTTGGGCGGGGTGAGCCAAAAGTGATTCTCAGTGGATGAATTTTTCGAAGTCACCGCGAATCTATGTGGGAGCGGGCTTGCTCGCGAATGCAGTGTATCAGTCACACATGTATCGACTGACACGACGCTTTCGCGAGCAAGCCCGCCCCCACATTTCGATCTGCGGCGTTTTACAAATTCAGTTCCAGCCAGCGCGATCCATCAACCGGATCGCCTCAGCCTGGCGCTTGCCCGCCACTTCCACCGGCAAGGTATCCGCCACGAACTTGCCCCAGCTCGCCACTTCCGCTGACGGCGGCACGGTCGGGTTGGCCGGGAATTCCTGGTTCACGTCGGCAAAGATCTTCTGCGCCTCCGGCGTGGTCATCCACTCCACCAGCGCTTTTGCGGCTTCCGGGTGCGGCGCGTGCTGGGTCAGGCCGATACCCGACAGGTTCACGTGCACGCCACGATCACCCTGATTCGGCCAGAACAGCTTCACCGCCAGATCCGGCTTCTGCTTGTGCAAGCGGCCGTAGTAGTAGGTGTTGACGATGCCTACGTCGCACTGCCCGGCGTTGATGGCTTCAAGCACGGCGATGTCATCGGAGAACACGTCAGTGGACAGGTTGTTCACCCAGCCTTTGACGATTTCTTCGGTTTTGGCCGCGCCGTGGGTTTCGATCAGGGTGGCGGTCAGCGACTGGTTGTAGACCTTTTTCGCCGTGCGCAGGCACAGGCGGCCTTCCCACTGTTTGTCGGCCAGGGCTTCATAAGTGGTGAGATCACCCGGTTTTACCCGGTCGGTGGAATAGGCGATGGTCCGCGCGCGCAGACTTAAGCCGGTCCACGTGTGTTTTGAAGAGCGGTATTGCAAGGGGATGTTCTTGTCGATCACCGCTGAAGTGAACGGTTGCAGGATGCCCATCTGCTCGGCCTGCCAGAGGTTTCCGGCGTCGACGGTGAGCAGCAGGTCGGCGGTGGCGTTTTCGCCCTCGGCCTTGATGCGCTGCATCAGCGGGGCTTCCTTGTCGGTGATGAACTTCACCTGCACGCCGGTTTTCTTGGTGTAGGCATCGAACACCGGCTTGATCAGTTCATCAATGCGCGAGGAGTAGACCACCACTTCGTCGGCGGCCTGCACGGTGGTGCTGCCGATCAGGGTAAGTGCCAGGGCAGTCAGGAGGCGCGTGGGTGCCAACATGGGTGCGGTCTCTCATTTGCAAAAAGTGGGCAAATGATAAGGACTCACATTTGGTGGCGCTCGGCAGAGGCGTTACCAGATGTTGCACAACCGCTTCAGGGTTGGGCCAACTCCGGAAGATCCCCGCTCAGGCCCAGCGCCTGGCGCACAAATACGGCCTTGGCTTCGGGCATCTGGTCAACCAGCTTCAAACCGGCATTGCGCAACCAGCGCAGCGGCAGTTGGTCGGCCTGGAACAGTCGCTCAAAACCTTCCATCGCCGCCATCAACGCCAGGTTGTGCGGCATGCGTCGACGCTCGTACCGGCTCAACACCTTCACATCGGCCAGGCGCTCGCCGCGCTCGGTCGCAGACAACAAGACTTCAGCCAATGTCGCCGCATCAAGGAAGCCCAGGTTCACGCCCTGCCCCGCCAAGGGATGGATCACGTGAGCAGCGTCACCAATCAACGCCAAGCCTTCGGCCACATAGCGTTTGGCGTGACGCTGTCGCAACGGCACACACACACGCGGGTCGGCGCTCACCACCGTACCGAGCCGCCCCTCGAAGGCGCGCTCCAGTTCACGGCAGAAGGTCTCATCATCCAGTGCCATCAAGCGCTCGGATTCTGCCGGCGTGGTCGACCAGACGATCGAACACCAATCCTCCTGACCCTCGCGCACCAGCGGCAAGAACGCCAGCGGGCCGGTGTCGGTAAAGCGTTGCCACGCCGTACGCTGGTGCGGCTGACTGCTGCGTACACTGGTGACGATGGCGTTATGCAGGTAATCCCATTCGCGGGTCGCGGTGCCGGTCAGGCGGCGTACGGCAGAATTGGCGCCATCGGCAGCCACTACCAGCGGCGCACGCAACGTGCGGCCGTCGGCCAGGGTCAGTAGCCAGTCATCGCAGGAGCGGCGCATCTGTTCCAGGCGTGCGTTGGCCAGCAGGCCCAGGTCGCAGTCGTGCAGACGATCGAGCAGTGCATCCTGCACCACGCGATTCTCGACGATATGTCCGAGCACTTCGGCATGCACACTGGCGGCCGAAAAGTGGATCTGCCCGGTGCCGCTGCCATCCCATACCTGCATCTCGCCGTAAGGGCTGGCACGGCGCGACACGATGCCCTCCCACACGCCCAGGCGCTCGAGGATGCGCTGGCTCGCGGCCGACAATGCGCTCACGCGGGGTTCGAATGCGGCCTCGCGGTCGAACGGCTTGACGCTCAGCGGGCTGCCGTCGAGCAGCAGCACCTGCAGGCCGCTGCCCTGCAACGCCAGCGCCAGGGCGCTTCCGACCATTCCGGCCCCGACAATCAGCACATCTGCGCGCATGTCCATGCTTTAAGCCTGTCTCGCTGGCGGCTTGCGCCGCACGTAAAGAGTTTTGTCGACCCGCGCCACCAGGGTGCCGGAGCCGTCATGAATATCAACCTTGAGGTGTGGCAAATACTTCTCGCCGCCTTCGGTCTGCCGGCGGATCTCATCGAGCAAGGCGTCGTCGATGGAGAACTCCGCGTACACCGGGCCTTTGCCGGGCGAGATGAAGTCGATGCTCGCGGCCTTGTCCCACACGATGTAATCGCGGCCCAGGTTCTCCATCAGCATCAGCATGTAGAACGGATCAACCATCGAATACAGGCTACCGCCGAACTGCGTGCCGACATAGTTGCGGTTGTACCAGCCCAGGCCCATACGCACTTTGACGTGACGAAAATCGGCGCTCATGTGCCGCACGCTCACGCCCGCACCCAAGTAAGGCGGATACAAGGTCATGATCCAACGCAACAACCGCGCCTTGCCCAGGCGCTCGATCAACCACTTACGCATCGGGACGGGTGCCCAGGCCCATGGCCTGACGGGCGAACCAGCGTTTTGCCGGCGGCAACAGGTCCAGGCCCAGCAGGCCCATGTTGCGGCCCAGGGCGACCAATGGCTGGGCGCTGCCAAACAGGCGCGTGACCTGGTCAGAGAAGCCCACTGTAAGCTTCTGGTCCAGGCGCTGACGCTCGCGATAGCCCTGCAAAGTGGCCAGGTCGCCCGGCACTTGTGGCCCGGCCAGCAAGGCCTCAGCCAGGGCATTTGCATCACGTAGGGACAGGTTGAAGCCCTGTCCGGCAATCGGATGCAGGCTGTGGGCGGCGTTGCCGAGGATCGCCAGGTGCGAGCGCACTTGCTCTTCGGCCTCAACCAAGGTCAGCGGATACAGATGACGGGCGCCGACTTGCTTCAGCGTGCCCAGGCGGTAGCCGAACACGCCCTGCAATTCACTCAGGAAGCTGCGTTCGTCGAGACTGGCCAGGCGTTGCGCGTCCATGCCAATGCGCGTCCACACCAGTGCGCAGCGGTTGTCCGGCAGCGGCAGCAGGGCCATCGGGCCTTCATCGGTGAAACGCTCGAAGGCCTCGCCATTATGGGATTCGCTGGGGGTGATGTTGGCAATCAGCGCGCTCTGGTTGTACGGGCGGGTTTTCACGCCGATGCCCAGTTGCTCGCGTAGACCGGAACGGCCACCATCCGCCAGCACCGCAAGGTCGCATTCCAGTACGGTTTCATCGTTGAGAGTCAGGCGGTAGCCATCAGGCAGCGGCTCCATACGCGTGACTTCGGCCGGGCAACGCCAGCCGACCACGTCTTTATCCAGGCCTTGCCACAAACATTGGCCCAGCCAGGCGTTTTCCACCACATAGCCGAGGGCGGGCACGCCCTCCTCCATGGCGGACAAGCGCGCGGTGGAGAAACGTCCACGGTCGGACACATGGATCTGTTTGATCGGCTCGGCACGACGGGAGATGTCCTGCCACAAGCCCAGACGCTGATAGATCTGCCGCGCGCCAAAGGACAACGCCGAAGACCGCGCATCGTAGCTCGGCTGGTAGCTGTCGCCCGGTGCGAAGGGTTCGATCAGCACGATCTTCCAGCCCCGCGCCTTGGCCCCGGCCTGTAACGCCAGCGCCAGGCTGGCGCCGACCAGGCCGCCGCCGATGATTGCCAGGTTGACCCGGCTCATCGGGCAGCCGCCATCAGCGCTTCGATGTCGGCAACGGTCTTGGGCACGCCGCCGGTCAGGATTTCACAGCCTTGCTTGGTCACTACCACGTCGTCCTCGATGCGTACGCCAATGCCACGCCATTTCTTTGCCACGTTCTGGTTGTCCGGCGAAATATAGATGCCTGGCTCCACGGTCAACGCCATGCCGACTTCCAGCACCCGCCACTCACCGCCCACTTTGTACTCGCCCACATCATGCACATCCATGCCCAGCCAGTGGCCGGCGCGGTGCATGTAGAAGGTTTTATAAGCTTCGCTGGCGATCAACTCGTCGACGTCACCCTGCAACAACCCCAGCTTTACCAATCCGGCGGTGATGACCTGCACCGTCGCCTCGTGGGCCTGGTTCCAATGCTTGTCCGGGGCGATCTCGGCAAACGCGGCCTCCTGGGAGGCCAGCACGATTTCATAAATCGCCTTCTGTTCCGCCGAAAACCTGCCATTCACCGGCCAGGTGCGGGTGATGTCGCTGGCGTAGCAGTCGATCTCGCAACCGGCATCGATCAGCACCAGGTCGCCGTCCTTGAGCACCGCGTCATTCTGCTGGTAATGCAGGATGCAGCTGTTGCGCCCGGCGGCGACGATGGAACCGTAGGCCGGCATTTTCGCCCCACCTTTACGGAACTCATAATCCAGCTCGGCTTCCAGGCTGAACTCATAGAGACCGGCCCGGCTGGCCTGCATCGCCTTCACATGGGCGGCGCAGGAGATTCGCGCGGCCTCACGCATCACCTTTACTTCTGCTGCCGATTTATACAGGCGCATGTCGTGGAGCAGATGATCCAGGGCAACGAATTCGTTCGGCGGCTGGGCGCCCAAATGGGCTTTGGAGCGGATCACGTTGATCCATTCCATCAAGTGCCGATCGAACTCGGCATTGCTGCCCATGGCCGAGTACACCCGGTCACGGCCTTCGATGAGGCCGGGCAGGATGTCGTCGATATCGGTGATGGGAAACGCGTCATCCGCGCCAAAGTCGCGGATCGCGCCTTCGGTGCCGGCGCGCAGGCCGTCCCACAGTTCGCGCTCGGCGTTGCGCTCGCGACAGAACAAAACGTACTCGCCGTGCTGGCGACCAGGCATCAGCACGATCACCGCTTCCGGCTCGGGGAAGCCACTCAGGTACTGGAAGTCACTGTCCTGACGGTACACATGCTCGACATCACGGTTGCGGATCGCCACGGCGGCGGCCGGCAGGATCGCGATGCTGTTGGGTTCCATCTGCGCCATCAGCGCCTTGCGGCGTCGGGTGTATTCCGCTCGGGGGATATGGATCATGGACAGATGGGCTTCCTTTCTTAATGCAGCGAAGGCTTGGGCGCGGCAGGCTCAGCGGACTTCTTGGTCTCGGTGAACAGCAGCAGCGGCGCGACGCGCAGGTATTCCATCACTTCCATGTAGTCGCCTTCACCATCTTCGGACTCTTCCAGGGCGTCTTGCACCTGGGAGATGGCGGCCAAATCCTGCAATACTTCCTTGGCGTCGGGGCTCAGCTCCAGGCCACCGGCGTTGACGCCGAAACCGTGGAGGAAGCCTTGGCACCATTGTCCCAGGGCGGCGGCGCGTTCGGTGAGCGGTGCGTCGTCGGTCGGCAGCAGCAGGACCACGGTGACGTCATCACCGGTCAGTTCGCCCTTGACCATCTCTTGCAGGCCGATCAGCGCGTTGCGCACGTTGTCGGTCGGTTCGGTTTCCAGCAGCTCGGCCACGTCAGCCAGCCAGTTGTCGGCATCGAAGCCAACGCCGGTGCAGCTGCGGCCCAACAATACGCCGTGCAGTTCGGCAGGCGAGCATGGGTGGCCGCTGGTGCTCAGCAGTTTGGAAAAAGCGTCGTACGGAGAGTTCTGAATAGGCATGGTGAGCTAGGCGCCAGACGGCGCAATGTCTAGAATGGAGCGCTGTATCCTAGCACCGGCAGACGTACCAAGACTATCAAGGGCGTCAGATCGTTTATCCTGCAGTTGCCATTCATCAGACAAATCCAGTGGAACCCAATGGAAGACACCGACCTGCAAGCGCTGATGGCCAGACTCGAATTGCTAATTACTCGTGTCGAGCAACTTAAGAGTCAAAATGGACTCCTATTAGCTCAGGAAAAGACCTGGCGCGAGGAACGCGCTCACCTCATTGAAAAAAACGAAATCGCCCGGCGTAAGGTCGAATCGATGATTTCGCGCCTGAAGGCCCTGGAGCAAGACTCATGAGTTCAAGCAATAGCGTCACCGTGCAGATCCTCGACAAAGAATATTCGATCATCTGCCCCCAGGAAGAGCGCAACAACCTGGTGAGCGCCGCCCGCTACCTGGATGGCAAGATGCGTGAGATCCGCAGCAGCGGCAAAGTGATCGGCGCCGACCGCATCGCCGTGATGGCCGCACTGAATATTACCCACGATTTGCTGCATAAGCAGGAGCGCCCTGACGTGCAGGCCAGCGGCTCGACGCGTGAGCAGGTGCGTGACCTGCTGGAGCGTGTCGATCTGGTGCTGTCCAGCGATTCAGACGCACCCAAGGGCTGATTGCCGTGACTGTTTAAGGTATACTCGCCCCACTCCCTGGCGTGTTTGCCAGTCGGCGATGTCCCTGAGCCGATTCGCACTACCCTGGAAGTTGCACGTTGGGCTGGTGTGCATGTCCGCTAGACGGAAAGCCTTAAAGCCTACTGCATCTTCCACCTTGAACTTTCGGGTTCAAGGGCTAAGTCGACAGCGGCTCTGTCGGGGAGCCTGAATTCCCAAACTCAATGCCAGTCCTCGGACTGGCATTGTTTTATGAGCCGAAACCATGACCGAACCTGCGCCACTTTCCCGTCCGCAACTTCGACGCATGTTGCGCAAAGCCCGACGCGCCCTCACGCCGAGCGAGCAGCGCCAGGCCGCCCATGGCTTGTATCGGCAATTGGCACAGCACCCCCTGTTTCGCCGAGCCAAACATATTTCTTTATACCTACCGACGGACGGCGAAATCGATCCGCGCCTGCTGCTGCGCGCTGCGCAACGCCGGGGCAAAGCCACCTACCTGCCGGTGCTCAGCGCCTGGCCGCGAACCAAGATGGTGTTCCAGCGCGTGAGGCCTGGGGAAAAGCTGCTGCCTAACCGCTTTCGCATCCTGGAACCACGGATGAATATCGGCCGCCAACGCAAGGTCTGGGCGTTGGACCTGGTGCTGCTGCCGCTGGTGGGGTTCGATGATGCCGGAGGGCGGCTGGGCATGGGCGGCGGGTTCTACGATCGCAGCCTGGCTTACCTGGCGCGCCGCCAGAGCTGGCGCAAGCCGACGCTGCTTGGACTGGCCCATGAATGTCAGAAGGTCGATCGATTGGCACAGGCAAGCTGGGATGTGCCATTGGCGGGCACCGTCACCGATAAGCATTGGTATATTGCGAAGACGCCACTGGAATCAGCGGCGTCTTGAAGAAGGGTCAGCGTTTGAACGGTTGCGGCTGCTGCTGAGCCAGTTCAACGGGCGCATCGGTCTTGTTCGACCATAAGCTTTGGGCATACCCGGTGGTCACGACGCCCAGACCAAACAAAATCACCAAAATCCATAGTAAATCCGGTTTACGTTGCATCGATTGCCCCCCTGCAGGCACCTCGTACACGATGACAACAACGTTCCAAAGTAGTCCGTTGCAGCTGCGTCAAGCTTTAAAAGCCGGCATTCTGCGGTAACGTGAACCAACACGCAAACCTTGGCGCCAACCGACTGTCGGTTTGTCATCAAATTGCCTGACAACTTGCCCACTGCTTTTTTCAGGAGCCCAAAAATGGCCTACTGGCTGATGAAATCCGAGCCCGACGAACTCTCCATCAAAGGCCTGGAAAAGCTCGGCGAAGCCCGCTGGGACGGCGTGCGCAACTACCAGGCGCGCAACTTCCTGCGTGCCATGGCGGTGGGTGACCAATTTTTCTTCTACCACTCCAGTTGCCCGGAGCCAGGCATTGCCGGCATCGGTAAAATCGTCGAGGCGGCCTACCCGGACCCCACCGCGCTGGAGCCCGAAAGCCACTATTTCGACGCAAAGGCCACCCCGGAAAAAAATCCGTGGAGCGCGATCAATGTGGCGCACGTCGACACCTTCTCCAAAGTGCTCGGCCTGGGCTACCTGAAACAGCAAACCGCCCTCGCCGAACTCCCTCTGGTGCAGAAAGGCAGCCGTCTTTCGGTGATGCCAGTGACCGACGAGCAATGGGCTGCGGTGATCAGTTTGCGTTGAGGCGTTACTGGATGATCAGGTTGTTGAACAACAGATCTTCCACCACCGGCTTGCCGGTCTCGTCGCTCATCACTTGCTGGGTTTGCTTCAAGGCTTCCTGGCGCAACTTTTCCTTACCCTCGACGGTGCTCATGGCCTCGTTGGTCTGCTGGGTGAACAGCGCCACCAACTGATTACGGATCAATGCGTCGTTGGCTTTGACGGCAGCAGCGGCTTCGGTGCCGGTCACGCGCAGGGCGATGTCGGCCTTGAATACCTTGAGTTTCGCCGTGCCATCCAAGCCGTAGTTCCCCACGAACGGCGGGCTCAGGCTGATATAGCTGACCTTGGGCGCCTCGCCTTCTTTGGCTTCTTCCGCCTGGGCTGCCATTGGCAAGGTCAGGGCCAGCATCAACAGGATCCACGCTTTCACAATTCACTCCTCACATTCGGTTGCCGGGTAGCATAACGCTAGCAAGGCAGAGCACAAGCTTATGGCGGCTTATCAGGCGCGGGCATGCTCGTTGACCCACGCGCCTGCGCTCCTACACTTATCGGCCACGACGCCAAAAGGAATAGTCCGATGAAAGCTGTGCTGTGCAAAGCCTTCGGCCCTGCCGAAACCCTGGTGCTGGAAGATGTCGCCAGCCCGGCGATCAAGAAGAACGAAATCCTGCTGGACGTGCACGCCGCCGGAGTCAATTTTCCGGACACCTTGATCATCGAGGGCAAGTACCAGTTCAAGCCGCCCTTTCCGTTTTCGCCGGGTGGCGAGGCGGCGGGCGTGATCAGTGAAGTGGGGGAAAAGGTCAGTCACCTGAAAGTCGGTGACCGGGTCATGGCGCTGACCGGCTGGGGCAGCTTTGCCGAGCAGGTCGCGGTGCCCGGCTACAACGTGCTACCCATCCCGCCGAGCATGGACTTCAACACCGCCGCCGCTTTCAGCATGACCTACGGCACGTCCATGCACGCGCTGAAACAACGCGCAAACCTGCAACCTGGCGAAACCCTGCTGGTACTCGGCGCCTCCGGTGGCGTGGGCCTGGCCGCCGTGGAAATCGGCAAGGCCATGGGCGCGCGGGTGATTGCCGCCGCCAGCAGCGCCGACAAACTTGCGGTGGCCAAGACCGCCGGCGCCGATGAGCTGATCAACTACAGCGAAACCAGCCTGAAAGACGAGGTCAAGCGCCTTACCGACGGCAACGGCGCCGACGTGATCTACGACCCGGTGGGTGGCGATCTGTTTGACCAGGCCATCCGTGCCATCGCCTGGAACGGCCGCCTGCTGGTGGTGGGGTTCGCCAGCGGGCGCATTCCCGAGCTGCCGGTGAATCTGGCGCTGCTCAAGGGTGCGGCGGTGGTTGGGGTGTTCTGGGGTTCGTTTGCCCAGCACCAGCCGCAGGACAACGCGGCGAATTTTCAGCAGTTGTTCAGTTGGTATGGCGAAGGAAAGCTCAAGCCTTTGGTGTCCCAGGTGTATCCGCTCGAGCAAGCCGCACAGGCGATCAATGACCTGGGCCAGCGCAAGGCGGTGGGCAAGGTGGTCGTCCAGACTCGCTAACCGATGTGAAATGCGGTCAATGTGGGAGCGGACTTCAGCACTTACAGAATCCAATAACGACCATCATTTATCCATTGGCGACATGTTCATAAGAGAACATACAATTGCTCTCATTTCCTGTGTTTGCAGATAAGAGGCGATGCTATTTTCGGTAACGAAACTGTAACATTCGCATCCGCAGTCAAAACAAGAAATCTGGAGCTCTTGAATGTTTGCTTTCTTTCGTCCTGCCGCACATCAGGCGCCCCTGCCTGAAGAAAAAATAGACAGCACCTACCGACGCCTGCGCTGGCAGATCTTCGCGGGTATTTTCTTCGGTTACGCCGGCTACTACCTGCTGCGCAAAAACTTCTCCCTGGCCATGCCCTACTTGATCGACGAAGGTTACACCCGTGGCGAACTGGGCCTGGCGATGTCGGCCATCGCGATTGCCTACGGCCTGTCCAAGTTCCTCATGGGCCTGGTGTCCGACCGCTCCAACCCACGCTACTTCCTGCCCTTCGGCCTGCTGGTTTCCGCCGGGGTGATGTTCATTTTCGGTTTCGCACCTTGGGCGACGTCCAGCGTGACCATGATGTTCATTTTGCTGTTCATCAACGGCTGGGCCCAAGGCATGGGCTGGCCGCCGAGCGGACGCACCATGGTGCACTGGTGGTCGCAGAAAGAACGCGGCGGCGTGGTGTCCGTGTGGAACGTGGCGCATAACGTCGGCGGTGGCCTGATCGGCCCACTGTTCCTCCTGGGCATGGCTTGGTTCAACGACTGGCACGCAGCCTTCTACGTACCGGCCACCGTGGCTTTGCTGGTGGCGGCATTTGCCTTCATCACCATGCGCGACACTCCGCAATCGGTCGGCCTGCCGCCGATCGAGAAGTACAAGAATGACTACCCGGAAGGCTACGACGCCAGCCACGAAGACGAATTCAGCGCCAAGGAAATCTTCGTCAAGTACGTGCTGCGCAACAAAATGTTGTGGTACATCGCCTTCGCCAACGTGTTCGTCTACCTATTGCGCTACGGCGTTCTGGACTGGGCGCCGACCTACTTGAAAGAAGCCAAGCACTTCACGGTCGATAAATCATCGTGGGCGTACTTCTTCTATGAGTGGGCCGGCATTCCGGGCACGCTGCTGTGCGGCTGGATGTCGGACAAGATCTTCCGTGGCAACCGTGGCCTGACGGGCATTGTGTTCATGGCACTGGTGACCGTAGCGACCCTTGTTTACTGGCTCAACCCACCGGGCAACCCAATGGTCGACATGATCGCGCTGTTCTCCATCGGCTTCCTGATCTACGGTCCAGTGATGCTGATCGGCCTGCAGGCGCTGGAACTGGCACCGAAGAAGGCCGCGGGCACTGCTGCGGGTTTCACCGGTCTGTTCGGTTACCTGGGGGGGTCAGTGGCGGCGAGTGCGGCCATGGGCTACACCGTGGACCATTTCGGTTGGGACGGTGGTTTCGTGCTGCTGATTGGCGCGTGCATCTTGGCCATCGCCTTCCTGGTCCCGACGCTGTGGCACACCAACAGCGTGAGTTCGTCGCGTTAACCGCCTGAACAGTCCTTCGCACAACGCTTGAGCCGCGCCTCCAGGTTCTTATCTGGCATGGCGTGGCTACGCAGGGCGTTGACGGTCTGCTCGACATAATCGCGAGTCGTGCCGTAACGCCCGCAAGCGCTTTGCAACACATGGTTCAGCACGATATCGGGCAAGTTGCCGGCATAGCTGGGCAGGTGCCGTTCCAATACAAACCCCAGCGCCTGTACCGTAGTGCCATCTTCCAGACGGCAGGTGAGCCAGTGTGGCCGGTAAGATGGGTAAGGCATCTCGCGCTGCCACAAGGCATAGAGCGAGGCCTCCAGTTGGTCTTCCGGCAGGCGGTAGGCAAACCCGCTGCACGAGCCGCCGCGATCCAACCCGAACACCAACCCCGGCAGCTCCGGTGTACCCCGATGCTCATGGGACCACAGGTACAGGCCCCGGTGATAACCGTGGACGCGTGCCCGCACCCGCTCGGTCGACGAGCATTCAGGGCGCCAGATCAGCGAACCATAAGCGAAAAGCCAGACCGGCCCACCCTTGTGCTGGGCCATGGTGGCCTGCATTGAGCTCATCAACTGTTCGTGAGTGAGTTGCGGCCCAAGATCGAGCCGCGGAGGGTAAGCCAATTGCAAAAGATCGGATTCAATGACGGTCATGGCAAATCGCTTAGGTCTCCTGTGTATTACCAGTTATAGGCAACTTTACCGTAATAGAACGCGCCGCTGTAACCGTACGGCGAAAAAGTGCTATAGGCCAAATTGCCACCACTGCTGGCGAACGCATTGACCTTTTCCGGGTATTTATCCGTGACGTTGTCGCCACCCAGGGTGAAGGTCCAGTTCTTCAACTTGTAGTCCGCCGACAAATCCAACACCCAGGCCGCCTTGAAGGTCTGGTCGTTGGCCTTGTCGGCCTGGTAGCTGGTGAATTCACCATAGCGCACCAGGTTGCTGTGCAGCGCCCATTTGCCGAAGGTGAAGTCGTTACCCAGGCTCAGCTTGTGTTCAGGCGTGGTATCGCCCAGCAAACCGCTCTTCTCGCGACGGTCCACGCGCACCAGATTGGCGCCCAGGCTGTCGAGGATGGCCGGGTTGGGCTTCACATCCGTGACCTTGGTATGGTTGTAGTTGTAGCCCACGGTGCTGTTCCAGCGGATGCCGTTATCGAACTGGTAGCGGTAGTTGGCCACCAGATCGACGCCGTCGGTGCTGGTGTCCGTAGCGTTGGTGAAGTAGCGGGCGGTGGTGTAGTTGATGTTGCCGACGCCGTTGGCACGCAGATAGGCCTGGGTCGCCGGGTCCAGATTGAGGTTGGACGACAGGCTGATACGGTCGCGAATGTCGATGCGGTACACGTCCACCGTCACCGTCAGGTCGTCGGCAGGCTCCAGTACCAGGCCGAGGCTGTAGTTGCGCGACTTCTCGGCCTTGAGGTCTTCCGCGCCCAGCAGGCGGGCCACCTGGCTCGAAGCCGGGAAAGTACCGGCCTCGCGGATATCGCTGCCGATCAACTGCGATGAAGTGAACGCAAAGTTCTGCTGAGCCAGCGACGGCGCGCGGAAACCGTTGGAAATACTGCCGCGCAAGGCCACCTGCGGGGTGAAGTCATAACGAGCCGACAGCGAGCCACTGACATTGGAGCCGAAGTCACTGTAATCCTCATGTCGTACGGCAGCCGACGCGCTGAGTTTTTCGGTGAAGTTGGTTTCCAGGTCCAGGTACTGGGCCCAGTTGTGGCGCGAACGGCTGCCGGCGTCGGCATCACGGAAGCCGCCCAGGCCCGAACTGCCGGTCTGATAGTAGGACGCCGTCTCACCCGCCTCAATTTCATAACCCTGGTGCAGATATTCGCCGCCAAAGGCCACGGACACCGGGTACGGCAAGAAGCCCACATCGAACTCGCGGGACAGGTCCAGGCTGACTTGCTTCTGGTCGTTGCTCAGGGTGCCGTTATCAAACTTGCGCGGCGTGGCCAGGCCCAGGGAGGTATTGATGGTTTCGGTGCTCAGCTCGTACTGGTTCTTGCCGTAGTTGGCCGACAAGTCGTAATGCCAGTCATAGGCCAGCAGACCGCGCAGGCCCACCACCAGCGAAGTGTCTTCCAGGTTGCCCTTGATCAGCGGCAGGTAGCCATTGGGGTTGAGCGCCGGGATGTTGTTGGACGCGTTGCTCGCCCGGTAAAACGCCGCCGTCTCGCCGCGCCGCTTGCTGTAGCCGCCGAAGGTGTAGAACTCGGCCGCATCGTTGAAGGAATATTCCGAGTTGAACTGGAACTTGCCTTCCTGGGTGGCCGGCTCACCCTGGCGAAACACTTGTTGGCCGTAGGTCGTGGAACCTACGCTGCCAAGGCGGAAATCCTTACCGGCGCGGTTGGTGTAATCGTTGTCGGCGCCTTCGGCGGAGAGGTTGATAAAGCCGTTTTCACCCAATGCCAAACCCGTGTTGCCACTGAGATTGCGCTGGATACCGTCGCCCTTCTTGTACTCGCCAAACTTCGACGAGATCGAACCACCGTGGTCGGCGCGCTTGAGGATCACGTTGATTACACCGGCAATGGCATCGGAGCCATAACGCGCAGAGGCGCCATCACGCAGCACCTCGATATGGTCCACCGCCGACACCGGGATCGCGTTCAAATCCGCCGGCGCCGAGCCGCGCCCCACCGCACCACCCAGGTTGACGAATGCACTGGTGTGGCGACGCTTGCCATTGACCAGCACCAGCACCTGATCCGGAGACAGACCGCGCAATTGCGCAGGACGCACCAGCTCAGCGCCGTCCACCAGGCTCGGACGCGGGAAGTTGATCGACGGAATCAGCCGCGCCAACACCGCGCCCAGCTCATCCGAGCCGGTGCTGCGCAGGGTATCGCCGGAAATCACATCGATCGGTGACAGCGATGCACTCGCCGTACGCTCTTGGACGCGGGTGCCGGTGACGATCACGGTGTCAAGCCTGGGTGCATCGGTGGCGGGCGTTTCGGCCGCGAAGACTGGATTGAAACCGACAGCGGTCAGCAAATTGGCCGACAAAATCGCTGTATACAACGCGTGCTGCTTGTAGCTCCCCATTCCGCTCCCCTTGAATCAAAAACCAGAGTGTCGTGCTCTGAGTTCGTACGATCGATCCGGCTGGCGGGCGGTAGCGGTCAGTGATTGGTGTTGTGAGTGAGTCGGTAGTCCGTTGCGATATAGCTTAAGGATATTTATGCAACAAATTAAATACCTTTAAAGCATAAGTGAATGCATAAGCAAAATGCCCCATCCGTCAGGATTGCATGGGCCAATCCCGCTACTTTCAGCCCTGGTTCAGCCTGATAACGCGCCAAGCCGTCAAAATGGCGCACACATCACGACCCACCTAGCCGCCCATCAAACCGCCTACCGAGGTCGCCCCCATGAAAAAATTCCGATTGCCTGGCCTGCTGTTCCTGGCCCAGGCCACCACTGCACTGGCGGGCGAAGTGCCGGCCACCGAAGACGACAAGGGCTTCTGGTACGCGCAGACCAGCGTCTACACCCGGCATTTCGCGCCCGACCCCGAGCACAACAACAACCAGGACCTCATCGGTCTTGAACGTAACGAGGCGTCAGGTTTTGTGTACGGCGGGGCGACGTTTCGCAACTCGTTCCGGCAGCGCTCGTACTATGCGTACGCGGGCAAGCGCTACGACATGGACGCCTATCCGGTGTATTTGAAACTGACGGGCGGGGCGATCCAGGGCTATCGCGGCAAGTACCGCGACAAAATCCCGTTGAACCGTTTCGGCGTGGCGCCGGTGATCATTCCGTCGGTGGGCGCGCATTATGGGCCGGTGGCGACGGAATTGGTGTTGCTGGGGTTCAATGCCGCGATGGTGACCACTGGCGTGCGCTTCTGACCCTGACACGACACAAACCAATGTGGGAGCGGCGTACGTCAGTAATTTATGGGCGCGGGGCGTAGGCAAACACATCGGCACGCATCTGGTGCGCATCCATACCCGCATCCACCAGCGCATCCAGGGTGCCGTAGATCATTGCCGGTGAACCGCTGGCGTAGACGTGCACCGACTTGAGGTCGGTGATGTCTTCGCACACCGCTTCATGCAGCAACCCGCAGCGCCCTTCCCAACCACACAGATCACTGACGACCTTGTGCAGGAACAGGTTGGGCAACTGCAGCCATTGGTCCCAATGCTCAATGTCGTAGAAGTCTTCCGGGCGGCGCACCCCCCAGTATAGGTGCACCGGGTGCTTGAAGCCCGAGGCACGGCAATGCTCGATCAGGCTGTGCATCTGCGCCATGCCGGTGCCGGCCGCGATCAACACCAACGGCCCGTCCGGCAGCTCAGCCAGGTGGGTGTCCCCAAAGGGCAGCTCGACACGGGCCATCTGGTTGCGTTGCAGCTGCGCAAGCAAGGTGCGGGCGCTGTCCTCGCGGGCCAGCACATGCAGTTCCAGCTCGCGCCCGGCATGAGGCGCCGAGGCCAGAGAAAACGCCGACTTCTCGCCGTTCTCACGTTCGATCATCAAGTATTGCCCGGCGTGGTAACGCACCGCCTTGCCGGCCGGCGCACGCAGGCGCACGCGCCATACATCGCCACCGACCTCTACACACTCACTCAATTGGCACGACAACTTGCGCAACGGCAACTCTCCCGGCGCCAGCACGCCATCCCACAACACAATGCAATCTTCCAGCGGCTCGGCGATACAGGTGTAGAACTCGCCATGATCACGCACCTCGCCGGCCTGCTGCACCCGGCCTTCCACCAGCAGCGCGGCACACACATGGCACACGCCGTTGCGGCAGGCCTGGGGGCACTCGTAGCCGAGTCGACGAGCGCCTTCGAGGATTCGTTCGCCGGGGACCAACTCCAGCACGGCACCGGAAGGTTGCAGGGTTACACGCATCAATCTATTCCCAATTCTTTCCAGATCGCATCGACACGGGCGGTGACGGCTTCATCCTTGACGATCACCCGACCCCACTCCCGGGTAGTCTCACCCGGCCATTTGTGGGTGGCGTCCAGGCCCATCTTCGAACCCAGGCCCGACACCGGCGAGGCGAAGTCGAGGTAGTCGATCGGCGTGTTGTCGATCATCACCGTGTCGCGCTTGGGGTCCATGCGCGTGGTGATGGCCCAGATCACGTCGTTCCAGTCGCGGGCATTGATGTCGTCGTCGGTGACAATAACGAACTTGGTATACATGAACTGTCGCAAAAACGACCACACACCGAGCATTACCCGCTTGGCATGGCCTGGGTACGACTTCTTCATGGTCACAATGGCCATGCGGTACGAGCAGCCTTCCGGCGGCAGGTAGAAGTCGGTGATCTCCGGGAATTGCTTCTGCAGGATCGGCACAAACACTTCGTTGAGTGCAACGCCCAGGATGGCCGGTTCATCCGGCGGCCGGCCGGTGTAGGTGCTGTGATAAATCGGCTTGATGCGGTGGGTAATGCGCTCGACGGTGAATACCGGGAAGCTGTCGACTTCGTTGTAGTAACCGGTGTGGTCGCCATAAGGGCCTTCATCGGCCATTTCGCCCGGATGAATCACACCTTCCAGGATGATTTCGGCAGTGGCTGGCACTTGCAGGTCGTTGCCACGGCATTTCACCAGCTCGGTGCGGTTACCGCGCAGCAGGCCGGCAAAGGCGTACTCGGACAGGCTGTCGGGCACGGGGGTCACGGCGCCGAGGATGGTGGCCGGGTCGGCGCCCAGGGCCACGGAGACCGGGAACGGTTTGCCGGGGTGCTTTTCGCACCACTCACGGAAATCCAGCGCGCCGCCACGGTGGCTCAGCCAGCGCATGATCACCTTGTTGCGGCCGATCACTTGCTGACGGTAGATACCGAGGTTCTGGCGATCCTTGTTCGGGCCCTTGGTGACGGTCAGGCCCCAGGTGATCAGCGGGCCGACGTCGCCGGGCCAGCAGGTCTGTACTGGGAGCATGGCCAGGTCGACGTCATCACCTTCAATGACCACCTCCTGGCACACCGCGTCCTTGACCACCTTGGGGGCCATGGCAATGATCTTGCGGAAGATCGGCAACTTCGACCAGGCATCCTTGAGGCCCTTGGGCGGCTCGGGTTCCTTGAGGAAGGCCAGCAACTTGCCGATTTCACGCAGTTCGCTGACCGATTCGGCGCCCATGCCGAAGGCGACGCGCTCGGGGGTACCGAACAGGTTGCCGAGCACCGGGATATCAAAGCCGGTCGGGTTCTCGAACAGCAGCGCCGGGCCCTTGTTGCGCAGGGTACGGTCGCAAATCTCAGTCATTTCCAGCACCGGGGAAATCGGCATCTGGATACGTTTCAACTCTCCGCGCTGCTCAAGTTGCTGCACGAAATCCCGAAGATCCTTGAATTTCATTAACCATGCCACCCGTAAAATAGGCGTACATCCTACCTGCTATGACGGCGGCTGGCAGCTTATCGCAGTGCATTTGGGTGCCAACGGCGCTTAAAAAGCAGGCGAAAAAAAATGGCACCCCTGAGGGCGCCATTCTTTCGGACCTGAAACGTCGTATTACTTACGCTTCATCGACAGGAAGAACTCGTCGTTGGTCTTGGTGGTTTTCAGCTTGTCGACCAGGAACTCGATGGCAGCGACTTCATCCATCGGGTGCAGCAGCTTGCGCAGGATCCACATGCGCTGCAGTTCGTCGTCGGCGGTCAGCAACTCTTCGCGGCGGGTGCCCGAACGGTTGATGTTGATGGCCGGGAATACGCGTTTTTCCGCGATGCGACGGTCCAGGGGCAATTCCATGTTGCCGGTACCCTTGAACTCTTCGTAGATCACTTCGTCCATTTTCGAACCGGTTTCAACCAGTGCGGTGGCGATAATGGTCAGCGAGCCGCCTTCTTCGATATTCCGCGCAGCGCCGAAGAAACGCTTCGGTTTCTCCAGGGCGTGGGCATCGACACCACCGGTCAATACCTTGCCGGAGCTCGGGATCACGGTGTTGTAGGCACGGGCCAGACGGGTGATGGAGTCGAGCAGGATCACTACGTCCTTCTTGTGCTCGACCAGGCGCTTGGCCTTCTCGATCACCATTTCGGCAACCTGCACGTGGCGGGTTGGCGGCTCATCAAACGTGGAGGCAACTACTTCGCCGCGCACGGTGCGCTGCATTTCGGTCACTTCCTCCGGACGCTCATCGATCAACAGCACGATCAGGTGAACTTCAGGATTGTTACGCGCGATGTTCGCTGCAATGTTCTGCAGCATGATGGTCTTACCGGCTTTCGGCGGTGCGACGATCAGGCCGCGCTGGCCCTTGCCGATTGGGGCGCACAGGTCGATCACACGACCGGTCAGGTCTTCGGTGGAACCGTTACCGGCTTCCATCTTCATGCGCACGGTCGGGAACAGCGGGGTCAGGTTCTCAAAGAGAATCTTGTTTTTCGCGTTCTCGGGACGATCGAAGTTGATCGTGTCAACCTTGAGCAGGGCGAAGTAACGCTCGCCTTCCTTCGGAGGGCGGATCTTGCCAACGATGGTGTCACCGGTGCGCAAGTTGAAGCGACGGATCTGGCTCGGCGAGACGTAGATATCGTCTGGGCCGGCAAGATAGGAGGCGTCAGCAGAGCGGAGGAAGCCGAAGCCGTCCTGGAGAATCTCCAGCACGCCATCACCGGAGATTTCCTCGCCGCTTTTCGCGTGCTTTTTCAGCAGGGAGAAAATCACGTCCTGCTTGCGCGAACGGGCCATATTTTCTATGCCCATTTCTTCGGCCAGCTGGAGCAGGTCGGTAATCGGCTTTTGCTTGAGTTCAGTCAGATTCATATAGGAATGACGTAATCATTTATGGAGGGGGGAAATTAAGCTTTTGGCTTAATGAAGCCGCGCCGCAGAGAAAGCGACAGGATCGCGTACTAATCGAAAAGGAGTGCGTCGGCGACGGCATGCAGGGGGCAGTGGAGAAACCAGTGCGGGGCCGAATGTACCACCTGAGTTTAGGAGCGTCTAGCCCTCTTTCACGAAAAAGCCCCGCTATTTGCGGGGCTTTTTGACGACGCTTAGATGTTCGCGTCGAGGAAAGCTTGCAACTGAGACTTCGACAGTGCGCCTACTTTAGTGGCTTCGACGTTGCCGTTCTTGAACAGCATCAGGGTCGGGATACCACGCACGCCGTGCTTGGCCGGGGTTTCCTGGTTGTCGTCGATGTTCAGCTTGGCAATGGTCAGCTTGCCTTCGTAGGTGGTCGCAATGTCGTCCAGGACTGGAGCGATCATTTTGCAAGGGCCACACCATTCAGCCCAGTAGTCAACCAGCACCGGGCCTTGAGCCTTGAGTACTTCGGCCTCAAAGGTCGCGTCGGTGACGTGCTTGATAAGATCGTTGCTCATGGATGTCTCCGGATTGTAAGCAAAAAAAACGTGGCCCATCATAGCCGCCCTTCCCCCGTTCAGGAAGCCGCCTCTGATTGAGTCTTCCTATGATGGCCCATGAGTTTGGGTATCGCCCAATTCAAGGCGCTACGGGAGTCACGAAGGCAATGCCCGTGCGCAACGCCGCATTGCGCACGTGTTCCTGCATGGTTTTCTGCGCCGCTGCACTGGCGCGCCGGGCCAGGGCGCGCACTATCCGGCGGTGCTCCTGCCAGGTTTCCATGGCCCGTTCCGGTCGGATGAACGGTAGCTTCTGGCTCTCCAGAAAGACCTCGGCACTCGTGCTCAGAATGCTCACCATCGCTTGGTTACCGCTGGCCAACAGGATGCGCTGGTGGAATTCGAAGTCCAGCCGGGCGGCAGCTTCGAAGTCGCCGGCCTTGAGTACCTTGCGCATGGCCTCGACATTGTCTTCCACGCTGTCCAACTCATCGATGGTCAGCGTCACCGCCGCCAACCCAGCCGCAAAACCTTCCAGGGCATAGCGCAATTGGAAGATATCCAGCGGCGTAGCCTGTGCCGCGAAGGGCCAGGCGAAGCTCGGCGAGTCCTCGACCGCCTGCACGAACACGCCCTTGCCTGGCTGCACACTGACCACACCCAAGGCGCTGAGGGATGACAACGCCTCGCGCAGCGACGCCCGGCTCACCCTTAACTGCGCCGCCAGGTCACGTTGGGACGGCAACGCATCGCCCGCCTCGAAGCCTTGTTCCTTGATCAGTTTGCGGATGGCCTGCAGGGCCGCTTCCGGTACGGCTTGGGCGATGGAATTCATAGAAAACTCAAGGTTCCAGTCAACTGAGCGGCTAGTTGTAAAGCTATTCGCGGCAGTCGGCAAGCCACGCCCCAAAGGGGCTCGCGAGGTTTTATCGACGCTCGAAAAGGGTGCGAAAAATGCTGCAACTGTTCAGACCAGTAAGACCACCACAACGCAACAAATCCCTGGCTTGCAGGCATTCTTCAAGGTGATGGCATGGGCTGTGCACTGAGCAAATCCAGAAAATTCCTTCGCCCTTTTCGGAGAGTTGCCATGACCAAGCGCTACAGCGCCCTGCTTACTGCCCTGTTTGCCAGCCTGATGCTGAGCCAGGCACCCGCCCAGGCCAATGGTCTGGACGACATCGTCGCCCGTGGCATCCTCAAGGTCGCCGTGCCCCAGGACTTCCCGCCGTTCGGCTCGGTGGGTCCTGACATGAAGCCACGCGGCCTGGACATCGACACCGCCAAGCTGCTGGCCGACCAGCTCAAGGTCAAGCTGGAACTCACCCCGGTCAACAGCACTAACCGCATTCCATTCCTCACCACCGGTAAGGTCGACCTGGTGATCTCCAGCCTGGGCAAGAACCCTGAGCGCGAAAAGGTCATCGACTTCTCCAAAGCCTATGCACCGTTCTACCTGGCCGTGTTCGGTCCGCCTGAAGCCGCCATCAACAGCACCGACGACCTCAAGGGCAAGACCATCAGCGTGACCCGTGGCGCCATTGAAGACATCGAGCTGACCGCCGTGGCGCCCAAGGAGGCCACCATCAAGCGCTTCGAAGACAACAACTCCACCATCGCCGCCTACCTCGCCGGCCAAGTCGACCTGATCGCCAGCGGCAACGTGGTGATGGTGGCGATCAGTGAACGCAACCCGAAACGCGTGCCCGCGCTGAAAGTGAAACTCAAGGACTCGCCGGTGTACGTGGGCGTGAACAAGAACGAGCCGGCGCTGCTGGAGAGGGTCAACCAGATCCTGGTCGCGGCCAAGGCCGATGGCAGCCTGGAAAAGAACGCTATGCAATGGCTGAAAGAGCCACTGCCCGCCGATCTCTGAAGCGACGGAGCTGACTCATGGCGTATCAATTTGACTTCGTGCCGGTGCTGGCCAATACCGACCTGCTGTTGCGCGGCGCGCTGTTCACCCTTGAGCTGACGGCCATTGGCGCCATTCTGGGCGTGGCGCTGGGCACCGTCGGCGCCGTGGTACGGGCGTGGAAGATCCAGCCGTTTGCGTGGATCTTCGGTGTGTATGTCGAGTTGATCCGCAACACGCCGTTCCTGGTGCAACTGTTCTTCATCTTCTTCGGCCTGCCGTCCCTTGGGCTGAAAATCACCGAATGGCAAGCCGCCGTGCTGGCAATGGTGATCAACCTGGGGGCGTACTCCACGGAAATCATCCGCGCCGGTATCCAGGCCATCCCACGCGGGCAGTTGGAGGCCGCAGCGGCGCTGGCGATGACGCGCGTTGAAGCCTTTCGCTACGTGGTGTTGCTGCCGGCGCTGGGCAAGGTGTGGCCGGCCCTGAGCAGCCAGATCATCATCGTGATGCTCGGCTCGGCAGTGTGTTCGCAAATCGCCACTGAAGAGCTGAGCTTTGCCGCTAACTTTATTCAGTCGCGCAATTTCCGTGCGTTCGAAACCTATGCCCTGACCACCCTGGTGTACCTGTGCATGGCGCTGATGATTCGCCAATTACTCAACTGGATCGGCCGCCGCTTCGTGATGAGGAACAGCCGATGAGTGATTTCTCGTTCTGGGACATCGTGCGCAACCTGGCGACGGGTCTGCAATGGACCTT
Source organism: Pseudomonas sp. HN11 (assembly GCF_021390155.1). Taxonomy (NCBI): domain Bacteria; kingdom Pseudomonadati; phylum Pseudomonadota; class Gammaproteobacteria; order Pseudomonadales; family Pseudomonadaceae; genus Pseudomonas; species Pseudomonas sp. HN11. The sequence goes on from NZ_CP089985.1 coordinate 5,993,805, forward strand.
GCTGCTGTCTTTGGTGGCCTTTGTCGGCGGCGGTGTGATCGGTTTGCTGGTGATGGCGATGCGCATCAGCCGCAAGGCCTTCCCGCGCAACCTAGCGCGCACCTATATCGAACTGTTCCAGGGCACGCCGCTGTTGATGCAGCTGTTCCTGGTGTTTTTCGGCATTGCCCTGCTGGGTGTGGATATATCGCCCTGGCTGGCGGCAGCGATTGCCCTGACGTTATTCACCAGTGCGTACCTCGCCGAAATCTGGCGCGGCTGCGTCGACTCCATCGCACACGGGCAATGGGAAGCCTCGGCCAGCCTGGCGCTTAACCCGCTTGAGCAACTGCGCTACGTGATCCTGCCCCAAGCCCTGCGAATTGCTGTCGCACCAACCGTCGGCTTCTCGGTTCAGGTGGTCAAAGGCACCGCCGTGACCTCAATCATCGGCTTCACCGAACTGACCAAGACCGGCGGCATGCTCGCCAACGCCACCTTCGAACCCTTCATGGTCTACGGCCTGGTGGCCCTTGGTTACTTTTTGCTCTGCTACCCCTTGTCCCTCAGTGCCCGCTACCTGGAAAGGAGACTGCATGCCTCTGCTTAGAATTTCCGCCCTGCATAAGTATTATGGCGATCACCATGTACTCAAGGGTATCGACCTGACCGTTGAAGAAGGCCAGGTGGTGGCGATTATCGGCCGCAGTGGCTCGGGCAAATCTACTTTGCTACGAACCCTCAATGGCCTGGAGTCGATCAACGACGGCGTGATCGAAGTCGATGGCGAATACCTCGACGCCGCCCGCGCCGACCTGCGCAGCCTGCGGCAGAAAGTCGGTATGGTGTTCCAGCAGTTCAACCTGTTCCCGCACCTGACCGTCGGCGAAAACGTCATGCTTGCGCCGCAGGTGGTGCAGAAAGTACCGAAGGCCAAGGCGGCGCAATTGGCCAGGCAAATGCTGGAGCGCGTCGGGCTGGGCGAAAAGTTCGACGCCTTCCCCGATCGCCTGTCCGGCGGCCAGCAACAACGCGTGGCGATTGCCCGCGCTCTGGCCATGTCGCCCAAGGTGCTGCTGTGCGACGAAATAACCTCGGCCCTCGACCCGGAGTTGGTCAATGAAGTGCTCAGCGTGGTGCGCCAACTGGCCAAGGACGGTATGACCCTGATCATGGTGACCCACGAAATGCGCTTTGCCCGGGAAGTCGGCGACAAGCTGGTATTCATGCACCAGGGCAAGGTGCATGAGGTAGGGCCACCCCAGGCACTGTTCGCCAACCCCAGAACGTCCGAACTCGCCAATTTCATCGGGTCGGTGGAGCAATCGGGCTGACCAGCTCGAAAGTACCCTGCCCCTCCAGTCGCGTTTCATTGCGCACCTGCAAGGCATCAGAGGGCAGGTCCGTTTCGACCTCAACCTGGGCCGTCAATCGATGGCCGGGCACCGGCATTCCAGTGGCGTGAGCCACCAGGATCTGGCCCGGCAAGAACTGCCCGCTGGCCGCTTCTCCAGGACGTTGGGCCACCTCCCACGCAACGGCGCGACCATCCACCAGGGCATGTTTGAGCCTGAGCTTGAAACGCCCCTGACGACCAAACCGAAAACCCTGCCCATCCGCTGCTGCAATGAATCGTAACGCCATTACCGAAGGCTCTGCGCACGTTACGCTCAACTGCATCGTACGAGTGCCGAGCGCCACAGAGGGGCTTTCGACAAAAGCCTCCCGGCGAATAACGCCATAGTCGATACGCGACTGGCTGACGGATAACCGGCAGTTTTGCGCCTGCACGCCTTGGGTTAGCCACATCGAGCAGAACAGCAGCAAGGCCGCGCCTTTCAGTTTACCGACCATGGCATACCGCCGAAGTAGTCTCATAGAACTTGTCATTGTCAGGTTGAGTCCGGGGGTCGAGCCTTAGGAGGCAGGTGGAAGAGTCCGGCAGTGAAACCCGCAGGTCTTGCGACTCATTGACGTCGTTCAAGAAAATCATGCCCTCGCCCACCACGCTGGTCAGGAAGCGATCCCCCTTACCAAACACCGAGGCGCCCTGAGGCAGCGGCCGGCCTTGTTGATCGCTGGCTGTGAGCAAGACACGGCGAACCTTCACCACATCGAACGCCACGGTATTGAAAGACCCTCGGCCAGCAGCAAGCACTTGGGTGCCGTTCTTCAAGTCAACGCGTTTGGGCAAGGATTGGGTCTGCACTTCGACGTGGCTGTTGGTGTAGGCGGGCAAGTTTGCAATCACGGCCTGGCCTGTAAAATCGGTCCATACCGGCCCTTGCGGGGTCTCGACTTTTGCAGCGCCAATATCGCCGACCGAAACGATGCCGAACGTATCCCCCACAGCGTAAGGCGAGAACGTAAGCCCTCCTTCGTGAGCCACCACGCCGCCTTGCAACTGCCCAGTGTACGTATTGCCCAACGAGTCGCGGCTGACGCCAAGGCCCACTCGCGTATAACGGGGCATCAGGTCCACCTGGCCACGTATCGATTGCTCTTGGGCGCTGAGGTCACGTTCAATGCCGACGTCATAATTCACATACTCATTGACCCGTTCACTGAGTGCTGCACCGGCGCGGGATCGGTCCCCCCGGCGACTGATATAGCTGCTCACACGACGATCGCCGCCCAAGGGAACGCTGACTTGCAACCGCAAAGACAGGTCGTCGTCCAGGGCTGAATCGCGTCGACTACCGGCAAGCGGCGTGTCACGGCGAATCCGATGACCGCCTACCTGCGAATCGGCAATCAGGGCGACATCAGCGTAGCGGAACGACTTGTTCCATGAGGCAAATACGTGTTCGGTCATTTGCCCGTCGAATTGGGCGCCACGGGTATAGCCCATGGAGAAGCCGCCCAGTGCGGGGTCGACCCAGCTCACACCCACCGTGTATTGGTTCTTGAAGCGCGAACCCAGCTCATCGACCTTGGCCGAACGGCCAGCCTCAAGTACCTCGCGATAACCCTGAGTCTGGGTCGTTGCACTGAGATTGACGTCGATGTTGGCAACCACCGGGCTGCTCACGGACACACTGCTGCGCGCCCCAGACACTGAGTTACGGCTATCGCGCGACAAATTGTGGCGTGCGCCCACGGAAACCCGCTGGAAAAACACGCTCCCCAAGGTGCCGCCTGCCGACCAATACTCATCGGTGCTCAACAAACCGAAACCTGCAGACGAGTTGCGTCCGAGACCCCAGGTGCCGCTGCCCATGGCAACCACAGGCGTCGGCCCATTCTCAACGGCGTTTTCCCGCACCTTGCCGAGGGAGAAGTAAAAACCCGGCGCTGCCGGAGCGCCCCCCGCGAACGAAGCGGCGGGCACCACGAAACTGCGCTTGGCACCTCGCACATCGATCACGCTGACGTCCAGGTCACTGGTGCCATTCAGCAAGGGCAAGCCCGTCAACCGAAAGGGGCCTTCCGGCACCAGTGTGCTGTGGATCAGCACTCCGGACTGGCGCACCTCAATCCGCGACTGGCTCTGGGCGAGGCCTTCCACCACGGCATTGTTGCTGCCTGCCGGCACGCGCGATTGACCATCGGGCGAAAACTGCACGCCCGACAGTGGTACGCCACCAAACAACGGATTGTTGCTGGAGAGCTGGCCCACTTGGAGCGTCGACTGCAACGCAGCGATATCGCGCTGTGCGTAGGCATACAGGTGCTCTGTGCGGGTGTCGCCATTGTCGGAGACATAGAACTGGCGGCTGCGCACAATCCAGTCACCCAGGTTGAAACCCGCCTCGGTATAAGCCGACATGAACCGACTGGGCCCGCTGTGTGAACGGCTGTTAAAACCCAGCACGTCATAGTTGAACACGGCCGCCGTCCCTCCCTGGGAAAAATGCCCCGTCGCCCATTGCGGTTCGCGAAACGATTGAGTTGGCACCACCAGCGCCACTTCATCAATACCGGGTCGCAGCCGCACCATCGTCGTTGGGAATGCCCCGAGGAAGTCATGGCAGGCCTGGTCCGCATTAGCACCTTCACGGATGTTTCCCCGAGGCTGTACCAACCCGGCTTTTTCCAATAATCCTTGGGTGAAACACAATTGCCCCTGCGCATCGAACTGCGCATCCACCAGCCCGAGCGGGTTCCCATTCACTCGCAGCCCCACCACATGGGTACCTTCGCGAAAACGCGACGCACTGCGAAAGTAGTCCGACACCTTAGGGTCAATGCCATACGTAGTGAGTGCTGCCAGGTCGAAACCTTCCCCCAACTCAAGCGCGGAGACGAGGCCCGGTAGCCCCCACAGGGTCGCAAACCCCATGAGCAGTGTTGGAACCGGAAGTCTGTTACTCGACAGGTTGGTCATGATCCGATCAACCCCCGTCGGCGCTGATCAAGGTTCGGTAGCTGTCCACCGAAAACCCATAAACCGTCGCTGGTTGGATCTCGACTTCAGTCAAGCCAACCAAAGCCCCCTCAACCTTTGCCGTCAGTACCTCCCCTGGCAATATGTAGGTGCGCGGCAATGTCGCCATGGCCCCTTGAGGCAGCAACTGGACATCTGCCGCCAGACGCACCACATAGGCACTGTCGTTATGAACGGTCAGGCGCTCGCCTGATCGTCTCCAGACCAACAATTCCCAAGGCGCATCGTGTCGAGGCAGGCCCTGGGGGTGCAGGATCAGCGGCAAATTCTGCCGAAGAGTGATACCGATCGTCGCCCCCCCTGCGGCGCGCGCCTGGGGAATACCTTCGAACGTCACGCGTTTCAAGCGCTGGGTTTGCAATGGCGTTTTTAAGGTGGCAATGAACCGCACCAATTGGGTTTCTCCCGCCTCCACCCGTGTAATGGGCGGCGTAACAATCAAGAGCGGTTCCACGTCCTCGGGGACGTTCTCGACGACCGAATGAAGCAGCGCCGGGGTCGCATCGGTATTCTTTATGTTGATCGTGGCCTCACCCTGTTCTTCATAAAGCACGATCACTGAAGTTTCCGGCAGCATGCCATCCGCGACTGCAAGATTGGCAAAACACAGACTCCAACCTGCACCCAACAACAAATTACTTATAACTGAAAAGCTACGCACTCAGCACTCCCACGAATTGAAGTAAGCCAATGGCAACCAAACGTATATAAAAACAGCCGACAAAGAATTGGCAGTTCTTAATCGACTGTATTTAAAACGCTTAGATGTAATTCAATTCAAGCGATGCGCGCCCATCCAGGGTGATATCACGGCTCAGGTCCAAATCATGCGCTTTATTGATAACTGCCCTCACTGCGATAGTGCCACTCAACTGAGAGACTGCGGCCGGAGTGAGCCCAGTGCCACTGCGCCATGAGTGTTGGGTAGGAAATTGAGCGGCTTTGCCATCACTGCTCTGCCAGGAGGATGTGCTGGCGCTGGCACGCATGATCGGGGACAGCGTTACGCCCGACGACTTGAGATCCCTGAGAGTAACCGTAAAACCGCCGGTCTTTCGGCCCGACACCGAACCCAAACCATAGTTATGCGCTTCGGTATAGCCTGCGCCAAGCGCATTGAGGATTCCCGGCACCTTGCTGGAGGCCTGCAGATCTTTAAAGGTCAGCCCGAACTTGGCCGCACCGCTGCTGCAATTGACGGACAGAGGAAGCGTTCTCTCTTGAAGAGGTGTAAACGCTCCCGGGAGCAACGTGCCCGAAGCAATATCGCCATAGTTCACAACCCCCGCCCCACTCATGGAAAGGCTACAGGCGGCAGGTTTGATCGTCCCCCTGACGGTCAGCTCGGCAACGGTGGTTGCATGAGCGCTGAAAGCTGCGGCCAAGCCAGCAATACCAAGAGTCAATCCAACAATTTTTTTCATATTCGACCTGTCACTGAAAGTTATCAGGTGTTCGTTATTTTAAGCTCGACTGCTCCGTCAGCCGGTAGGTGCTAATCCTTGAAATACATAACTATAAATAAATAACACCAAGGCAAAATTGCCGAATGACAGTCTGTCGCTTTGCCCCTTGCAAAAGAATCAGATAACACGCCAGTTATTGTGGGAGCCGTAAAAATAAAGAGTCACTATAACCAACCCATGAAGTAGTCCCGAACAAAAAAAACCATAGAACAATGACAGCCGGTACGTAGGGAAAATCCATAAACAGCCCAACTAAAATATTTCGTCAAATAGCCCTACACGACTAAGAACTTATTCAGCGAGAACTTTGCAGCTACCCCCTACACCTCTCACAACAACGCCTCACAGACGGCCAAAGGTCAATTACCCAAGCACAACGCGTTGGCTCCAGCGGTCGATCGTGGCACGATGGCAAGGTTATCGACCGAGACCCTCTAACCATGCCGCAATCCCAAGCCAAGAATCTGTCCTTGATCGCCGCCATCGACCTGGGCTCCAACAGCTTTCACATGGTCGTGGCCAAGGCCCAGAACGGTGAGATCCGCATCCTTGAGCGGCTCGGTGAGAAAGTACAACTGGCTGCCGGGATCGACGACGAGCGCAAGCTCAATGAAGAATCCATGCAGCGCGGGCTTGACTGCCTTAAGCGGTTTGCCCAGTTGATCAATGGCATGCCTCTGGGAGCCGTGCGAATTGTCGGCACCAACGCCCTGCGCGAAGCCCGCAACCGTGGCGAATTCATCCGCCGCGCCGAAGAGATCCTGGGGCACCCGGTAGAAGTCATCTCTGGCCGTGAAGAAGCCCGGCTGATCTATCTCGGCGTATCCCACACCCTGGCCGACACCCCCGGCAAACGCCTGGTGGCGGACATCGGCGGCGGCAGTACCGAATTCATCATCGGCCAACGCTTCGAACCGTTACTGCGCGAAAGCCTGCAGATGGGTTGCGTGAGTTTCACTCAACGTTATTTCAAAGATGGCAAGATCACTCCGGCACGTTATGCACAGGCCTACACAGCGGCACGACTGGAGATCATGAGCATTGAACACGCCTTGCACCGCCTGACGTGGGATGAAGCCATCGGCTCGTCCGGCACCATCCGCGCTATCGGCCTGGCGCTCAAAGCCGGTGGCCACGGCACCGGCGAGGTCAACGCCGAAGGCCTGGCGTGGCTCAAGCGCAAGCTGTTCAAGCTGGGCGACGCAGAAAAGATCGACTTCGATGGCATCAAGCCAGACCGCCGCGCCATCTTCCCGGCCGGCCTGGCGATTCTCGAAGCGATCTTCGATGCCCTCGAACTGCAACGCATGGACCACTGTGACGGCGCCCTGCGCGAAGGCGTGCTTTATGACCTGCTGGGTCGCCACCATCACGAAGACGTGCGTGAGCGCACGCTCACTTCGTTGATGGAGCGTTATCACGTCGACCTGGAACAAGCTGCCCGCGTGGAGCGCAAAGCCCTGCACGCCTTCGACCAGGTAGCCGACGACTGGGACCTGGAGAACGGCGTATGGCGCGAGCTGCTGGGCTGGGCCGCCAAGGTGCATGAAGTGGGCCTGGACATCGCCCACTACCATTACCACAAGCACGGCGCCTACCTGATCGAGCACTCGGACCTGGCCGGCTTCTCCCGCGAAGACCAGCAAATGCTCGCCCTGCTGGTCCGCGGCCATCGCCGTAACATCCCCAAGGACAAATTTGCCGAATTCGGTGACGAAGGCATCAAGCTGATCCGCCTGTGTGTGCTGCTGCGTTTTGCGATCCTGTTCCACCACATTCGCGGCACCCAGGAAATGCCCCAGGTGACCCTGCGCGCCAATGGCGACAGCCTGGATGTGATGTTCCCGAAAGGCTGGCTGGATGAAAACCAACTGACCCAGGCGGATTTTGCCCAGGAAGCCGAGTGGCTGACGCGGGTGGGGTTCAGCCTGAACTTGCGCTGACGCAATCCAAAAACACTGCAAAAACAAATGTGGGGGCGGGCGTGCTCGCGAATGCGGTGGATCAGTCAATGCATCCGGTGACTGATGCTTCGCATTCGCGGGCAAGCCCGCTCCCACATGGGTCCGCGTAAACCTGGATTAATTCACCGTAAGGATCGGGCTACCCAGCTTCTCCAACAATGTCGCCTGCGCACTGCGCGGGTTCTGGTTGCCGGTCGGCGTGTTGCGTACGTAGCGGCCATCCGACTGCAGGCTCCAGCTGTGAGTGTTGTCGGTGAGGTAGCTTTCCAGCTCCTTCTTGACCCGCATGATCAGCTTCTTGCCTTCCACCGGGAAGCACGTCTCGACACGCTTATCGAGGTTGCGCTCCATCCAGTCGGCACTGGAGAGGAACATCTGCTCTTCACCGCCATTGAGGAAGTAGAAGACCCGCGTGTGCTCCAGGAAGCGCCCGATGATCGAACGCACATGAATGTTGTGCGACACCCCGACAATGCCTGGACGCAGGCAGCACATGCCGCGCACCACCAGGTCGATACGCACGCCGGACTGGCTGGCCTTGTACAGCGCGCGGATGATCTTCGGATCGGTCAGCGAATTGAACTTGGCGATGATGTGCGCCGGTTTGCCATCGAGGGCGAACTGGGTCTCGCGGGCAATCATGTCAAGCATGCCCTTCTTGAGGGTGAACGGCGCGTGCAGCAGTTTCTTCATGCGCAAGGTCTTGCCCATGCCGATCAACTGGCTGAACAGTTTTCCGACATCTTCACACAGGGCATCGTCGGAGGTCAGCAGGCTGTAGTCGGTGTAGAGCTTGGCGTTGCCGGCGTGGTAGTTACCGGTGCCCAAGTGGGCGTAACGCACGATCTCACCGGCTTCGCGGCGCAGGATCAGCATCATCTTGGCGTGGGTCTTGAAGCCGACCACACCGTAGATCACCACCGCACCCGCCGCTTGCAGACGACTGGCCAGTTGCAGGTTGGATTCCTCGTCGAAGCGCGCACGCAGTTCGATCACTGCGGTGACTTCCTTGCCGTTACGTGCGGCGTCGACCAGGGCATCGACGATTTCCGAGTTGGCGCCGGAACGGTACAGCGTCTGGCGCACCGCCAACACATGCGGGTCCTTGGCGGCCTGGCGCAGCAGGTCGACCACCGGGGTGAAGGACTCGAAGGGGTGCAACAGCAGGATGTCCTGCTTGCTCACCACGCTGAAAATGTTTTCGCTGTTTTGCAGCAGTTTCGGGATCTGCGGGGTGAACGGCGTGTATTGCAACTCCGGATGGCTGTCCAGGCCGGTAATGCTGAACAGGCGCGTCAGGTTGACCGGGCCGTTGACCTGGTACAGCTCGGATTCGGCCAGGTTGAACTGCTTGAGCAGGTAGTCCGACAGGTGTTTCGGGCAGGTGTCCGCTACTTCAAGCCGCACCGCATCGCCGTAGCGCCGCGAGAACAACTCGCCACGCAGGGCACGGGCCAAGTCTTCGACGTCTTCGGAATCCAGCGCCAGGTCGGCGTTACGGGTCAGGCGGAATTGGTAGCAACCTTTAACCTTCATGCCCTGGAACAGGTCATCGGCGTGTGCGTGGATCATCGACGACAGGAATACATAGTTATCGCCAGCGCCCCCCACCTCTTCCGGTACTTTGATGATTCGTGGCAACAGGCGCGGAGCGGGGATGATCGCCAGGCCGGAATCGCGACCGAAGGCGTCGATACCTTCCAGCTCGACGATAAAGTTGAGGCTCTTGTTCACCAGCAACGGGAACGGGTGCGTCGGGTCGAGGCCGATAGGAGTGATGATCGGCGAAATCTCATCGCGGAAGTAACGGCGCACCCAGGTCTTGATCTTGGTGGTCCAGTGACGGCGACGGATGAAGCGGACCTGATGTTTCTCCAGTTCCGGCAGCAAGATGTCGTTGAGGATCGCGTATTGGCGGTCCACATGGCCGTGCACCAGCTCGCTGATGCGTGCCAGGGCCTGGTGCGGCTGCAGGCCGTCGGCGCCGGCTTGTTCGCGGGCGAAGGTGATTTGTTTCTTGAGGCCGGCGACGCGGATCTCGAAGAACTCGTCCAGGTTGCTGGAGAAGATCAGCAGGAATTTGAGCCGTTCCAACAGCGGGTAGGACTCATCCAGCGCCTGCTCCAGCACGCGGATGTTGAATTGCAGTTGTGACAGCTCGCGGTGGATGTACAAGCTGCTGTCATCCAGGTTGGTCACGGCGGCCACCGGGGCCTGCACGGGCGATTCGACCACCAAGGCAGGTGCGGCGGGTTCGTGCTCCGGCGGAGTCTCGGCGACTTGTTCAACCACCGGGTGAGCGTCTTTTACGGCAACTTCTGTGAGTCCTTCGGTATTCATCGAATGTTCCTGTGAGGGCTATTGTTGCTCTCTAAGCAATTGGGCGGCGCGGGCGGCGAAGTAGGTCAGGATGCCATCAGCCCCGGCGCGTTTAAAGGCTGTGAGGGATTCTAGGATCACCCCTTCACTCAGCCATCCATTCTGTATTGCAGCCATGTGCATCGCGTACTCGCCGCTGACCTGATAGACAAACGTCGGCACTTTGAATTCTTCTTTGACCCGGTAAAGGATGTCCAGGTACGGCATCCCAGGCTTGACCATCACCATGTCAGCGCCCTCGGCCAGGTCGGCCGCCACTTCATGCAGGGCTTCATGGCTGTTGGCCGGGTCCATCTGGTACGAAGCCTTGTTGGCCTTGCCCAGGTTGAGCGCCGAGCCCACCGCATCGCGGAACGGGCCGTAATAGGCACTGGCGTACTTGGCCGAATAGGCCATGATCCGCACATTGACGTGGCCCGCCAGCTCCAGGGCTTCGCGGATCGCCTGGATGCGGCCGTCCATCATGTCCGACGGTGCAACCACCTGGGCGCCGGCGGCGGCGTGGGACAAAGCTTGCTTGACCAGTGCGTCGACGGTGATGTCGTTCTGAACATAGCCGTCTTCGTCCAGGATGCCATCCTGACCGTGGGTGGTGAACGGGTCCAGCGCCACGTCGGTGATCACCCCCAGCTCCGGGAAACGCTCGCGCAGGGCGCGGGTGGCGCGCTGGGCGATCCCTTGCGGGTTCCAGGCTTCGGCAGCATCCAGGGACTTGAGTTCAGACGGCGTAACCGGAAACAGCGCCAAGGCCGGTATTCCCAGCTCGACCCATGCCGCGGCTTCTTCAAGCAGCAGATCAATGGTCAAACGCTCCACACCGGGCATCGAAGCCACCGCTTCCCGACGATTTTCCCCGTCCAGGACAAAGACCGGCAGGATCAGATCGTTGGTCGTTAAGACGTTTTCACGCACCAGGCGGCGAGAGAAATCATCACGACGATTGCGACGCAGACGGGTGGCGGGGAACAAGCGATTGGCAGGGATAAAGCTCACGACAGACTCCTGAGCCCGGGTTCACGGGCGAGCGTTGCAGTTATAAGCGGCCATTATGACGAAGGTATGACAGTTGTGCTTAAGGATGCGACCTGTAGCCGCATTCGTCATTTATGTAGGAATTGTTCACTTCGTGACACATCTCGATACTTTCATGAATCTTCGTGAAGGCGTAGGCTGCGCGTTCATTTCGCCAGCACCCCAGACCATGCTTCAACAATTTCTGCATGACTTCGGCTACTTTGCGCTCTTCCTGGGCACCTTCTTTGAAGGCGAGACCATTCTGGTTCTCGCAGGCTTCCTGGCGTTCCGTGGCTACATGGATATCAACCTGGTGGTGGTCGTTGCCTTTTTCGGCAGCTACGCCGGCGATCAGCTTTGGTATTACATGGGCCGCAAGCACGGCCGCAAGCTGCTGGCCCGCAAGCCGCGCTGGCAATTGATGGGTGACAAGGCCCTGGAGCATATCCGCAAGCACCCGGATATCTGGGTGTTGAGCTTCCGCTTCGTCTACGGATTGCGCACGGTCATGCCGGTGGCGATAGGTTTGTCCGGCTACCCGCCATTGCGCTACCTGATCCTCAACGGTATTGGTGCCGCGATCTGGGCTTTGGCGTTGGGCGCTGCGGCCTATCACTTCGGCGCAGTGCTGGAGGGCATGTTGGGTAGCATCAAGAAATACGAGTTGTGGGTATTGGGCGCGTTGCTGATACTGGGCTTCGGCCTGTGGCTGCGCCGCCGCTTCAAGAATGCGCGCATCGCCCGCGAGGCCTGTGCCGAGGCCAAGGCCCGGCTCGCAGCCGAGCAGGTCCCGGTCGAAGCGCCTAAGACACCAGTCGACTAAAGCGGCTTCTGCAGCAGTAGAGCCCGATCACGCTGAGCAGGCTGTAGCTCAGCAGGCCCAGCCAGCCCAGACTGCTGGCGGGCCATAGCCCGACCAGCGGCGCCAGCCAGACCAGCGGTATATTCAACACCAGCCGCAAAAGTTCGACCTTCAACGCCCACTGGCGATTCTCCAAAGCCACACCCAAGGTAAACAACCCCAGCGCCATGGCACTCCCGCCCAGGATCAGCGCCGCCACGGCCAATCCTTCGCCGACATTCATCAAATAGCTGCCAAAACCCACATACGCCGCAAATTGAAGGGCGATATAGACCTGTTGGCGTACATCCAGCGGCACTTCGAGTTTACGGAACTGGGTCAGGTCATGCTTGGCCAACGGGTACTTGGCCTTTACGTCTGCGGGGCGCCAACCGGTGCGCATGAACCAGATGCGCAGCTTGTCCCACCAGCGCTCGGTTCGCCGCGCATCACGCCACAACTGCGCATAAAACTGCAGGTTGGCCCACAGCGGATTCCAGCTGGCCAAGGGTGTAGTCACGCCGAAAATCACCGGTTCGTTGTCGTCTTCCTCTTGGAAGGTGCCGAACAGCCGGTCCCAAATAATGAACACCCCGCCGTAATTGCGATCCATGTAGAGAGCGTTCTGTGCATGGTGGGCCCGATGATTGGATGGCGTGACGAAAAACCATTCATACCAGCCGAGCTTCGGCACGTGCCGGGTATGCACCCAGAATTGATAGAGCAGGTTAAGCGATGCAACGCTGATAAACACCACCAATGGCACGCCAAGTACGGCCAAGGGCAGGTAGAAAATCCAGCTCAACAGAAAACCGGTGCTGGTCTGGCGCAGAGCGGTGCTGAGGTTGTAGTCCTCGCTCTGGTGGTGCACCGAATGCGCGGCCCACAAGATGTTGCGTTCGTGGCCCATGCGGTGCAGCCAGTAGTAGCAGAAGTCGTAGAACACAAAGGCGAACACCCAGGTCCAGACGCTCTGCGCGGGCAGTTCAATCAATGCAAGATGTTTAAGGGCGAACGCGTAGGTCAACAGCCCCACGCCTTTGGTGAGCAGCCCCGTGGTGGTGGACAACACACCGGTGCTGAGGCTGTTGATGGCGTCCGCCACCCGGTAGTTACGCACGCCGCGCCAGCGGTCGGCAATCAGCTCCACCACGATCAAGGCAATGAAAAACGGTACCGCGTAAGGCACGAAATCCATGGTCTGGTCCGGTCTATTTTTGTTACATCAAGATTAGGTGCAGCAGCGCGAGATCCCATTGGCAACAGATGACAAATTAGTAGACATTTAACGCCAAGACCCCAGGAGAAATGCCCATGAGCAAAAAGATTGCAGTGATCCTTTCCGGCTGCGGCATGTACGACGGCGCGGAGATCCACGAAAGCGTGATCACCTTGCTGCGCCTGGACCAGCGCGGCGCTCAGGTCCAATGTTTTGCCCCGAACATCGCGCAGCTGCATGTGATCAACCACCTCACCGGCGAAGAGATGCCCGAGTCGCGCAATGTGCTGGTGGAATCGGCCCGCATTGCCCGCGGTGATGTCAAAGACATCCGCGAAGCCAACGCCGAAGACTTCGACGCGCTGATCGTGCCCGGCGGGTTTGGCGCGGCGAAAAACCTGTCGAACTTTGCCGTGGAAGGCGCCGGCTGCAGCGTCCACCCACAGGTGCTGGAATTGGCCGAGGCCTTTGCTGAAGCGGGCAAGCCTGTGGGGTTGATCTGCATCTCGCCGGCCTTGGCGGCGAAGATTTACGGCCCGGGCGTGACCTGCACCATCGGCAACTGTGCCGACACTGCCGCCGCATTGGACAAGATGGGCGCCACGCACCAGGAGTGCTCGGTGGAGGATATCGTTGAAGACAAGGCGCGCAAGCTGGTGACCACACCGGCCTATATGCTGGGCAAGAACATCAGCGAGGTCGCTTCGGGGATCAACAAGCTGGTGGACCGGGTGCTGGAGTTGACCCACGAAAACGATTAACCGGCTCGCATCAACCGCGTGAGGATGCGGTCCAGGGCATTGGCAAACGCCTGCTTGTCCTTCTCGCCATGAGGCGGTGGACCACCGCCCATCTGGCCTTGCTCACGCAGATCAGTGAACAGGTTACGCACCGCCAGGCGTTCGCTCATGTTCGCCGGGCTGAATTCCTTGCCCCGTGGGTCGAGGGCCGTGACGCCCTTTTTCACCAGGCGATCGGCTAACGGCACGTCGCTGCAGATCACCAACTCGCCAGGCACCGCATGCTCTACGAGGTAGTCATCCGCGGCATCCGGACCGCTGGGCACCACGATCAGCTTCACACAGGAAAAGCTCGGTTTGAGCTGGCTCTGTCCGGCCACCAGCACGACCTCAAACTGACGCTTGAGGGCGAACTTCACCACCTGATCCTTGGCTGCCCGAGGGCAGGCATCGGCATCGATCCACACTCGCATGTCAGGCCGCCACTCGGTGCTTCTCAGCCAGGCGGCTGCGGCCATAGAGCACAACAATCGCCAGGATCGCCACGGCCTGCGCACTCAGCGAGTAGGCATCAGCGTGGATGCCCAGCCAGTCGAAGTCAAAGAACGCCACCGGCCGCGTACCGAAGATGCCGGCTTCCTGCAACGCCTTTACGCCATGCCCGGCGAACACCACCGACAGCGCACACAACAACGCTGCGTTGATCCCGAAAAACAGCGCCAGCGGCAACTTCGCCGAGCCACGCAGGATCACCCACGCCAAGCCCACTAACAGCACCATCGCCGTCGCACCACCCGCCAGCACGGCGTTGTGCCCGGCCGGGCCGGCTTGCAGCCACAGGGTTTCGTAGAACAGGATCACTTCGAACAGCTCGCGGTACACCGAGAAGAACGCCAGCATCGCAAAGCCAAAACGCCCGCCCCCGCCCACCAGGCTGCTTTTGATGTAGTCCTGCCAGGCGGCGGCGTGGCGGCGATCATGCATCCACACGCCGAGCCACAGCACCATCACGCTGGCGAACAGCGCCGTGCAACCTTCAAGTAACTCGCGCTGGGCGCCGCTCACGTCAATCACATACGCGGCCAGCGCCCAGGTGGCCAAACCCGCCAACAGCGCCAGGCCCCAACCCACGTTGACGCTACGCACCGCCGACTGCTGGCCGGTGTTGCGCAGGAACGCAAGGATGGCGGCCAGTACCAAGATGGCTTCCAGGCCTTCGCGCAGCAGGATCAGCAGGCCAGAGATGTAGCTCAGCGACCAACTCAGGCCATCACCGCCCAGCAAGCCGGCGGACTCGGTGAGCTTGCCTTTGGCAACGTCCAGGCGCTGCTGCACTTGCTCGACCGGCAAGCCGTCCTGCAACGACTGCCGGTAGGCCATCAACGCCTTCTCGGTGTCCTTGCGCACATTGGCGTCGACGTTATCCAGCGAGCTTTCCACCAACTCAAAGCCCTCCAGGTACGCGGCTACCGAAAGGTCGTAGGCCTGTTCGTGATCGCCGTTGCGGAACGCGGCCAGGCTCTTGTCCAGGGTGGTGGCGGTGTAGTCGAGCAACTGCGCCGGCCCACGCTTGACCTGCGGCGGCTGCGCACGCTGGGCACGGAAGGTTGCGGCCGCCGCCGGGCCATTGGCGGCGAACACCTCATTGGGGGTCTGGCGGGCCAGGTCTGCAAGGTTGAACGGTTGCTCGCTTTTTGCAGCAGCAGGGTCGACGGTGAAACTGGCGATGTAAGTGGCCAGGTCCCAGCGCTGACGATCATCCAGTTGATCGGCGAAAGAAGGCATGTCGGTGCCTTCGACACCCAGGCCGAGCGTGTTGTAGATCGCATAGAGGCTCAGACGGTCCAAACGCACCGCGTCACGCAGATTGGCCGGTGGTGGTGTCATGCCTACGCTGGCCGGGCCATCCCCCGCGCCTGTGGTGCCGTGGCACACCGAGCAATGCTGGGCATAGAGCGGCGCGCCACGCGTGGGATCAGGGGTGATCGCCGGAGCTTGGCTGACCTCATAGGCCACTGCCAGCTGGGCACCTAACTGCCGGGCTTGACGCGCGACTGTCGCGCCGTCCTGATGGGCGGTTACCGCCGCGAGCAGTTCATCGACACCTTTGACTAACGTCGCACGCTCCGGGCGCTGCGGCAGTTCTGCCACCAGGCCCTGCAGTACACCGAGAAATTCCAGCTGTTCGCGGTATTCAGATTCATCGATGACCTTGCCCGCCTCCACCGTCGGAGGGTAGTCGGCGCCAATATAATCCAGCAAATGCAGGGCTTGTGGGGCGCCCTCGGCCGTCGCGGCCAACAGATTGAAGCTGCACGACATCAACGCCGGCAGTATCAGCCAGGCGAGAAAGCGGTAAGGGGCGGTCATGAATGAATCTCAGATGGAAATACGAAGTAACACTATTGTTCAGCTTAAAAGGCTAGGACTCAAGGTGTTATTCAATATCGTCATAGAACCCATGTGGGAGTCGTCGCACCGCCCTCCCACACCCTGATCCGGTTTCTTCACTTACGCCGTAGCGCGATGCAGGCTGGCCAGGAAACCTGCGGCACCAACAAATAAGCCTGCAAAAGTGCGGTTTACGCGTTTTTGCTGTTGTGGCGTACGCAACAGGCGCAACACCTTCGAGGCAAGCCCCGTATACCCCGCCATCACGACCATATCGACGCAGATCATCGTCGCACCGAGGATCAGGTACTGGATCAGCAGCGGCGCCTGCGGGTTCACGAACTGCGGCAGCACCGCCAGCATGAACACCAAGGCTTTGGGGTTGCTGGCATTGACCAGAAAGCCGCGGAACATCATCGCCATCGGCTTGCCGATCGGGCGCACGGCCGCTTCATCGGTCATGTCCATGGGCAATGCGCGCCATTGCTTGATGGCCAAGTAGACCAGGTACGCCACGCCAAACCATTTGATCGCATAGAACGCGGTGGACGATGTCGCCAGGATTGCACCCAGGCCGCAAGCGACGACAGCAATCTGCATCGCAAGGCCCAGCTGCAGGCCAATGGCGTTCCAGTAACCTCGTAGGAAACCGTATTGCAGGCCGCTGGACATCGAGGCGATGGCGCCGGCGCCAGGGGAAAGGGAGATGATCCAACTGGCCAGGAAAAAGGCCAGCCACGTATCGAGTGCCATTACACACCTCAGGAGGGAGTTTGCGTTGTACCTTAAGCTAACTCCGCCGACCAAAGGATGGCTATAAATTTTTACAAGATGTGAATGCTAGCGATCGCCAGGAAACACATGGGTGCCAGGCCAACGCCGCACCGAGCGCTGGAAGAACAAGCTATTGGGTACTTGCACCATTGCGCTGTCGGTACCGGCTTCGGCCACTTCGACCAACGTGGTGTAGAGCAGATTGATCGCCACGACCCGGCCCTTCACCCCGGGCTTGTCAACGGTATCCACCAGCTCGACGATATCACCCAGGCGAAACGGTCCAACGGTAAAAATCAGAATCGCGCACAGCAGGTTGGACAGCACCGACCACATGGCGAAGAACGCCACGGCAGCGACCGCGACAAACCCTGACAACGCCGTCCACAACACGGTGGCGGACACACCCAGGCGCCCCAGTACAAAAATCAGCGCACTGCCCATGATCAGCCAGCGCAAACCACCGCGCAGCGGCATCAGCAACTGCGGCGGAAACGGATAGCGCTCACCCAGGCGGGTCAGGCCTTTGGCGACAAAACGCTGGGCCAGGTAACCGGCCAGCAGGATCAGCAGGATTTGCACGCCGACCCAGACAGGCTCGACCCACTGCGTCGGTATCGGCAGTTGCAACGCTTCCATCAGGACAGCGCCTCCAGCTCCGCTTGCAGGGTCTCGAGCAGTTCGAGGGCCTCCATCCAGGTTTCCTCCAATTGCCCTTCGCGCACCTTGAGCTTGGCCTGCTCAGCCAGCAGGTCGCGTAACTCGTCCTTACGGGCAGCCTCGTAAACGGCGCTGTCGCCCAGGCTGCTTTCGATCTTGGCCAGGCGCTCATGCACCTTGCCCAACTCGGCTTCCAACTTGTCAGCCTCACGCTTGTGCGGTGCCAGTTGCTGACGCAATGCGGCGGCGGCCTGGCGCTGGGCTTTCTTGTCAGTCTTGTCCGGGTTGACCGGGGTGTTACTGACAGGTGCATTGCGCAGACGGTAATCCGTCAGCCAGCGCGCGTAGTCGTCCAGGTCGCCGTCGAAATCCTCGACTTTGCCATCCGCTACCAGCAGGAAGTTATCGGTGGTGCTCTTGAGCAAATGGCGATCGTGAGACACCACCAATACCGCACCGCTGAACTCCTGCAGGGCCATGGTCAGCGCCAGGCGCATTTCCAGGTCCAGGTGGTTGGTCGGTTCATCGAGCAGCAGCAGGTTCGGACGGTCCCAGGCGATCAACGCCAGGGCCAGGCGGGCTTTTTCGCCGCCGGAGAAATTCAGCACCGGCTCATCGATGCGCGCGCCACGGAAGTCGAAACCGCCAAGAAAATCACGCAGCGTCTGCTCGCGCTCGGTCGGCGCCAGGCGCTGCAAGTGCAGCAATGGGCTGGCCTTGGAGTCGAGGGAGTCCAACTGGTGCTGGGCGAAGTAACCCACCACCGTATTCTCGCCACGGGTCAGGTGGCCGGACAGGGGCGAAAGCTCCCCGGACAGGTTCTTGATCAACGTCGACTTGCCCGCACCATTAGGGCCGAGCAAACCAATGCGTGCGCCCGGCGTGAGTTGCAACTTCACTTTTTCCAGGATGGTTTTGTCGCCATAACCCAGGCGTGCATCGGAAAGATCCAGCAACGGGCTGGAGATCTTCACCGACTCGCGGAACACGAAGTCGAACGGCGAATCGACGTGGGCCGCCGACAGTTCTTCCATGCGCTCCAAGGCCTTGATCCGGCTCTGGGCCTGGCGGGCCTTGGTGGCCTGGGCCTTGAAGCGGGCGATGTAGCTTTCCATATGCGCACGCTGCGCCTGTTGCTTCTCGAACGCTTGCTGCTGCTGGGCCAGGCGTTCGGCACGGGCACGTTCAAACGCGGTGTAGCCGCCACGGTAGAGGGTGATTTTCTTCTGTTCGACGTGGGCGATGTTGTCGACCACGGCGTCAAGGAAATCCCGGTCGTGGGAAATCAGCAGCAAGGTGCCCTGGTAGCTCTTGAGGAAGTCTTCCAGCCACAGGATCGCATCGAGGTCCAAGTGGTTGGTCGGCTCGTCGAGCAGCAACAGATCCGAGGGGCACATCAGCGCCTGGGCCAGGTTAAGACGCATGCGCCAGCCACCGGAGAAGTCGACGACCGGGCGGTCCATCTGTTCGTTGGTGAAGCCAAGGCCGGCGAGCATCTTGCGGGCACGGGCGTCCGCGGTGTAGCCGTCGGCGCTGTCGAGTTCCGAGTGCAGGCGTGCCTGGGCGGCACCGTCCTGGGCTTTCTCGGCCTCGGCGAGGTCGTGCTGCACCTGGCGCAGACGCAAGTCGCCATCGAGCACGTAGTCGATCGCGATGCGGTCCAGGGTGTCGATTTCCTGGCGCATATGGGCGATGCGCCAGTCGGCGGGCAGCAAGCAGTCCCCGGAATCCGGGGTCAGCTCACCCAGCAACAGGGCGAACAATGTGGATTTACCGGCGCCGTTGGCGCCGATCAGGCCGGCTTTGTGACCGGCGTGCAGGGTCAGCTCGGCGTCTTCGAGAAGACGTTGCGGGCCACGCTGTAATGTTAGGCTTTGAAGTCGGATCATAATGGCGGCGGAGTCTATCAGCTTCGTTGGCCGCTGGCTTGGGTGTGAATATGTGCGCTGACCTGTGGAGCTTTGCCCTCTCGACTTACGCCCGCCCAGGGTGCGAAGCCGCTTGCCTGCGTTTGCAGAAGCACGGGGCAGATGTGTGCCTGTTGCTGTGTGGCGCGTGGTTGGAGCAGCGTGCCGTGGCAGTAACCAACGAGCGCCTGCAAGCGCTTAAACAGCTTGCCAGGCCCTGGCAGACACAGGTGATCGAACCGTTACGGCGGGTACGCACACAATGGCGCGGCATGGCGCAACAGGATGAAGATCTGGCGGGATTACGCGAGCGGGTCAAGGCTCTGGAGCTGGACGCCGAACGACAGTTGCTGACGCGACTGGAGGCACTGGCACAAACGTGGCCGGCTGGCGATGCGATAGACCAGCGACTGTGGCTGGAAGGACTGACGCCTGAGGATGCCGCCAACCTTGACCACGACGCGCTGCAGCAGCTGCGCGTCGTGGCCACCAGCACTTAGGAAGCGCTGGTTGGGGTGGTGCTTGGCGCTACCGGAGCAGGGGTGCTGCTGGCCGGTGCAGTCGGAGCGGTGGTTGCTACCGGGGCGGCGGCAGGCGTTGCTGGCTTGGCCGGTGCTGGTTTCGCAACAGCTGGCTTTGCAGCTGCCGGTTTAACAGCTGGCTTGGCGACCGGTTTTGCAGCCGCAGGTTTAGCAGCTGGCTTGACGGCCGGTTTCGCAGCAGCAGGTTTAGCGGCTGGCTTGGCGGCTGGTTTTGCAGCAGTGGTTTTAGCCGCTGGCTTGGCGGCCGGTTTCGCAGCAGCGGTTTTAGCAGCTGGCTTGGCGGCTGATCTTGCAGCAGCGGTTTTAGCAGCTGGCTTGGCGGCTGGTTTTGCAGCAGTGGTTTTCGCAACTGGCTTGGCGGCTGGCTTCGCAGCGGCGGTTTTAGCAGCTGGCTTGGCGGCCGGTTTCGCAGCGGCGGTTTTAGCGACAGGCTTGGCAGCTGGTTTTGCAGCAACGGTTTTAGCAGTTGGCTTGGCGGCCGGTTTCGCAGCGGCGGTTTTAGCGACAGGCTTGGCAGCTGGTTTTGCAGCAGCAGGTTTAGCAGTTGGCTTGACGGTCGGCTTCGCAGCAGCAGTTTTGGCAGCTGGCTTGGCGGCCGGTTTCGCAGCGGCGGTCTTGGCGGCAGGCTTGGCAGCTGGTTTTTTGGCAGCTGGTTTTGCTGCCGCTTTAGCAGGTGCCTTGGCTGCAACAGCTTTGCTTGCAGGTTTCTTCGCCGCACTTGCTGCAACAGCCTTTGCAGGCGTACGAGCGCCCAAAACCTTAGCTACAGCCTCCTTCACACGACCAACGCCCTGGGCCAATTTCAGGCTTTCCTGAGCATCTTTTTTGAGTTGGGAAATGTAGGCGCGGGTTTCAGCCTGGCGATCCTTGAGGGCGTCGAGCAAGTCCTCAAGTTCTTTGACAGCGTCTTTGGCTTTGGCTTGAGCCTTGGCCTTGCCGGCAGTCGCGGCGTCTTGCAGTTTGGTGCGGGATTTGTGCAGCTTTTCTTGCGCTTTACCGCGTTGTTTTTCCAGCTTGGCGAGCAGTTTTTCTGCATCGGCCAAGGCTTGGGAACAAGCGCTTTCCAGATGTTCGAGCAAGCTGCCCGAAAGTTGTTGGAGTAAATGCAACGGGGTATTAACAGGCTTCTGTTTGGCCGACATGGTTTACCTCCTGGCTGACGTGGGTGCGGCTCATACTAGCCCTCTGCTCTTACCGCCGCTAGGGCATGTTGACAGTATCGTTTGCCTTGCGTTGCACGGTGTGAAAATTCTTATCGATATAACGGAAATACGCGGCACTTTTTACGTCTTCACACTGGCATAATCCGTCGCACTTTCGGCGGGAGGATGCCTATGTCGCGTTACTTTTTTCTTGTGCTTGGCTTGGCGATTTCAGGGGTGCATGCGAGCGAGCAATCGCCGTCCAAAACACCTGACCAGGCTCAGCACGATCTCGCCTACAGCCTGGGCGCCAGCCTCGGCGAACGCTTACGCCAGGAGGTCCCCGACCTGCAGCTCCAGGCGCTGATCGATGGCCTCAAGCAAGCCTATCAAGGCAAACCTCTGGCGCTGGACAACACGCGCATCGAGCAGATTCTTGCCGAGCACGAAGCGCAGACCGAAGCCGATGTGCAGGCACCTAAAAGCGAAAAAGCGCTCGCGGCTGAACAACAATTTCTGTCCAAGGAGAAAACCGCAAACGGTGTGCGCGAACTGGCAGACGGAATCCTGCTCACCGAACTCACTCCAGGCACGGGTAACATGCCGAAGGCCAGTGACCAGGTTCAGGTGAAATACGTGGGCCGTTTACCCGATGGGACAGTTTTCGATAAGAGCACACAGCCCCAATGGTTTCGTCTGGACAGCGTGATCAGCGGCTGGCGCAGTGCACTGCAACAGATGCCGGTGGGTGCGAAATGGCGCCTGGTGATTCCATCTGCGCAAGCTTACGGCGCCGACGGTGCCGGTGAGCTGATCCCGCCCTATACACCGCTGGTGTTCGAGATCGAACTGCTCGGCACCCGACACTGACCCAATAAAAAACGGTGCGCAATGCGCACCGTTTTTTATTCCGCGACCGAAGATCAGGCCTGGGTTACAGGCTCTTCCTTGTGCGCGTTATGCAGCACTTCGATCAGGCAGTCTTCGAGTTCGAATCGCTCGTGAAGCAGCGCGCCCAACAGTTTGAATTTATCTGCCACGCAGTTACCGGCATCACACAGATCGGTGAACTCGAGCAGCTTTTCAGTGATGACATCGATGCGCGGATAAATGGTTTCAGCCAAATCGAGACCACGCTGATCATCGAAGGCTTCTGCCTCCTTGGTCAGTTGCTCATAGACACCGAAGTGGCCGGCAGACACGTAGTCCACCAATACACCGCAGAAATCCTGCAGCGGTTCGCGGTTTTCAGCCAATGCCTCAGGCTTGGCGCCTAGAGCATCAAAGGCCCGAACAAGTTCGTGACGTGCCTTCAACCAGCTGTCGATCAGCTTGTGCACCCCACCCCAGCGTTCCTGAGCATTCTGACAACTTTCCAGCATGATGATCTCTCTTCCCTAATAGGGGCGCTGCCGCCTGGTGCCCGCGCAACACTTCAAGGATAAAGCAGCAGCCGGACAAGGCCGCATCTGACGTAAGGTTTCAATAACACGTGCGGGCCAGATTATGCCCGCATGACTATGGCTTCAAGGTACGCAGGAGAGAAAGTTCATACAAGTGTTTAATCCCGTCCTACAAACCGCGACTGCCCTTCAATGCCTCGCCGGGCGCAAACCTTGGCTCAAAAACAGCCGTGAGAATTGCATGACGCCCAGTATCAACATTCCAACAAAGAACAACAGGCTCCACTCGGCGAGACTTAATTCAAATAGCGTCCAGTTGATTTCCACGCAGTCGACAGTGCCTTTGACGGTCGATTGCAGGGCCTGCCATAACGACAGGTTTTCGATCATGTAATGCAGACTGGGCCAGCAATCGGCCGCTTGGTCCGGCGGGGCATTTTGGAGCAATACCTGGCGCACGGCGGTCATGGCACCGAGCAGCGCAAGGCCCATACTTGCCAGCCCATACAGGCAGGTAGCGGAGCGCTTGGGGTTGTGGAGGCAGGCGACCAAATTGATCAACGTGAGGGCAGCCAGAAACACCCGTTGCATCTGGCATAGGAAACATGGACGCAACGAGACACCAAACTCGAGGTAAAATGACGCGCCCAATGTCAGCGCACCCGCCAGGAACGCAAGGAAAAACAAGGGGCGTGAAGGGGCCAAAGACATGCTTTATCCGCATCGCGAAAGATAGGTCGCTACGGTAGAGGAAAGGCCTGACCCCTTTCAATACGTGCCAGAGCAGACGATTCCGCGAGAGCGTAAGGACTTCCCGCCAGAACATGGAAGACGTTGGGCAAAGAAGCGTCGGACCTTGCCCACAAACCGTCTGATCCAAGTCTTTCGACACCATCAAGGGTCGGCCGCAGATATGTCTGAGCCAACCCTCGCCAATGTCCTACATCAAACGCGCGCAGGAACAGGCAACGGTGACGCCAATAGACGGTTATCCAACAATCCCAGGCCTTCCTGGAACAGCTGGTTACTGCGCTCGGTGTCGCCCAGCCGGGCCAATAAGCGCGCGAGCTCGGCACAGGCCTCAGGGTTGCGCTGCACCTGCAGGCTGCTTTCCAGATAATCCCGCGCCTTGCCCCACAGGCTGTTTTGCAGGCACAGACGGCCCAACGTCAGCAGCAGGCTTGCATCGCCGGGGTGATCCTTGAGCCAACCTTCGGCGAACTTCAATTGGCGGGCTGTATCACTGCCTCGCAGCAACCCGTACAGCCGGATCAAGTGACTGTCGTAGCCGCGCTTGATAGCGCCACGCAACGCTTCCTCGGCTTTGGCATCGGCGCCCAGTTGGCGCAGTTGTTCGGCGTAGGCCAACACCAATTGCGGTTCCTGGCGTTGGGCCGACGTCAATTGTTGCCAAGCCCGCTCAAGAGCCTGCAAGCCTGCTTCGCCCTGCTCTTCGCGCTGGGCCGCAAAACTCAGGTTCTCACCCCAGGCACGACGCTCAAGCTCGGCCAGTTCGCTGGCAGGCAGCACTTTATCCTTGCGCAATTGCGGCAGCAGGCGAATCACCGACGACCAATCACCCCGCTGTTGATGCAGGCGCTGCAATTGACGTAATACCTGCGCGTTATGGGGATGACGCTCGTGCATCGCCTGCAAGGTAATCAGTGCGCCGTCGGTGTCGCCACGATCCAGTTGCAGTTGCGCATGGCTCAAGGCAACCGCCAGCTCGGCCTGGGGCTGGCGCTCCAGGGCGCGCTCCAGCAAGCCATCGGACTCTTCGTAACGCCCCTGCTCATTCGCGGCACGGGCCGCGCCGAGGTAGTACAACAGTGGCTGGCGTTCGGCTTCGGCGGCACGGTGCAGGTGGCGCTCAGCGCTGGCCCAGCGGCCTTCGGCAAGGTCCATCTGACCTTGCTCGATGGCGATCTGCACGCGACGGCTACGATTGCGCCGCGACCACGGGTTGACCACGCCACCAGAGGTGGTGAGCAGGCTCAACAGCACACGAATCAGGTAGATCGCCAGGCCGATGGCAAACACCGCAACCACGGTCGCCCATAGGCTCGACTCGTAATGCAGCACATGAGGGTAGGTAATCAGCACGTAGCCGGTGTGTTTCGAAATGCCCACAGCCAGCGCCAGCGCGATTGCAATCGCCAGCACCAGGATCACATAGAAACGCTTCATCGGCTCTACTCCTGCTTCGTCGACGTGGCCGCCGGCGTCGCCGCCGCCTTGGCTTCGTCGGCAGATAGATGACGTCGCTCAAGGTATGCCTGCACTGCAGCCAGGCTCGCGGCCAGGTCCGGCGTCACCACCGACACCGCCTTGGGCTCAAGCTCGGCGATACGCGCCAGCATCGCTTTACTCTGCGGGTTGTCCTGGTTGAAGTTGTCTTGCAACACGCTGCGTGCCTCGCCCAGGGAACGGCTGTAGACCGCCGCCTCGCCATTGAGCGCCGCCCATTGTGCTTGCTCCAGGGCCAGGCTCAGGGCCAGGCGCACCTGGTTCAGACCTTGGCCGGCCAGCAGCGGACGGATGTTGTCGTCGGGGTTGAAGTCGATGCGGAAGTAACGGGAAATCTGCTCCCACCACTGACTCCAGCGGCTTTCCGTATCAGAAGTCGGACGCCCGCCGGAAGCAGGTTCGGTCAGTTGATACTCAGGGGCAATGGCCGCCAGTTGCACGACCTGGTCACGCAAGGCCGCCAATTGCAGGTATAAACCGGTGCGGTCCGGCTGCTCAGTGCTGCGCAGCGCGGCAAGGCTCTTGGCCAATTGCTCGCGGGCAGCATAGGAGCCTGGATCGCTTTGCTCGCGAAGAATTTCGTCGGCACCCTGGACCAATGCCTGGGCGCTGTTGATATCTTGCAGGGCAGAGAGGCGCAGGCTGGCCAGGCGAATCAAGTGCTCCGCCTCGGCCAGGCGCCAGTCCTTGCGGCTGGACCCCAGCACGGTTTCCAGGCGCTGGCTCAGACGCTGCTGATCACCCTGCAACTGGGCCACCAAACGCCGACGCTCCTCGAGCTCCTCCGCACCCGGCAACTGCGCCAGTCGCGCCGCCAGTTGTTGCTGGCTTTGCTTGAGAGACTGGGATTGGTCATCAAGGCTCTGCACCTGGCCCAACTGCTGCTGGCTGCTGGCTTGCAGGGCGCGGACCTGCCAGATTCCCCAACCGCCGGCGGCAACACCGGCAGCGCCGAGCAGCAGGGCGGCGATTGCCAGGCCATTGCCACGGCGCGGCGCGGTGACCGGTGACTCAACCGGCGCATCAAGTGCGGGTTGGGTTTCATCTTTAGGCAAGGCTGTTTCGCTCACGTATCCGTCCTTTGCGTTTCAGAGAGTGGGAACGGTATAGCTCCGTATCGCCACTAACAAAGCCGCGGCACTCGCACCGCGACAATCCACAACTTTTTCTGCGCCAGCGGCCCGCGCCATTTCCTGGACTCGCGGGCTTGGCACGAACAACGGCAGCTGTGCCACCTGTGGCCAATCGGCTCCGGCCAGGGCTTGCAGGTGTAAAAAACCCTGCCCACTGCTGACCACCAGGCCGTTCAAGCGTTCCAACTGGATGCGGTGCATCAGCGCCCCAGCGTCGTAGGCCGGCAGAAAACGGCGATACAACTCCAGATAGTCGACACTAGCACCTTGCTCGCGTAAACGCTCCGCCAGCAGTTCGCGACCGCCCTCGCCGCGCAGGATCAACACATGGGCATCGGGGCGTGCGATAGCCTCGCGCAACGCAGGCAATTGAAGCAAGGCCTCGCTGTCGTCGCCAGTAGGCGGATACTGAACATTCAGACCCTGCTCGGCCAGCACCTGCGCGGTGGCAGCGCCGACACTGAACCATGCCAACTGCGGCCACGCGCGCTCAAGCTGCGCCACGGCAAGGCGCGCCGCAGGCTTGCTGACGACGATCACCGCGCAGTAGCGCCCCAGGTCATGGAAGACGGCTTGCTGTTCAGGTGTTACGGGGAGCGGCTCAATATCCAGCAAAGGCAGGCTGCTGCTGAAAATGCCTGCTTCGGACAACGTGGCCGCCAGGGCCATCGAATCCTCGGCAGGCCGCGTCAGCAGCACGCGCCATTCGGTCACTGCGGACCGGCCTCGCCGTAGACTTTTTGCAGGATCGCACCAGCGCCCTTGCCCAGCAGTTCCTCGGCCACCCGAATCCCCAAGGCCGTAGCTTCATGTTGCGGGCCGCGCACCTCGGCAGTCAGCAGCGTGCCGCCATCCGGGTCGCCTACCAAGCCACGTAGCCACAGGTTTTCACCTTCGAGCACCGCGTAACAGGCGATCGGTACCTGGCAACCACCGTTGAGGTGCTTGTTCAGGGCACGCTCCGCTGTGACGCGCACTTCGGTGTCGTGGTGATCAAGGGGTTTGAGCAGGGCGTGGATTTCACTGTCGGCAGTGCGGCACTCAATGCCGACCGCGCCCTGGCCGCCGGCTGGCAAGCTGTCTTCTACGCTGATGGCCGAGGTGATGCGGTCTTCGAAGCCCAGGCGAATCAGGCCAGCCGCTGCAAGGATGATCGCGTCATATTCACCGGCGTCCAGCTTGGCCAGCCGAGTGTTGACGTTGCCGCGCAGAAAGCGGATCTGCAGGTCCGGCCGCCGAGTCAGCAGCTGCGCCTGACGACGCAGGCTGGAAGTACCGACGACGCTGCCCAAAGGCAACGTGTCCAAAGAGGTGTAGGTGTTGGAAACAAAAGCATCACGCGGATCTTCGCGCTCGCAGATGCAAAACAGGCCCAGGCCTTCGGGGAAGTCCATGGGCACGTCTTTCATGGAGTGCACGGCAATGTCGGCTTCGTTCTCCAGCAGCGCGGTTTCAAGTTCCTTTACGAACAAACCCTTGCCACCGATCTTCGACAGTGGCGAGTCAAGCAGCTTGTCGCCGCGACTGACCATGGGCACCAGGGACACTTTGAGACCAGGATGGGCTTGCTCAAGACGAGCTTTGACGTATTCGGCCTGCCACAAGGCCAGGGCGCTTTTACGGGTGGCGATGCGGATTTCGCGAGGGGACATGGATCAATCCGTACTGAATAGATACGGCAGATAATAACAGCTCAGGCAAATACGCTTTGATTTGAATCAGCAAGTGCGGGGCCTCCCTGGCCGCGACGCACCGGGATAAGGAGTACAAGCCGCGACGCGGCGCTTGGACTAAAGCTGCTGCATCATCTTGCGCACACCGGCGACATGCCTTCGGCTAACGATCAACGCATCGCCGTTAAGACCTTTCAGGAATAACTGAAAGTGCCCAAGAGGCGTGCGTTGCAGGCGTTCAATTCGCTCGCGAGCCACCAGCGCGTTGCGGTGGATGCGCACGAAGCGGTCGCCGAATTCATCCTCAAGTGCCTTGAGCGGCTCATCAAGCAACACCTCGCCACCTTGGTGGCGCAGGGTCACATATTTGTGATCGGCAATAAAATAGACCACCTCGCCCAGAGGGATCAGTTCGATGCCTTTGCGGGTGCGGGCGCTGATATGGCTTCGCGGCCCGTTACCACTCTGGGCGGCAGGCTGAGTCAGGGCTGCGAGCTGGACGCGGGTTGGGCGCTCGGCCTTTTTCAGGGCCTTGAGCAGTGCCTCGCCAGCCACTGGCTTGGTGAGGAAGCTGACACCGCTGGCTTCCCGCGTCTCGGCGGAAAACTCTTCACCTGCCGCGCAAAACACCA
The DNA here is from genome assembly GCF_021390155.1 of Pseudomonas sp. HN11. Taxonomy (NCBI): domain Bacteria; kingdom Pseudomonadati; phylum Pseudomonadota; class Gammaproteobacteria; order Pseudomonadales; family Pseudomonadaceae; genus Pseudomonas; species Pseudomonas sp. HN11. The sequence continues at coordinate 6,022,298 of NZ_CP089985.1, forward strand.
CGGCGGGTGGCGACTCTCGCTCACTCAGTCGGGCGGCAACTTGCAGGCCATCGAGGCCCGGCATACGAATATCAAGCAACACCACATCCGGCTTGAGGCTGTCGATCAGCGTCAACGCCTCTTCGCCCGTGGTGGCGCTCGGCTCTAGTACTGCATAACCCTCGAGTTCACTGATCAAACGGCTCAGTCGCTCGCGGGCTTGGGGTTCGTCATCAACGATCAGGACATTCATATTGCGCTGGATTCCTGCGTGAGTCTCGCACAAGGATAGCGTAGACAGGTGCGGTGACTTGCGTCACAGCGATCCACGCTAAGACTAGCGCGAGCGGCAAAAAGTGCCCTGAGAGTGGCACCCATATTTACCCGGACTTGTTCAATAGCGCCCAAGACCTGCTGCCTTCGGGCATCGTCGTAGGGTTTGCTGATACACAATCCGGATACCCCCCTTTTAAAATGGATAGTCTGGGCTCTGACCGCATCACCCGACTTTGGTGCATTCATACACTATCAGTCCAACTGTAGACGCTCACTGAGAGGACATTGCTCAATCGTCAAATATCGTTTCAATAAGCATCTGCCCCCAGTCTCGTCCTGGACGCGTTCGGCGGCAAGGCACTTAGCCATCCTTGGCGCAAATAAAAATGCCGACGACCCGCAGCACCGCGCCCACGGGCAACCCTGTTATTATCGCCGGCATACTCCCATGCCTCTTTATTAAGCAGATCACGAGCGAATCCATGAGCACCGACAAGACCAACCAGTCCTGGGGCGGCCGCTTCAGTGAACCCGTCGACGCCTTCGTCGCCCGCTTCACCGCCTCCGTCACCTTCGACCAGCGCCTGTACCGCCACGACATCATGGGCTCCATCGCCCACGCGACGATGCTGGCCAAGGTCGGTGTGCTGACCGACGCCGAGCGCGACAGCATCATCGACGGCCTGACCACCATCCGTGGCGAGATCGAAGCCGGCACGTTCGACTGGCGCGTCGACCTGGAAGACGTGCACATGAACATCGAGGCCCGCCTCACCGACCGCATCGGTGTGACCGGCAAGAAGTTGCACACCGGCCGTAGCCGTAACGACCAGGTGGCCACTGATATCCGGCTGTGGTTGCGTGATGAAATCGACCTGATCCTGTCCGAGATCACCCGCCTGCAGAAAGGCCTGCTGGAACAGGCCGAGCGTGAGTCAGACACCATCATGCCGGGCTTCACTCACCTGCAGACCGCGCAACCTGTGACCTTCGGCCACCACCTGCTGGCCTGGTTCGAAATGCTCAGCCGCGACTACGAACGCCTGGTCGACTGCCGCAAGCGTGCCAACCGCATGCCACTGGGCAGCGCCGCGCTGGCCGGCACCACCTACCCGATCGACCGCGAATATACCGCGCAATTGCTGGGCTTCGACGCCGTGGGCGGCAACTCCCTGGATGGCGTGTCGGACCGTGACTTCGCTATTGAATTCTGCGCCGCCGCCAGCATTGCGATGATGCACCTGTCGCGCTTCTCCGAAGAGCTGGTGCTGTGGACCAGCGCGCAATTCCAGTTCATCGACCTGCCGGACCGCTTTTGCACCGGCAGCTCAATCATGCCGCAAAAGAAAAATCCCGACGTGCCCGAGCTGGTACGTGGCAAGAGCGGCCGCGTGTTCGGCGCCTTGATGGGCCTGCTGACCTTGATGAAAGGCCAACCCCTGGCCTACAACAAGGACAATCAGGAAGACAAAGAGCCGCTGTTTGACGCGGCCGACACCCTGCGCGACTCACTGCGCGCGTTCGCCGACATGATCCCGGCGATCAAGCCCAAGCACGCCATCATGCGTGAAGCGGCGCTGCGCGGGTTCTCTACCGCGACTGACCTGGCGGACTACCTGGTACGCCGTGGCTTGCCCTTCCGCGACTGCCACGAAATCGTCGGTCACGCCGTGAAGTACGGTGTGGACACCGGCAAGGACCTGGCGGAAATGAGCCTGGAAGAACTGCGTCAGTTCAGCGACCAGATCGAGCAGGACGTGTTTGCCGTATTGACCCTGGAAGGCTCGGTGAACGCGCGTAACCATGTGGGCGGGACTGCGCCGGCGCAGGTGAAGGCAGCCGTGGCGCGCGGCCGGGAATTACTCGCCAGCCGTTAAAAGCTTCGCGAGCAAACCCGCTCCCACACTTGACCGCGTTCCACTTTAGGAATGCCGTCAAGTGTGGGAGCGGGCTTGCTCGCGAAAGCATCACCACAGGCACCTACACCACAGGCACCTACCCTCTATTTCTTGGCAGCGATCATCGCCATAAACGCCGGCATCGCCGCCTCCCTGTCCGCCGCCACCTTTTGGGCGTTGGGCATTGCATGCAATTGCTCCAGCAACGCCTTGGCCTTAGGCATCTCAGCCAGCACATCCAACCCAAACAGCTTCTCGCCCACCGCACAGGCGAGGTTAACGCTGTACATGAAGTACAGATCCGCAATCGTAAAGCTCTCCCCCGCCACATACGGCGCGAACTTACCGTGCCTGCCCAGCGAACCGAACCCCAGCAGCAACTCGGCCTTGGACTTCTCCTTGATCGCGTCTGGAACAGGCATGCCAAAAAACGCTTCGGCAAAACAGGCGCGAGCGGGCAACTCGATGTACAGCTCGATTTCCCGGCACAGCGCCAGCACCTGTGCACGCTGGAACGGCTCGGCCGGCAGCAGCGCTGGCCCTTCCTGGCTGTGCTCGATGTATTCAAGAATCACGCTGGTTTCGTTGATAAAACCCTGCTTCACACCCAGCACTGGCACCTTGCCACGTGGGCTCACGGCCAGGGCTTCAGGGGTTTGGCCGGCGTAAAAAGGCACCTCTTCGAAAGGCAGCCCTTTCTCCAGCAGCGCCAGCTTGACCATGTTGTAGTAGTTGCTGACCGAAAATCCGTAGAGCTTGAGCATTGCGGGTGCCTCCAGGCCGGGAATGGGGTTGGCTGCACGCTTTATAGCGTTCAGGGCCTGGTCCCGCCAGCAGCATCACCTGCCTGAATGGGGGTAGACTGGCGCCCTTTCCTTGAGGAGCCTGCCATGAGCGAGCCGACCGATATCGACAACGACGAAGAAGCATTCGCCGAAACCACCCTGATCGAAGCGATCGAGAACCAAATCGAAAGCGAAAACCCACCGGCGGCCAAGGCCACGTTCAACAAACTGACCCTGGTCGGTTACGAACGTGAGGAAATTCTGCAACTGATGGCCCACGTGCTTGCCGTCGAGATCGACGCGTTGCTGGAAGAGGACCGCGCGTTCAATACCGAATGGTATGAAACTGCACTGCGTGCCCTGCCGGAATTGCCGCCCGAAAAGCAATAAATCCAACACGCGGCAACACACTGGACAGTTCGGCAAAGTGCGTTCACCTTATGGCCTGCTAGCCTCTAATAAATTCTTAGAAAGTCTGGAGTCCTTATGTCGTATACCCCTGAGTTGGTTGCCGAACTGGAAATCCTTGTACTCTTCCCATTGGACAGCACCAAGGAAGGTCTGAAAGTCCACCAGACCGCCGCGCCTACTGCCATCGCCGCTGCCAAACGCCTCCACGCGAAAGGGCTTATCGACCAGCCGGACGGAGGCTACCTGACCAGCCTTGGCCGAGATGCCGCAGAGCAGGCCCAGACCTTGCTGACTATCTTGACCACTGCCACCACCAAAGAAGCCGCCTGACTACCGGATACCGCCCATGGAGTCCGCCACGTGCGGGTTCCGAGGGCGTTGCCGTGGAAGTGCGAAAATTTTGACACCAAAGCCCATTTCCCTCTAAACCTCCTACGCTACTGGCTGTAAACTCCTACACGGCCGCCCACGTCGGGCCCTGCGAGCCACCGAGTTCGACATGACCCGCACCCATGAAATCCGCCCCGACCTGGACGAAGGCATCGACCGCAAGGTGCTGGCCCAGTTGCGCGCGCGGTTCATGGCCCTCAATGAAGGCCGTATGGCGCGGGCGATTGAGGGGCTGACGCCGCGCCAGCAAAGCGTGCTGAACCTGTTGCCGCTGTTTTTCCACGTCAACCATCCGCTGCTGCCGGGCTATGTGTCGGGTAGTACCCCAGCAGGCTTGTCGAATTTCGAACCCGACGCCCAAGCTCTGACCGAAGCCCAGCGCCTGACTCGCTCGTTCTCCTACAAGCCACGCCATGGCAACCCGCCGCGACCCATCCATGGCCTATTCCTGATGGGCAGCCTGGGCACCCTCGCCCAGGCCGACCAGAGCGACATGGATGTGTGGGTGTGTCACGCCGCAGACCTGAGCGAGACCGAGCTGGCCGAGTTGCGCAAAAAATGTCAGTTGCTGGAAGCCTGGTCGCTGACCATGGGCGCCGAGGCACACTTCTTCCTGATCGAGCCGACCCGCTTTGTGCTCGGTGAGCGCGACACGCAGTTGAGCTCCGACGACTGCGGCACGACCCAGCATTACCTGCTGCTGGATGAGTTCTATCGCACCGCCATCTGGCTGGCCGGGCGCACGCCGATCTGGTGGCTGGTACCGGTGTATGAAGAGACACGCTATGCCGAGTTCACCCACACGCTGATTTCCAAGCGTTTTATCCGCGCCGATGAAACCCTCGACCTAGGCCATCTGGCGCGCATCCCCCCGGGCGAATTCATCGGCGCCGGGCTGTGGCAGTTGTTCAAGGGCATCGAGTCGCCCTACAAGTCGGTGCTCAAGCTGCTGCTGACCGAGGTCTACGCCAGCGAACACCCGAATGTGCATTGCTTGAGCCTGCGCTTCAAGCGCGCGGTGTTCGCCAACCAGATGGACCTGGATGAGCTGGACCCGTACATCGTGGTGTACCGCCGCATCGAAGAATACCTCAAGGCCCGCAACGAACCCGAGCGGCTGGAACTGGTGCGGCGCGCGCTATATCTGAAGGTCAATCGCAAGCTCAGCGCCGGCCAGCGCACCACCAGTTGGCAACGCCTGCTACTGGAGCGCCTGGCCCATGAATGGGGCTGGGACCAGCGCCAATTGGCGCTGCTGGACAGCCGCAGCCAATGGAAGGTGCGCCAGGTCGCCTCTGAGCGCCGAGCGCTGGTCAATGAGCTTAATTACAGCTATCGCTTCTTGACCCAATTTGCCCGCACCGAACAGACCGTCAGCCTGATCAACAAACGTGACCTCAATGTGCTGGGTCGACGCTTGTACGCTGCCTTTGAGCGCAAGGCCGGCAAAGTCGAGTTCATCAACCCCGGCATTGCCCCGGACCTGGCCGAAGACACCCTGACCCTGGTGCAATCGCCCAACCGCAAGGAGCCGGGCCAGCACCACTGGGGCCTGTACAATGGCAACCTTACGGCGCTGGAATGGGAACACTTCGCGCCGATCAAGCGCAGCCGCGACCTGCTGGAGATGCTCACCTGGTGCCATCGCAACGGCGTGATCGACAGCAGCACGCGCCTGGCGCTCCATCCGGGCACCAGCGACATGACCGAATTCGAGTTGTTCAACCTGCTGGGCAGCCTGCAACAAACCATTGCCCTGCCCCTGGCCAGCGTTGATGAAGAGCGCCTGCTGCGCTCAGCGGTACCCGAGGAAGTGTTGCTGCTGATCAACGTCGGCGTAGACCCGCTCAAACATCACCGCGACCTGAACATCCTGATGACCACCGAGCGCACCGACTCCCTGAGCTATGCCGGTGCGCGCGACAACCTGGTGCTGACTCTGGACCAGGTCACGCTCAATAGCTGGAACGAGGTGATGGTCAGCCGCTACGACGGTCCCCACGCACTGCTCGATTGCCTACGCGATTACCTTAATCAGCTGCCGTCGGACCACCTGCCACGCCTGCGAGTACGCTGCTTCTGCCACAACCGTGCACAGTTCATTGCCCAGCGTGTGGAAGAAATTTTCGACACCGCGCAGAACCTGCTGCTCGGTCAGGGCAATCACCGCTATTTGCTCCAGGTGCAGCAGCATTATCACGTCATTGAGCTGATACCGGGCCAGGCCAACCATGTATCGCTGGCGACCCAGGATGCGCTGATCGCCTACCTCAGCGAAGAACTGGCCAGCTACAGCCCGCTGCACCTGGACGCCATGGCCCTGGAAGAACACGACCTGGCGTTGCTGCTGCCGATGGGCATGGCCGATTGCGTGCAGGTGTTCTACCGGGTCAACGAAAGCTTCGCAGAGCTGTATGTCCTGGATGAATTCAACGCGCTCTGGCAGCAGCGCCTGCCGTTTCACGATGAACAGAGTCTGTTGGCGCCTTTGCAGCGTTTCTTGCAGTCGATCATTTATCGCCGGGATGCGCTGTCGCCGTTGGACCAGCAGGAACCGCTGGGCGCGGTACAAATCTTGTATTACCAGCTACTGCCATCAGGTAGTGGCCGCGCGCGCGGCATCGAGCCTCGGCCCGCACCGCTTAACCCCGCGAACAAACCGTTTTACGACGTGCAGGCGATTATCGGCAAAGCCGCACCAGGCCAGGTGGGCATTACCTTGTACTGCAATCAGCGGGAGTTTTCCGAACTGGAATTTGGCGACCAACTGTTTGCAGTGGTCGCCCAGCAAATCGTCGGGCAACGCCGGGAGACCGAGCGTTACCGCTGCTACATCACCGACCTGGACTTGTCCGGCCTGCTCGGTGATGTGCAAAGCCCGAGCAACCTGTATCTTCGTTACAAGGCCGAGCTGGAGCTGTCGCTCAACGAAGCGCTGAGTAATATTTAGAGAGGGAAGGCGCCGCCATCTTTGGGCTGGCCTTCAACGCTGAGCAATTCCAACTTGAGGGTCTTGCCGCCCGGAGCGGGCCAGTCGATGTGCTGGCCAACCTGCAGGCCCAGCAAGGCACTGCCCACTGGCGCCAGGATCGAGATCTTGCCTTCATCCGCATTGGCGTCTTTCGGATAGACCAAGGTCAGGTGGTAGTCCTTGCCGCTGCCTTGCTCACGGCAATGCACGCTGGAGTTCATGGTCACGACACCCGCAGGCACTTCATCGTGGCCAACCACGTCTTCGGCGCGGTCGAGTTCGGCTTGCAACGCTTCGACGCCGGGAGATTCGTCGCCCAGGCGGTCGATCAGTTGCTCCAGACGCTGCACGTCAAGACGGGTGAGGATGATGGACGGTGCGGTGGTCATGATTCAGGCAGACTCCTTTTTTCTGCACAAAAAAGCAAAACCCCGCCAGGAAAAGGCGGGGTTCTCACGGGCCTCGATGAGTTGAGGCGTACCCGGACACTACCACAGCGTCACAAATAAACAAGACGGCCTCAGGTGTGGGCCCGGCGCTGCTCGGCCTCGGCGCAGATCACCCGGCGCCGGGCATCGTCGGCAGAGCGCCATTCACGGATCTCTTCCACGTGGCGCAAGCACCCGAGGCAGACTTTCTGCTCGTCCAGGCGACACAAACTGATACAAGGTGTCGGCACCGCCGGGCTGACATTACTGAAGAGCGGCTTGGGCGGGCGGACAGGTGCAGGCTGGGTCACGATCAGTTCTCGTCCTGCCCCAATTCATCAAAGTCCAGCTCTTCGCCGGTATATTCCTGGACCAGGCGCGTGAGCATCTCGCCCAATAGCTCTTCACTCTTGTCACACTGCCATTTGCCGCTTTCTTCGTCGTAGTCGAAGTGCACGCCACCGGAACGTGCCGCGAGCCACAGCTGACGCAGCGGCTCCTGGCGGCTGAAGATCAGTTGCGGGCCGCTTTCGAACTTGACGGTCAGCACGCCGGCCGAGTTTTCCAGGTCCACGTCCAGGCCGCTGTCGTCGAAAATATCTTCCAGCGCCTGCTGGGTCGCATCCACCAGGTCGTGAAAACGGGCTTCGGTCAAACTCATTGTGGCAACCTCAAAAGTGTCTGGTTTTGCTCAAGCGCCGCACGATACGGGCGAGCCCCGCCGATTGCAAAGAATACCGATTTCAACACGATTGACGGTGTGAGAAATCCTCAAACAGCGTAGCTCGCTTCCCGGCCGTGTCGGCAAACCCCCGCCGGACGGGTATTCCAGCGCATAGGCAAGCTGGCGGGTGGTCGGTATACTCGGGCGCAATTAATGCTTATTCAAGGATTTCGCCATGAAGCGCCTGATCTCTTCCCTTGCTGCGCTCGTCGCGCTCGCTTGCCTCGTTAGTGCCTGTGGTCAAAAAGGCCCGCTGTACCTGCCCGATGACAGCAAAGACCCGAATGAACAGGCGCAATCGTCGCAAAAACCTTCCAAAGCGCATAAGCACGACACCTACGAATAAAGGTACTTCATGGACGCTTTTAACTACCGGGACGGCGAGCTGTTCGCGGAAGGCGTGGCGTTGTCCGCGATTGCCCAGCGCTTCGGCACCCCGACCTATGTGTATTCCCGTGCACATATCGAAGCCCAGTACCGCTCGTTCACCGACGCCCTCGACGGCGTGCCGCACCTGGTGTGCTACGCGGTCAAGGCCAACTCCAACCTCGGCGTACTGAATGTCCTAGCGCGCCTCGGCGCTGGTTTCGACATCGTGTCCCGTGGCGAGCTGGAACGCGTACTGGCTGCTGGCGGCAAGGCTGACAAGATCGTGTTCTCCGGCGTCGGCAAGACCCGCGAAGACATGCGCCGGGCCTTGGAAGTCGGCGTGCACTGCTTCAACATCGAATCCACCGACGAGCTGGAACGCCTGCAGGTCGTGGCCGCCGAAATGGGCGTTCGCGCGCCGATCTCCCTGCGCGTCAACCCGGACGTCGATGCCGGCACCCACCCCTACATTTCCACCGGTCTCAAGGAGAACAAGTTCGGCATCGCCATTGCCGACGCCGAGGACGTATACATCCGCGCCGCGCAACTGCCGAACCTGGAAGTGCTGGGTGTCGACTGCCATATCGGCTCGCAACTGACCACGCTGCCGCCGTTCCTGGATGCGCTCGACCGCCTGCTGGCGTTGATCGACCGTCTCGGTGAATGCGGCATCTACCTGCACCACATCGATCTGGGTGGGGGCGTGGGCGTGCGTTATCGCGACGAGGAGCCGCCGCTGATCGCCGATTACATCCAGGCTGCGCGCGAGCGCATCGAAGGCCGTGACCTGACGCTGATGTTCGAGCCTGGTCGCTACATCGTCGCCAACGCCGGCGTACTGCTGACCCAGGTCGAGTACCTCAAGCACACCGAGCACAAGGATTTCGCCATCGTCGATGCGGCGATGAACGACCTGATCCGCCCGGCGTTGTACCAGGCCTGGATGAATGTCACCGCCGTGACGCCTCGCGCCAGCGAAGCCCGCGCCTATGACATCGTCGGCCCGATCTGCGAGACCGGCGACTTCCTGGCCAAGGATCGTCGGTTGGCCCTGGAAGAAGGCGATCTGCTGGCCGTGCATTCGGCCGGTGCCTACGGGTTTGTCATGAGTTCCAACTACAACACCCGCGGCCGTACGGCCGAGGTGCTGGTGGACGGTGATCAAGCGTTTGAAGTGCGTCGCCGCGAGACGGTAGCCGAGTTGTATGCTGGCGAAAGCCTGCTGCCGGAGTAAGCCATGCTGCTGCGTTTCACCAAGATGCACGGGCTAGGCAATGATTTTATGGTCCTCGACCTGGTCAGCCAGCACGCGCATATCCTGCCCAAACACGCCAAACAGTGGGGCGACCGGCATACCGGCATTGGTTTCGACCAGTTGCTGATCGTCGAGGCGCCGAGCAACCCGGAGGTGGATTTCCGTTACCGGATCTTCAACTCCGACGGTTCCGAAGTGGAACAGTGCGGCAACGGTGCCCGCTGCTTCGCCCGTTTTGTGCTGGACAAGCGCCTGACCGCCAAGCGGCAGATCCGCGTCGAGACCAAAAGTGGTGTGATCGAGCTGGATATCCGCAGTGACGGCCAGATCAGCGTCAACATGGGCGCGCCACGCCTGGTGCCGGCGGACATTCCGTTCCAGGCCACCGAGCAGGCTGTCAGCTACGCACTGGACGTTGACGGCAAGACCGTCGATATCGCCGCCGTATCCATGGGCAACCCCCATGCCGTGCTGCGGGTCAACGACATCAACAACGCGCCCGTGCATGAGTTGGGGCCGAAGATCGAACACCACCCGCGCTTTCCGGCGCGGGTCAACGTGGGCTTCCTGCAGGTGATCGACCGTACCCGCGCGCAATTGCGTGTGTGGGAACGCGGCGCCGGCGAAACCCAGGCCTGCGGCACCGGTGCATGCGCCGCTGCCGTGGCCGCGATCAGCCAGGGGTGGATGGATTCGCCCCTGCTGATCGACCTGCCCGGTGGACGCTTGTCCATCGAGTGGGCAGGCCCTGGCCACCCGGTGATGATGACCGGGCCGGCCTCGCGCGTATACGAAGGACAGGTCCGTCTATGAGTGAGCCAATCCAATGACCGATAAGCCCCAAGTACCCGCAGAAGCGTTCCCGAGCGAAAGTCTGGAGGCCGCTGCCGTCGCGGCGTACCTTGAGGCTAATCCGCACTTCTTCGTCGAGCACGAGGAACTGCTGCCGGCCTTGCGCATCCCCCACCAGCGCGGCGACACCGTGTCGCTGGTGGAGCGGCAGATGAAGATCCTGCGCGAGCGCAACATCGAAATGCGCCACAAGCTCTCGCACCTGATGGACGTCGCCCGCGACAACGACCGACTGTTCGAGAAAACCCGCCGCCTGATCCTGGCCCTGATGGACGCCACCAGCCTGGAAGAAACGGTGATCGCCGTGGAGGACAGCCTGCGCCAGGACTTCCAGGTGCCATTCGTGAGCCTGATCCTGTTCAGCGACAACCCGATGCCGGTGGGTCGCTGGGTCAGTGGCAGCGACGCACAAACCGCGATCGGCGGCCTGCTTTCCGAAGGCAAGACCATCAGCGGCACCTTGCGCGAACATGAGCTGGACTTCCTGTTTGGTGCCGAGCAGCGCAAGCAGATCGGCTCCACCTCCGTTGTCGCCCTCAGCCATCAGGGCTTGCACGGCGTGCTGGCCATCGCCAGCCGAGATCCCGCGCACTACAAGAGCTCTGTGGGCACGCTGTTCCTGACTTACATCGCCGAAGTACTGGGCCGCGTCTTGCCGCGCTTCACCACCGCCCTGCGCGCGGTGCGCTAGCCATGGAAAGGCAACTGGACGCTTACTGCGCTCACCTGCGCAATGAGCGCCAGGTGTCGCCCCATACCCTGGAAGCCTACCGGCGGGATTTGAACAAGGTCCTGGCCTACTGCGAGAAACACCAGATCAGCAGCTGGAAGGCGCTGGATATCCAGAGCCTGCGCAGCCTGATTGCACGCCTGCACCAGGCAGGCCAATCTTCGCGCAGCCTCTCGCGCCTGCTCTCGGCTGTACGCGGGCTCTATCACTATTTGAACCGCGAAGGCCTGTGCGATCACGACCCGGCCAACGGCCTGTCGCCGCCCAAGGGCGAACGGCGCCTGCCCAAAACCCTGGACACCGACCGCGCCCTGCAATTGCTCGATGGTGCGGTCGAGGATGACTTCCTGGCCCATCGCGACCAGGCGATCCTGGAGCTGTTCTACTCATCGGGCTTGCGCCTGTCGGAGCTGACCGGCCTGAATCTCGATCAATTGGACCTAGCGGACGGCTTGGTGCAAGTACTCGGCAAGGGGAGCAAGACCCGCGTATTACCGGTGGGGCGCAAAGCGCGGGAAGCCCTGCAACTGTGGCTGCCGCTGCGCCTGCTGACCAACCCCGCGGATGACGCGGTATTTGTCAGCCAGCAAGGCCGGCGCCTGGGGCCACGGGCGATTCAAGTGCGGGTCAAGGCCGCCGGCGAGCGCGAGCTGGGCCAGAACCTGCATCCACACATGCTGCGACACTCTTTTGCCAGCCACCTGCTGGAATCATCCCAGGACCTACGCGCGGTTCAAGAGCTGCTCGGCCACTCCGACATCAAGACCACACAGATCTACACCCATCTGGACTTCCAACACCTGGCAACGGTGTACGACAGCGCCCATCCACGGGCCAAACGAATCAAGGACGGCGACTCATGAGTATCAAGCTGATCACCTTCGACCTGGACGACACACTCTGGGACAACGTACCCGTCATCATCAGTGCCGAAGCGTCGATGCGCGAATGGCTGGCGATTAACGCCGCCAAGGTCGGCGACTTGCCGCTGGAGCACTTCGCCAGTCTTCGCCAACAGGTGCTGGAACGCCATCCCGAGCTGAAACACCGCATCAGCATTCTGCGCCACCGGGTGTTGATGCATGCGTTTGAAGAGGCCGGTTATCCACAGCCTGAAGCCACGGAAATGGCGGACGTGTGCTATGAAGCATTCATTCATGCGCGCCACCAACTAACGCCCTTCCCCGAAGCGGAGCCCATGCTGAAAGCACTACGCCAGCACTTTTTGCTCGGGGTGATCACCAACGGCAATGCCGACGTGCAGCGCGTCGGCCTGGCGGACTATTTTCACTTTGCCCTGCGCGCTGAAGACATCGGCATCGCTAAGCCGGATGCGCGACTGTTTCAAGAAGCATTGCAACGCGGTGGCGTGGATGCCAGCGCGGCTGTGCATATTGGCGATCACCCAGGGGATGACATTGCCGGAGCGCAGCAGGCGGGGCTGCGGGCGGTGTGGTTCAACCCGACGGGCAAGGCCTGGGAAGGGGAAAAACGCCCCGATGCGCAGATTCGCAGCCTGAACGAGTTGCCGCCCTTGCTGCAAAGCTGGCAGTAACACCGACGATCAAATGTGGGAGCGGGCTTGCTCGCGAAAGCGGTGTGACAGTCAACATCAATGTTTGCTGGGCCGACGTCTTCGCGAGCACGCCCGCTCCCACATTAGTATGTGGAGAACCATGAGAATTTGTTCCAGGCATGAAAAAGCCCGCAGCGACGGCGGGCTTTTTCTTCAAGCAGGTGGCTGACCTCAGATAGGTCGGCTGCCGTACTTGTTATCCGGCTTCTTGGGCGGGTCCGCAACCACGTTAGGCTCAACTTCGACCACTTTGCCGCCTTTAGCGAGGAACTCTTCCATCGCACGGGCCAGAGCATCACGCTCTTTGTTCTTGGCTTCAACGCTCGGCAATTCATCTACCGACACAGCTGCCTTGGCTTTGCCTTTGGCAACCGGCGCAGGTGCATCGTCGCCACCGTCGTCGTCAGCAACGTCTTCCGCCGCCGCTTCAAGACCTTCTTCGGTGTCGTCTTCGTCACCTACTTCGAGTTCGTCGTTTTCCAGATCATCGTCGCTCATGTTCTACCTCATGACTTGCGAAAAGCAGATTAGTTATAGCCCAGCATCACCCTCTGTCGAGGCAGCCGGAAGAAAATCAACATCCACTGGATAACCAGTGGCTTATGCCCCATCACCGTGCAAGGTGGCGAGGACTTTACGAGCACTGCCATGATCACGGTGCTCGCCCAGATAAACACCTTGCCAAGTCCCCATCGCCAAGCGGCCGGCCTTCACCGGCAAACTCAGCTGGCAGCCCAGGAGACTGGCCTTGAAGTGCGCCGGCAGATCATCCGGACCTTCGTCGTTGTGTTCGAACCCTGCACATCCTTGCGGCACCAGCGAGTTGAAAAAACGCTCGAAGTCACGGCGAACCGCCGGATCGGCATTCTCGTTGACGGTCAACGAGGCCGAGGTGTGCTGCAGCCACAGATGCAACAAGCCCACGCGACAAGCCTTCAACTCAGGCAAGCCGGCCAGCAACTCATCGGTTACCAGGTGAAAGCCCCGGGGCTTGGCCCGCAGGGTAATCAGGGTCTGTTGCCACATACAGTTCTCCGCCCATCGGCGCGCATTCTAGCGCGCTCTGGGAAAAAACAAAGTGCCGAATACACCTACATGCCTGTAAGACATTCGCACACTGAAAAGTACCGTGTGCATCCCATCACAAACGCCGCGTAAAAACCGGTACACATTGCTATGACTGACAAACACCAGACAAAAAAATGCCCGGCAAGCCGGGCATTTTTTTTCGCGTACTTACAAGTTGTAGCCGCGTTCGTTGTGTTGCGCCAGGTCGAGGCCAACCGCCTCTTCCTCTTCGGTGACCCGCAGGCCCATGACCATGTCCAGCACCTTGAGGATGATATAGGTCACGATCGCCGTGTAGATAACAGTGAAGCCAACACCTTTGCACTGGATCCAGACTTGTGCAGCGACGTCAGTCACGGTGCCGAAGCCGCCCAATGCAGGGGCTGCAAACACGCCGGTGAGGATCGCACCGACGATACCGCCGATGCCGTGCACGCCGAACGCATCCAGGGAATCGTCGTAACCCAACTTGCGCTTGAGGCTGGTGGCGCAGAAGAAGCAGATCACACCGGCAACCAGGCCGATCACCAGGGCGCCCATCGGGCCCACGGTACCTGCGGCTGGGGTGATTGCAACCAGGCCGGCGACCACGCCCGAAGCAATGCCCAGTGCGCTTGGCTTACCGTGGGTGATCCACTCGGCGAACATCCAGCCCAGCGCCGCAGCAGCAGTAGCGATCTGGGTGACCAGCATCGCCATGCCGGCGGTGCCGTTGGCCGCAGCGGCGGAACCGGCGTTGAAGCCGAACCAGCCGATCCACAGCATCGCCGCGCCAATCAAGGTGTAACCCAGGTTGTGCGGGGCCATCGGGGTGGTAGGGAAGCCTTTACGCTTGCCGAGCACGATGCACGCCACCAGGCCAGCCACACCCGCGTTGATATGCACCACGGTGCCACCGGCGAAGTCCAGCACGCCCCAGTCCCACATCAGGCCACCGTTGCCGCTCCAGACCATGTGCGCGATTGGCGCATAGACCAGGGTGAACCAGATAGCCATGAAGATCAGCATCGCGGAGAACTTCATACGCTCAGCGAAGGCACCGACGATCAACGCCGGGGTGATGATCGCGAAGGTCATCTGGAAGGTGATAAACACGGCTTCCGGGAACAATGCCGCAGGGCCGGTGATGCTGGCCGGGGTTACGCCCGCCAGGAACGCTTTGCCCATGCCGCCAAAGAAGGAGTTGAAGTTGACCACACCCTGTTCCATACCGGTGGTATCGAACGCGATGCTGTAGCCGTAGACGACCCAGAGGATGCTGATCAGGCCGGTGATCGCGAAACACTGCATCATCACCGACAGAATATTCTTGGAGCGGACCATGCCGCCGTAGAACAGCGCCAGGCCAGGGATGGTCATGAACAGCACCAAAGCGGTGGCGGTCAGCATCCAGGCGGTGTCGCCGGAATTGAGGACTGGAGCAGCCACTTCGTCTGCCGCCATGGCCAGGCTTGGCATTACGATGGACAACAGGGCTCCGAGCCCTGCGAATTTACGCAGAGTCATATTGTTTTCTCCTGGGGCGTTGGGGTTTGGCGGCTTAGATTGCGTCGGTATCGGTTTCGCCGGTACGGATGCGAATAGCCTGTTCCAGATTGACCACGAAGATCTTGCCGTCACCAATCTTGCCGGTGTTGGCGGCCTTGGTTATCGCCTCGATAACCCGGTCAAGATCCTTGTCGTCAATCGCGACATCAATCTTCACCTTCGGCAGGAAATCGACTACGTATTCCGCGCCGCGATACAGCTCGGTGTGACCCTTCTGCCGACCGAAGCCTTTGACCTCAGTAACGGTAATGCCCTGCACGCCGATCTCGGACAACGACTCGCGCACATCGTCCAACTTGAACGGCTTGATGATGGCAGTGACTAGCTTCATGAAAACTCTCTCCCGAATTGGTGGACTTGCCCCAGGAAAACAAACCCGTCTCAAGTCTAAGCGCAGTGCCTGGCTTTGTAACGCGTCGTCGCCTCGGCATTGGCCTTTGCGACGCCAGCGAACCACTGATGACGAAACCTGTACCCCTGATCCGTCGGCGCACTGCATTCGTCACAGCGACTGCATCAGTGCATGGGTCATGATCGTCTAAGCAGAAACCTTGCCAGCTCCGTAAAAATCACTGAAATCAGTCCCTTGCCCACTTATGCCCACCTTCGGCGCTCTTCAACGACGCCAATGCGCACAAAAACAGTGCGTCGCCGCCCAGCCCTCTGCGCGAAAAGCGTGCGCCCGCCGTCGTGAAAAAGACTATAGACGCTGCGTGATACACTGCCGGCCAACAGTTTTCCGGAATATTTCCCATGCTCGCGCCCAAAGACCTCCTCGACGCCCTGAGCGGCCACGCCTCTCGCCTGTTCAGCAGTGACACCCCGTTGCCCCGCAATGAAATCGAAAGCCAATTCAAGGCATTGCTGCAAAGCGGTTTCAGCAAACTCGATCTGGTGAGCCGCGAAGAGTTTGATAGCCAGATGGTGGTGCTTGCCCGCACGCGTGCGCGATTGGAGAGCCTGGAGGCGAAGGTGGCAGAACTGGAAGCGCGGCTAAACCCACCCGCCGAATAACTGCCTTGCCCTTAAGAGCCGGCTCGCCGGCTCCCACGGATTGCCGATACGTTCTGTAAAACCTCTCCGCCTCGCGTTTCCCCACCTCGACTACCCTTGAAAAACCGCAGGAAGCGGCCCTCTTTTCAAGGAACGAGCATGTCCCTCGCCATCGTCCACAGCCGCGCCCAAATTGGCGTCGAAGCCCCTGCCGTCACCGTTGAAGTGCACATGGCCAATGGCCTGCCGTCCCTGACGCTGGTGGGCTTGCCGGAAACGGCGGTCAAGGAAAGCAAGGACCGGGTGCGCAGTGCCATTCTCAATTCCGCCCTGCAATACCCTGCCCGCCGCATCACGCTGAACCTGGCGCCCGCCGATCTGCCCAAGGACGGCGGGCGTTTTGACCTGGCGATTGCCTTGGGAATCCTGGCGGCCAGCGTGCAGGTGCCGGCGTTGATGCTCGATGAGGTGGAATGCCTGGGGGAACTGGCACTGTCTGGCGAAGTGCGGGCAGTGAAAGGTGTGCTGCCGGCAGCATTGGCGGCGCGCAAGGCCGGGCGCACCGTGATAGTGCCGCGGGCGAATGCGGAAGAAGCCTGCCTGGCATCGGGATTGAAAGTCATCGCGGTGGATCATTTGCTGCAGGTGGTGGCGCACCTGAATGGGCATCAGCCTATCGAGCCCCACAAATCCGACGGATTGCTGTACCTGAACAAGCCTTACCCGGACTTGAGCGAAGTACAGGGCCAGCTCGCCGCCAAGCGCGCATTGCTGATTGCTGCGGCGGGGGCGCATAACCTGCTGTTCAGCGGCCCACCCGGCACTGGCAAGACATTGCTCGCCAGTCGCCTGCCGGGCTTGTTGCCACCGTTGAGTGAGCAGGAAGCCTTGGAAGTGGCGGCGATTCAGTCGGTAGTCAGCCTGGCACCGTTGAGTCATTGGCCGCACCGACCGTTTCGCCAGCCGCATCATTCTGCATCAGGGCCAGCATTAGTGGGGGGTGGATGTCGGTTTCGGAAATAAATGCGAAACTCTGGAAATAGATGCGACTTCAAAGACAGAAAAAAGCCCGCATTAACGGACCGGTGACGTTCCCAAGGCGCTGAGTGCCAACCTTTTTTCAGTAGGTTTTGAGCGTATTGGCGCGCAAGACCCAGATCCTCGGCGACGACGTAGAGGCGTTCATAGAATCTCTGCGTTTCTTCGCAAACGGCTTCTGAAATGCTCATTTGTTTAACATTTCCTATAGTTCAGACCGCGCCCAGCGCAGTCTGCTGATCGCTTTGAATTGACTGATACCGACTGAGCCACGTTCGTTTCGAGCCTTTGACCCGGGTCTTGTCAGTAACGCCTCAACCGCAGAGCGATCAGCTTCAAAAATCTGGAAAGCGTTGTAATCCGCATCGAGAAGAACCAGTAAAACAGTATCGAAGGGTTGCCTTAAATCGATTGATCCCACTCGGCCGCTTCGCATTCGTGGACTGGTGAAATACCGCCCCTTGATTTGAATTCTGACTGTTAGCCCATTTCTCACTTCTGTCGCGTCGTATCCAGCTTGCCTAGCCAGTTCCAACTCGACGTTGAGGTGCCGAGCTGCCTCGTACTCTGCGATTTCCCCAGTCACACCCAGCGGTTTGCGAGTGAGTTGGAAATAACGACGAGCCAAAACCTTGATGTCTCGAAGGATCTGGTACACCTCATCGACGTCTTCCATGCGATTTTCCTGCTCGATCCTGGGGAGCGGAAAGCGTCCCTCTCCTACGGGCGTAGCCCGCACGGCGGCGGGCTTGTGGGTGCAGCGACGATTCCTGGGCAAAGATTAATCCAACAAACACTAATGATGCCTCTATGCCAGTACATTCTCGAATGCATGTCGAATTGTCGCTTGGTCGACGGTCAAATAATGCTTGCTGTGATCAAGGCAGGAATGGCCAAGAATGGTCTGCACCATCTCAACATAGCCTGTTACCGCCAGCACCTTGGCCGTCAGGGAGCGCCTGCCGCTGTGCGAAGATCCATACTTATACCGGCCTGCCGGTAGGGCCTGCTGATGGCCTGCTGGAGCGAATCACAGGCCCGGTAAACATCTGGCCCTCCGTTCAGCTCACGGTGCCTAAACGCCAGTTCAAAGGCTTGGCCCTTGTGTGTGGTGATCAGCTTCGAACCTGGGCGGAGGCCTCGGTATTCGTCAGTGCCGGAAAAGCCCCAGCGACGTGCAAGCGAACTGCGATCCACCCCTCCAAGGCGGCAATGCATCGTGGATGGGTCAGGCATGGCCCTAATCATCCCCAAGTGACCGCACAGATTGCCGAGCTCACGGCATCTGTACCGAACGCCGCGGTGGTCTCTACTGCGCTGGCCAGCGCAATCTCTCTACTTGATCAGGTAGCATTTGTAAGTCACGAGCATGATGGTACGAGTCAGGTTCTAAACAGGCTGCGGATGGCCTTGGCAATGATCGATGGTGTACAGCCTATCTCTGATATTGTATGGAAACCCACTCCAGAATGATCTGGATCGGCCGGCGCCTGAATTGGCGCATCGGCGATGATGCGTTAACTTAACGAACTAATCGAAACGGAAGCCGTAAGAAATGAGCGATAACAAGTGGTGGGAGAAGACAGTAGAGTGGCTTTTCGTGACACAGGCTGCCTTGAGCCACAAGTTAGACTTTGCTGCGCCATTATCGGGTAAGAATGAGAGAACGGCAGGCGATGCCATCTTTGGTCAAAATTCGAAGCTGGTGCTGGTCGAATTCAAGGCAACAGAAAACGATGTTAAGACTGAAAAGTCTCTTTTTATGAATTTTGTTGAAGCTCAGGAAGCGCTTCAAGAATTTGAGCACCATTTCGTCGTTTTTGCCGAAGAGCTCGCATCGATGCAGCAAGCTCCGAAACTGGAGCTCCACGCCCAACTGTATTTCGGATCTGATATTGATTTACCAGCGCTAGAAATTTTGCATTTCGCTGCTGACAAGACTGTGTTCGATGATTATCTGAAACGTCTCTCGGCTTTCAAATACCCTGACGGGCGTGGCGGGGGTAGTGGCCACGTATCGCCTGAGCTTATGGGAGCGGTAGTTGGTGTCGATACCTCTGGCAAAATCACTGGTGTTGCATCGCTTCAGGAGTACGCACCGACTCTGGCGCCACCAGCGCTAACGCAAACGCCGACGCAAACGCCGACGAATAGTAATAAATTGGGCTTAAAGGGACCCCGATAGGAATCTTTTTAATGGTCAATTTTCTCACCTCAATCGCTTGGCAGGCCCTAGTATTTTGGGGAGTAGTTCAGCTAGGTTTTTCGATGCAAGTGGTCGATAAGGCCACTGTTTTCGTAAACCTGCCTCAGATCTGTGAGTTCTTGCAGCTGCCCTTACCGAATGGATCATGCCGGGTAGTTGGGAAGGTTGAGGAAACACTGCGAGGTTCATGGATTGTCACGACAGACTCTTCCTTGCCTGTTAGTTTCGAGCATTACCGCCCTAGCGCTTCATGAGCGCAACCCACGAAAGGTAAACGTAAAGCCAAGACAACCAACTGGACTCTAAAAGGTCAGGTTGGGTGGCTGCTGACCAGACCGAAAGCGCTCTACCAAATCTGACAAGTTGACCACTAGAGCCACTGCTATGCTTGGACTTTCTCGAACGGGGCCAAAGCAATGTCAGGTGAATACTCGCTATCGGATGTACTGGAAAGAATGTACGAAAACCAGCTCGCGCTGGAGGCGGCGCTGATGGAGCTAACGCTCCAAGCCGAAAAACAGGGACTCAGTGAATGCGGTGACAACGCTCGTGGTGCGTTGTATGCAATTGGTGAAAACTCTGGCCATATCAAGCAAGGATTGGCGAAACTGAAAGCCAGAGGTCTCTAATCCGGGTCGCTCCTGACTTTATGCTTCACTCATAGAGCGGCTGATTTCAGCCGATTCTGTTGAAAAATTCAGCGTCGATTTCCACAGAAGAAAAACATGCACGGAGGTTGAAACTCGTGTCGTGCACAGAAGGCTCATGGCTAAGATCTGACGTAGCAGCGTGAAAAAAAGCTTTTGAGCCGCTCAATGACCGAAGGGTGCGACTTGGCCGGCGATAGGTAATGAGATCCTGTGGTGCCGCTTTGATAAAAAGCACTTCTAGACACTCCAAGATCCACAATGTAAATATTACTTTGCTCGCGGCATAATAGTTTACACGCCGCCCAAGACTGAAATATTCAACTGATTAATCAGGGAGCGTCGTCAACCTTATGCGCGACATTGATAGCAAGGTCCTTAGATACACCATTGACTTCAGCCGCCAAGCTGCAGCCGAGGAGAACCAAGCTGCTCTTCAGGCTAACATCGAGCGTCACATGGATGCTGCCCGTCGCGTGGTAACTAACGAGACGCTCGAGCGCATTGGACACGCACATCTTGCAGTCATGATCAACGCCGCCGTGCGATACAACCTGTCTCTCGCAGAGATCATAATGGAGGCCGTTTGCCAGGGCGTACAGCCTGTGGCAGCTATCTGCGCAGCCGTTGAGACCGCAAAATCCAGCCGTCGTATCACAACAAAACTACGACTCCATATCGTGAAATAAACCGGCTCTACAGCGGCCAAGGAACAAATCGGCAAATGTGGACTGCATCGTCCAAAGCCGCATGAGAAGACCTGCACTGCCATCTTGATAAGCTGATGGATCACCATGCCCACTGCTTCAACCTGCAGAGCGGCGTCAGATGACCATATCACTCAGACGCTTCAAGACCTCACACTCTTTCGACGATTGCCTGACCATTTTCCGACGAGCCAATCCTTGCGCACGTGAGCACCTCGAGTAAATGAGGGCACCAATAGGAATTTGTTGAATACGCGGCAGGTTTCGAAATATATTGGAAGTGCTGTGGAAACAAATCAGCATAGCCCTGAGGTAATTTGACCATGGACCGCCCCGAAACCGATGTCTCAACCGAGGAAGCAAGCGAATCTTTCGTTGGCTGGGTTGCGAGCGGGTTGGAGGAGGCACAAGTTAGCCTAGCTAGACAGATTGCGTTCCTTGAAGCCCATATGGCCGAGACGCATATCTCCCAAGCCAAACTGCTAATTTCGGCTTACGAAGGCTCCGATGATCCAGCCCTGCTGGAGATAGAAAGTGAGCTTCGAGAGAGTTATGCCGATTATGCAGGGCGGCTGATCCACAACAAGGCGCTTTCCCCCCACGAAACCGTTCAAGTCATCAAAAGGCTCCATGATGCGCTAGAAAAAGCGTTCGCGAGCCTGGACTCTTTCATTGACGGCTATCGCCGCCTGACTCATCTTGCTATCCATCTTGTGGATCGCTGGTCTCATGAGCTTCTTTCCGCCGCCATTCTCCGCCTTCGCAAAGCCTCGGATACCGCTTGGTTCCGCGTACCTCTTTTCGCCTACGGCCCAGAGCTGAGCGGATATCGACACCGACTTCGGTAATTCCCTATTGCAGCTTCCGCTGCCGCTGCATTCGCAGCAAAAAATGACTACTTAAACGTCTTTTTTGGGAATTATCTCATGAATATACATACCATCGCCCCCGAGCACGCCTCGGATAAGGCCATTCGCTGCGCCCACTGCTGGGATCATGAAGCGACTCATATCGAACTCACATCCACCGGTGAGCACGATCCCGACGAACATCTAGTTCTCTGTTCCAAATGCGCCTATCTCGCAGGCTTGATGTCGTGCGCCGGGTGCGAAACAGGCCGAAAGGTCACAGTCATGTCTTTCCACCTGTTCGGAGATCTCATCCCGATCTACGCTCCGGGCGAACTGGACGAGGGCGGGCACTGCGCTTGGCATATTGGCTCGTCCATTCAGACCGAAGTAGTTGAGTTTATTCCGCGCACGCGCAGCGGCTAAATCAATACTCATGCGGGCCGGGTAGGACCGGCTCGCAAAATCATCGGTGGTGACACATCTAGCAGCAGGCGTTTTTGAATCGTCCTCGACCAATAGCAATTTTCACATTCCTTCCCCCGCCCGCCAGGAATTTCACAATGGCACTCGGTACAACGTGAACCGGAGGTCAGCTTGCACTGTCGGCAAATCGCCCTGCCTGCTGCTTGGGATAATAGACTGCCAACGCCTCCTGATGTGCCCTAGCGTTGTCGACCAGGGATTGTTCCAGCAGGGTTATAGTCACAGAGCTATCCTCGTTCGGAGGACGCGAAACCCGCGCCCTGGTACTGTCAAGCCTGCGACTCAGCGGCCTGGTGGTGGGGCGATTTCTCCTACTCGATTGTGTTCTGCTGTTGAACGTCAAGATATTCGATAACGCAGGTCGGGTGTAAACCTCAGGTGAAGCCTTCGCCGTCGAACTGGACATAGAGCGAACCACCGTTGGCACTGCGAATTGTTCCAAGTCGTGGAGCGCTACCCTCAAGCGTGAAGCGAACTCGTTGACCGCGCTTTGCGGGCACACCATGGGTCTCGCGGATCGCTTTCATGCTCATGTGATTTTCCTACATCAATTTGAGTTCTCGTGCGGCTTCGGTCCAGACCCAAGATTCGCGCTGTCCCCAACCAGTAACCTTGCGCTATTTGGGTGTAATCAAAATTTTGTATCGCTCCCTCCCACCAGCAAATGTCCCAGTCTCTTTCACCGCTGTTGCGTCGGGATATACACGAATGACCAAATCCTTCGCTCGAAAGCCTAGCCGGGACAGACGGTTGAATAAAGCCCCTGCCCAGTGCCGGGGCTTTTTTTCGGCTGAAAAAAACCCCACCGTAGCGGGGCTGTTCCGGTCAAAAGTCGTCGTAGTGATCGCGCATCCAGGCGAACAACTTGTAACCCTGGGCGACTTTTACGAGCGCGCAGAAGCCTTCCCACGCAGCGCGGCAACTCAATTTGATGAGACGCATAAGCGGCTTCCTCAAAGAAGCCTGGCCCCGCCGCCCTTACCGGGCAAGGCAGCGGTTCTACTGAAAGGGGTCAGCGCTTTCAGCGAGCCAGGTGATTGTCGGCCCTCCCAATCCCGGCGCGGTTTCCAGACGCGGCAGAAGGGGCCAGGGCATTCCCTGCCCACGACTTACGTAATACCGCAAAACCCACGACAGAAAAAAGCACTTTAGTGGTTTTTTGAAATAAATATGCAATTTCGCGTCAAGCCCTTGACTGCGCGCACTCGTGACGATCTAGGAATTTGCACAATGACGGCTCAATTTAGCTGAATACGGCTAGATACGCCGTATTTTCGTGGAGTTCGTCGCAGTTCAATGGTTTCCATTGACGATTCAATGAGGCATCTCTGAACCTCTCTATAAAATTCAATGAGCCTTACTGACCTACGATGAAGCTCCGTTATTATCCATGAACGTATTGCGCAAATGCGTAACCGTAATTTATGCTCGATTCGTCAGCGCTTTCAGCGAACCGCAAACCGAACTCCAATTCGGTATGCACAAATCAACCGCCCCTCCAACGGCGGTTTTTTTGTGCCCAAATTCCAGCCGCATTTTCAGCCCGAAACCTGGCCACCTTCGGCGCGGCGTTTCTGAAGGCAAAAAAAACCGCTAAGGCCGAGGCCAAAGCGGTTTTTTCCTCAGTTCAATCCGTTACAGCAGATCGTCCCAATGGTCCCGCAGAAGTTCATAGAGACGATAAGCCCCCAATCCGTTCCGAACGAGATCCCAAGTACGCTTCGCAAGCTTAGACATACTTTTGGCCCTCCCTTGGTTGGGCCAAACCTCCAACAGCTTATCCGGCTTACCGCTGTCTTCGGGAATACACGCGAATGTATCCACTAAGGCGGCCGAGTGTGAACCCCTCAGCAACACCGGTACGGCTCTCACCCCGTCTAGAAGGGCATAGGAAACCGTTTCTGCACCGGCCACACCTAACGAATAGCTCACCTGTAGAGGTCTCGTCTCAGGGCATAGTAGCGCACTTTTTCGACTGTGAAAGGCTAAAAAGCCAGCATTTAGCGGGCAGCCAGGCACACTGCCAATAACGGCCCTGGGCAATTTTATAAAACGTTAATTTGTCGGACCTGTGGCTCCCCCTGGGAAGCGCCAGTAAACGCCTTGGCGGTGCATCAGGCGACGAATAACACGATATCGTATTACTTTATGCAGTATTTTCGTTTGCACACCCCGTCAAGCCTGAGTAGTATAAATCCCACGCGAATGTATCCACCGAGGTAAAGCAAGCACTGGCCTCACCAGCGCCTGCAACGAAAAAACCGCCTACTCAGGGCGGTTTTTTTTCGCCTGCTAAATGCACCCTTTACTCGTGACACCGCCGAGGTAGCCCGATGTTGATCACCCTGGCCCTCTCCCCTTTCGAAGTGCAGACCCTGACCGAATTCCGCCAGATGCACGCCGAGTACCAGCGCACCACGTCGAGTACGCCGGAGCCGGAACCGGCCCGCCGTTACAGCGCGGTCAGCACGGCCGCGCAGATCCTGGCCGAAGCCCTGGACGCCGCGCGCGCCCAGGGCATGTAGTCACAGCTCCACGGTGAACCCGCGCAGCCCTACCGCGTCGGCAAACCGCCCTACGGCCGTCAGACTCGCCAAGGTACGCAGTGGCTCAGGCCGGGACCGCGGTGGGGCCGTCCAGGCGAATAGATAGCGTCCTCTTGGCATCATTGCCGGCCACCTGGCCCACCTCCGCCTCACGGATGGCGTGCTGGCGCACTAGGGCTTTCAGGGTGTCCGACTGGATCGCCTCACCGATCATGGCGTCAGTACAACTGGATTCGCCCCCATCAATTCAACGGTGGGCTGACGCCAGCTCGGGCCGAAGAAAAATTTAACGTCGTGTCCTGGATTAGTTGACCACTACATTTTGCAAACCTGCCGTGAGTCGTTAGTTTGCACCACAAGACGCCTATGCCGAAGATGTCAAACTGACCCTTGTCAGATTTAACACGAAATACCTATGATCAGTTTTCTATGTCGCAGGAGCGTGTTTTGTCGCATTCGGTCATTCGGAGTCCGCTCCCATTTGCCAAGCCGCAAGTGTCACTAGGTGGCCGCTTCAAGGACATTTCGGGTGATTTGCTCGTGCTGTGGTACGGCACATTCACGCCGAATAGCAGGGAAAAAACCGTTCCCCTCGTCAACGTGCATTTTCGGTCTGTTGATCTGGACGGCACGTTGGGCGCGTTCTACTCCGTTCCGATTGGACTGCCTTACCTCAGTTTTTTCCAGATAGGTACTATCTGGCGTGCGGGCTCGATCAATTCCGACACGTTGTCGGAGTCACTTCCAGAACTGGAAGTGGATTTCAGCCCGCAAAGCTGGACGTATGTAACGGCTTCGCAACTGGGACTGACCAACACTAGCAGCCCTTACAAACTTCCAATGTCGGCAGACACCTGGTTGGTAGGATTGCGTACCGGAGCCAAAGACCAGACCATCTTGGTCCCGTGCGTAGAGCTCCTGATCCGATTGTATGGACGCAGTTCCGAGACCAGCCGGATTCTGACCACTTATCCTTGGCAGGAGGTGCAAGCTCGCTTCTTTTTTGATCCTGAAGAGACCTGGGCAAAAAACGTGGTGAAGCTGCAGCGTTCGGTTAGGGAAAGTGAAGCTGTATTTCTCAACCACATGAGGCATGACGGCTACACGAAAAGCCTGTGCCGTAAGCTTTATGCGGACCTTGAGTCCCAGTTCAGCAGCTCGCCAGTCTCGGACGTGCCCTTTGGCAACCTGCAAATTGCACCCTGGTTTCAGGGACCCGCGACGATCAAGGGCCGCGGCTACTGGCTCAATAAAAAAACCTTTCTCTGCCTGCGTTTAACCGGCGCAAGTGAGCCTGATGGTCCGGAGCTTGAAATTCATCGGGCGGAATACCACACAGAAAATTTCCAGCCAGGTGACGAGGAAGATCAAGGTCTTTTTATCACCCGCCCGACCGTAACTTTGCCGCTCAATCAAAAGTTCGAGCTGACCAACGATTCCGGATCAGACCCGGATCTGGGAAGGCACATCCTGGAGCACGAGAGTTTTGAAGTACTGGGCAAGCGTCGGGCTACCAGTCGCTACGTGCATCACAAGCCGGGGGAGCGTGGTAAAAAAGTTCTTCCTACTGGCGAAACGGAGGTCTTGTCAGGTGGTGATCCTGGCGCCCGAGGTTCGGGGATTGGAAAAGCTGAAATCATAGACATGGAGCCATGGGAATCATCAGGCGTTCTGGTCGATGTATGGGTCGCACTGAATAAGCTGCAAACGTATTTTCCCACGGTGATCGACAGGGTCGAGTGGATGACGCTGGACGGCCAAAGGGGAACTCAAGCACCGGCCAAGCTGGTACCTATAAAAGAGTTTGAGGAGGACGAAACCGCAACACCAAAGCAAAGATCCTGGGTCTTCCTCGACCCCAAACATAAAATAGTGCGTGGCGTGCAGATACTGCGCATCGTCTGCGGCCAGCGTCATTTTTACCTCTTTGAAATTCAACGTCGGCCTGGGAGTGGGAAGGCCGAAGGCAAAACCACGGAACAGAAGGCGCAAGGGATGCTCATTGAACTATCAATCCCTTTCTCGCAAGCCCTGGTACAGCTAAAAATAGTGCTCGGTCTGATACGCTTTTTTGAAGGCGCGTTTCGCGACTTTGTCGACAACATGGACAATCCCGGCGTGTCCTTCAATCACTCCAAAACTAAAGGGGACGAGGTTCTGCATCTCACTTGCATGAGGAACAATCTGCAAAGATTGGGTGTTAATTTTCCGAAACGTTCACCTCTTGCACCAAGGAAAGATACCGCGGGTCAGGTACCCAATAGGTAACGCTATCCACGTCTACTAGCCAGCCGTTTCCGGCTGGATCCGGATTAGGTACAGCGGCCTTTGATTGGCTCGAGCTCAAGCGATGAAAGTAGGCCAACGAGCGTGAAATCCATGTGCGCTGTACATCGCGTCCGCGGTTGGCAGCGATAGCCAGTTTTATCATCTGCGCCTCCAGCTTGAGGCGCCTGGCTGCTTGGACTTTGTGCTTTTCGATTGTGATCAACGGCCTGCCTGCTTGTCGGGCATTGCAAAAGGTAACGAATCCCCACAGGTTGCCTGCAATACCTGGCTTGATCTTCAAGAGGCGGTCCACATGACGTTGCTCGAGAACACTCGCTCCCTCTGATCGGGCCAGCAGTAGCAAGTGCGCTGCCGCGTTCAACCTGCCACGCAATGAAGCTAGTCTCAACCTTCCCATGCTTCAGGGTTGTCAGATAGTCATCCAGCAACGCACGGTCCGCGCCGAACGATATACCTGAAAGGACTTTACGCACCCGTTCATGCTCAACATGCAGCTCCAGTAACTCATCGTTGATAACGAACTGCTTGGCGAGCTTGTACCAACGAATAGGAGCTCGCGTCCGTCGCAGCCCTTCACATCCGATATGCTCCAGTAGTTGTTTGGCTGGTGGCATCCCGGCCCACTGGGCATCAATCACTGCGAAGAATTCAAAATGGCGATGGATGCTCAGGGCCGCACGCTGATTCCCACCTTTGGCGGCAAGCCACGCGCCAAATGCCAAGAAGTCGTCTACCACCACCTGAGCACCCAGAGCATTCGCATCTAGCAGCAGGCGTTTTTGAAACGTCCTCGACCAATAGCAATTTTCACATTCCTTCCCCCGCCCGCCAGGAATTTCACAATGACACTCGGTACAAAGTGAACCGGAGGTCAGCATGCACTGTCGGCAAATCGCCCTGCCGTCTGCCTGATGTACCAGCTTTCGATACCTGTGACACTGAGGGCACGTTTGCTCATCACACCGGGCGCAACGGGGACAACAACGCAATGTGCAATCGTCAATCTGGATACTCACCAAGCGCGTCGACAGTACCGAGCATTTTTCACAAGGACGGGGAGCCTTGAAGTAATGGGCGCAGGAATTACATGCCGGACCATAATCCGTCAGCTTACCGACCGGGCGACCAACACGGGCGCACCTGACGCAAGGGCGCGCGCTTAAACATCGACTACATTCAGCCTGGGGATCGAACACAGGCAAGCGTGAAAAGTTACCGCAGCTCTTACACAGACCTCGCTTAAACAGCCGTGCATAGCACGTCGCGCAATAGCGCTTTGCGGCGTGCACTCTTTTGGCCTTTGTCATCAACCTGCCGCATTCATCGCACCCGCTAGATTGGTCAAGAGTGGACATAGGCAAATATCTTGCGTTGCAAACGGGTCCACTCACGTACCACCGTTTTCCGGTTTGAATGCCAGTGGCGATCCGTCGGTGAAGCTTTATGGGTAAGGGTAGCCGCAGCTGAACACAACATCCCAGCCATTGTTCCGATCGCAGTTCTTTTGCAGTTTCGTCCGAATATAGACGCGGGCAAGCGGTGTCTCGCGATTACCTGCGCGACCTGGTCAGGAGAGTGCGCGACCAATGGGGCCAACCACGCCATGAGTTGCATTCGCTCGCTTACCTCCAGCAACTCCATGGGTAGGCCGCTACTCACTTTGTGCCCGGATCCGAGCTCAACCCCCAGCTGACTCAGCAAGTTCAGCGTAGGCGCACTACGGCTGCGCAATGCGTACCGCAACAGCGACACCAGCAGATAGGCGTATTCAAACCACTCTTGCGCTGAGTCAGAACGGCCATAAAGCTGATTGTCCGCCATTGACTGCAGAACCAGTGCATTAGGGAGGCAGGGTTCTAGCTCTGATACAGACCCCAAGATTGCACCGCATGCATGGCAGGTGGAACAGTTGATTGCGGGCGGGACGAGCAGGTGAGGCTGGACAGGTGCATGGCACCGGGGGCATCGACTGGACAAACTACAGCCATGAATCGGGCAACCGGTATACCAGGCATAACGCCCTTGGAATCGCAGATAAGGTATCTCCTCTGCAAAGCACATCGGGCAATACTGAAGTCCGCAGGAATGCCGTCGGTTACGCATGCCTAACGAGAGTAACCAGCGGGTATTGGCATGTCTGACATCAACGCCGGAAAGGGTCTTGATCGCACTCTTGAACCGGTTCGCTGATAAAGCAACGCCCGGAAAATCCGCGCTATCAAACTGCCGCAGAAAACGCTCATCCAGTCCGCAATCCAGATCCTTTGTCCATAAACGTGCGCCTGGCCAGAGCGCTCCGCAAAAAGCCAACGGCGCGCAACCATGGGCAAGCGCATTACGGAGGAGCCACGAGGTAAGCAGCTCATCGTTCTGGATCGGTTGATACATCGGCCAACGGTTCACACCCGCTCCCGGATCCCGCGCGTAGGCTGCAGCCAAGCATGCTTTTCAATGGTGGATTTAGTGATCTTCTCGCTGCCCGTGATGATCGCGTCCTTGGCACATTCCATGAGCAAGCGATGAAGATCACCTGTGTTCCCGCCCGAAATCGAGTGTAAAGCCAGCGCAAGCTCAGGTTTGCTGAGCACGGAAGCCTGTCGCAGAGGAAGAATCGACTCAAAAGATCTGATCAAGCGCTGAAACTCTGGAGACGGCTCCCAGCGGCGAAGAGCAACCACATCAAAACGACTGGCGTGCTGCGGATCGGTGTGCAGCACCCGAACGGCATCAGAGGTACCAACACCTACGATCGGTATGGCCAGGGTGTTACACAGCAGCTTGAGAGCGTTCATGACCTCCCTTTGCTTGATCGCCGAGCCGGTCAGGAGCGAATGAAACTCATCGATCACCAACAGGCGAACATGGCACGAGCGGAACATGTGAACCACCTGGTAGCGCAATTTTGCTGTGGCATCACTGGCACGGTAAGGCGCCCAAAAACTCTCAAGAATCGAGATGTAGAGCCCTTTCTCATCAGCCGCGGGAGGAGACTCCACCAAAATCACGGGTTTGACAGGCTCACTCTGGGCGTTCACATAGCCTTGGCCGTACAGCTCCACAAATCGCCGAATAATGGTCGTCTTGCCATTGTTGGAGTCCCCGACCAGCAACAGATTCGGCATTCGCGGACGAGAGGGGATCGTCAGTAGCGCCCTCATGGCACTAATGATGTCGTGCGCGGCGGGGTACCCAATCCACCTGGGCTCCTGAATAAACCGGATACGTTCGTCATCAGACAGGCTCATGACGGCACGAAAATCTGGATGAATGTGCGGGTAATCGCTCATAGGATTTCCTCAAACACCTCGTCCATATCGTCGAGCAATCCCAGCAAACCGTGGGGAACGATCGTTTTTGGCTCTAGGGGTGCTGGAGCAGCGGGCGCTGCGGGCGTTTTGTTTGTTTGATGAATTTTCTGTCGCTGGGCCAATCGACGCGTCTTTTTGGTGTGGGTCTTGGCGCTTTCCACCAGCTCGCGGTTCTCCATGATCAGCCGCTTGATGAGGTCATCGTCGATATTGGCCAGCCCTCGCTCGACGGCCTGCTTCTTGGCTGCGCGAAACTCCCACACACTGGTCGCAGGGAAGGACTGATTGGCTACAGGGATCTTGAAGTACTGCTTTAGGTGCGGATCGTAAAACCAGAGCTGGCTGATATCGCGTGGATCACGCCGAAAGATAAATTTTCGCGTCTTACCCGACTCGTCCTTGGCGTTTATCCACGGTCTCAGCGCTTCGGAGTAGTACGTCACATCGAGCTCCACGCCGTAGTGCTGGACGGTTCGCTCATAAGCGGGCAGGAAGTCTCGTTGAATGGTGAAAGGGTCTGCTGGCCGCGGAGGCATGCCAATCGCTGGAGTGTCATCACGCCCTCCAAAAATGCCGACATTCCACTTGTGAAGCGGACTCATGAAGATCTTCGAGTGATACTTGGCGTTGTACTTGAGAATTTCTCGTACCAGCCAGACTTCAAACTCCGAAACGGTCAGCGCGGCCTGGGCGTCGGAGTCGATGCCTTCGCGCTGCTGGATATTGCTGAAAGTGGTGCCAGGCAGGCCATGAACGGCCTGCATAAACTTGCCCATCAGCCGTTCGATATGACCGCCGTACTTTGGCCGCTTGATGGGGCGGAATCGGTTCTCAATCCCGTAGTTAGAGCAGGACCTGCGCAGGCTTTCAGATCTGAAGTCAGCACCGTTGTCGCTGTGCAAAATGCGAGGAAAGCCCCAGACAGGCCAATCACCTTCGATGCCGTGCGCAAGCAACCATTCTTCCTTGGGAATAATCGAATGCGCCACGCACATGGCGACGGAGATTACCGAGGGCGCGTCGATCGCCAGGTAGTAGCCCGTGATCATTCTTGAATGTACGTCGATGGCCAGTGTCAGCCAGAGACGCCCGATGGATTTACGATGCACGTCGTCGACGACCATTACATCGATCGGCGTATGGTCAATCTGGACAATCGCGAGCGGGTAATCGGCGCCGGGAAACGCGCCAGGGGAAGGGGTGTATGCGTTGCGTGCTTTATCTGCAAATCCCCGACCACGAAGAAATTGCTTATCAGTGATACGGCTAATGCGCTGACGAATAGTCCACTCGGCCACCATGGGAACACCGCGTGCTTCGGCACGAATGCGAAATTCACTGACCGCCTTGCTGACTGTGGGACGTGTCTTGCTGAGATAATAATCGTGAATCACCTCATCGATGAGCGTATCGGCCTCGGCTGGAATACGGACGTTGCCAGCCTGCCAGCCGCGTTTTCTTGGAATTAGGGCCAACAATTCTCCCCAGCTTTTGTAACGGTCCATCCAGCGGTAGATCGTCGCACTATTCACCTGGTACAGCAGCGCGCGAGTCTTGATCTCAGCCTTGGTTCGAACAACGTCTCCAAGCAATGGCTCAATGGCCTCAAATCGCTTCCTCGCAATCGCCCATTGCTCGTCGGTGATGCTTTCCGTGTCGTAATTGACATAGAGGCCGTCCAGTCGCTCCTGGGCAACCGGTTTGAGGCCTTCGACCGGCAACGCCGAGGCGCGGCCGCTGTATACGTCAATTCCGACCACCGTCTTGAAGTCCAGTACCTGGTTGATTCGGTAGACGTCTTCGCCATAACGAACAAATGCATTTCGCTCGAGGGAAACACGTGCGCGATCAGGCACAAAAGCCTGAGGTTTTTCCTCGTGAGTATTTGTCTTGTTCATGGCGAGGGGATCCAGACATCCAGAAAATCGTTCAGCGGCTGACGGATGTCGCAGTCGAGTTGACGCGTCGCGATCAGGTGCCAGATGTGACTGATGCCGCGCCCGCGGTAGATGCCGGCAAAATGAATCGCCAGCAAGTAGTGCACCGGCACTGATCCGGCCTCACGAACCGTTTGAACAACCCATTCACTCTCCTCACGTGAGAAGTCCATCGCTTTGTAGCGGTCGAGGAACTGGATGTTGGCAAAGCCCGTGTCACGAATTCGGGACTCGTCGTAAATGTGGAACGCCCATCCTTGTTCCCGCGCATATCGCCAGGCGGCTTTCCATTTCGGCAGCCATTTGCGCCAGTTTTTAACCCAGAGGTCGCGAGGTTTGACCTCGACCAGTAAAGGCACCGGGTAGTTACCAAACTGACAGTCACACAGTTGATAGTTGATGAGGAAATCAGGCGTGTAGGTATGGATGCGCGCGCCGTCACCGTGAAAAGGGATTTGAACCGGCTGCGCGATAACGTCACACACATGGCTGGAAAATGTCATTCGCGCAAGGAAATCACGCTCGAGCAACGACTCATAGGGAATGCCATCGCCATTACGCAGCGGATAGGTGCCGGAAAGGCTTCGTCTCGTCGGCGCAATTGGCCGCGTCTGCTGGTGGGCGACGACGGGAATACTGTGGGTCTGCATGATGTTCACCTGGTCAACCGAATTCCAGGAATCATGCTTTGAGTGTAGGCCAAAAATGTCGGCAATTCGGCCCCGTTCAGGGGGCGAAGCGTTGCGCGAACGAGAAATTTCGCCGCCCCAAGAAGGCACGCCTGACCCGAAATTCTAGGAGGCCTACGGCGTAGGAGCGTCAGCGAGTGAAAAACATGGTCCGCTGCAGGGAAGGAATAATGATGTCACTTGATTTTATGCTGCTGCCCTTGCGTCGCTTCGTTCGACTGTTCTTATCAAAGACCTCAATGTCGCCATTCATGATCGGACCGTGCAAGGACTGTTTTACGATGGCCTCATCCGCCATCGTGTGGTTGGCCATACCCATCATCATCTGTTCGAAGGACAATTGCGGTTGATCGTAGATCTTCCTTGGCAGCACCTCAGAGAGCTCCACTTCAATGCGTTTGCTCGTAACACCACAAAAATTATGCTCCTCTCCAAATCCGAACGCGTGTTGATCCGTAATCTGGATATCTTTATTGGTGTCATAGCCCACAAAAAGTGACGGCGTCATGGAGTGGGAAAAGTTGTTGCCATATCTCCAATGAATTTCTTTCATCACCGCGTTGGCGCGGTAGCTCTTCGCCAAATGGATAAACCAATAGGCTCGCGGATTCGGCCCACCAGGAGTAATGAAGAAAACGGTCATGAAATCAGCACCGCTTTCTTTCAAGATCCCCTCTGCAAGAAACCGCTGAATCAAATGCTGCCACTCGTGACGCATGGTGGCTTTAAAAGATCGCAGCTTTTCCCAAGGAATATACTTCTCCAAATCGATATTTTGTAATGCCTTCTTGTTTTCATCCCGCTCGGAGAGGTAGTCGATAAGGCTATCAACATTGAAAGTCAATAGAACTTCAGCATTCGTCAAACTATTGAAAATAGTTCGTATGCTAGAGAAAGGTACATCTTTGTAGGCGTATTGATCAAGCAAAAACAATGAGCGCTCGGAAAACTTGAAATCCTTTATCTTTTTAATAACGCTCGGAAGCGCATTCGTAAATCTCGCGCGAAGAGCGTAAATATCTTTATCCAAGCGATGGCCATGCCCTTTGGTGGCAAGTACGGCTTTCAAGTAATCAATATTGGCCTTTTTGATATCTATGAAAAAATACTGCGCCAATACTTCCCGCGGCATGTTTCTCTGAATATTTATCTCAGCGACAGTTTCTTGAACTGCCTCTAGCGCGATAATGGGTGAGCCGTAGTGGTCACGACGCCCCAAATCATCTTTATAGACGCCTCCACCGCAAAAGCCATCGACGATATTAATGCCAATGCGCGGAATCATTTGATTACTCATGACCACCGTGATGTACGAACGGATATAGTCATGAATAATCTGATGTTTTATTTTGCTATGAGGGTCTATGTTCGGATAGATACCAGCCGACAAATCCCATTTGTATTTTTCGTCCTTGGCCACGCGAAATCCTTTTAGCTCAGGCTAGGTTTAGCAAGGGAATTTCATCCCAAGTCTGACCGTTCAATAGGCGGCCATTGGCTTTCTTGGATCGTTTTACTCCGTCAGCGCCCCAGCCACCCCACTGCTTGAAGAAGAAAGCAGAACCGGAGGCATCGCATTGACGGTGGATGTTGTCGACCCATTCCTGCTGCATTGGGCGCGCCTTCGCACCTGATTCACCCCCGACAATCACCCAATGAATATCCGTCAGGTCAATCTCGCCCAAGTCTTCCAATAAAGGCTCCGCTGACAGAAAGCGGATGGTGGCATCAACCTTACGCAGACAATCAATACGCGGCACCCCGTAGGCCTTGTCCTCTACCGAAACACCTAACCAGGCATTGGTCGGCGTTTCTCGCGTGCTGAAATACTCAGCCAGGCGCTCAGCTCGTTTGGTCAGGATCTGAAACGTATGCTGAGAGGCACGCTGGATCACTTCGAAGACCTGATCGATATAAGCATCAGGCACCTGCTCGTGGAAGAGGTCAGACATGGAGTTAACGAAGTAAATCGTCGGCTTCTTGCGCAGAAGAGGCTCTTGAAGCTTTTCTGGACGCAGGCTCAACCGAAAGCCATTCTCGTAGCCAGGTGTGCCCATCGCCTGCAGGCGGTGAGCCATGTTCTCGGCGTAGCAATGTTTGCAGCCTGGTGAGACCTTGGTGCAACCCACCACCGGGTTCCAAGTCATCTCGGTCCACTCAATGCTTGTTTGGGTACTCATTGCACTGTCGCTCCTTTCGTGCGCGATATTAGTAAGATGCCGCAAGATATGTCAAATTGACATCACTCAGCGTTTCTGACTTCACCCCATACTATCTTTTCGATTTATATATTCAGTGAAAATCTTAGCCCAATCGTAGCTCGATTTAAAAAAACGCAAGAATGACGTGATTTTTCGACTGACATGCCTTCAATTATCATATCAAGTGTTTCCTAAATATCGCCATATATTCCCTCACTGGTCAGTCATTAAGGATCCAGCGCTCACTTTTTCGAGGCCAATCGGGCTTAACCGGAAATTTGCTCCGCCTGGCAATATTTGCATCAAGATTTAGGATTCGGCCTTCTTTTGCCAATTCCTTAAAGGCCAGCTGAAGATCGGTCGGATAATAATCAGTCTGTATGAGAAATTCTGACCAGCAGTCGTAATCTATCAGCAGAGGTTTTTTTGACAGTCTCGTCAGAAGAAACTCTTTTGCTGCCAGTCGATTGTCTTTGATTTTTTCAACAGGCTGTAGAGCTTGGTCCGAGCCGAACAAATCGCCGATGGGAGATTTGCTGATTTGTGCTCGAACCTTCGACTCAAAGTGGCTGATGCGCTGAACCATCTCCATTTCTTCAGCTGCTTGTTTGAACTTGATAATGCCCAGAGGATGCCTAGTCAGATATACCAAGAAATAAAGCACCCGCTCCATGCCTGGGCGCTCAACTGATACATATGCCGTCTTTCCACCATACAAGTCCCCAATGACCTCGCGATACTGAGCAATTACCAGCGACTGCCGTTCGGATGAGGTTTCATTTCCAGTTAAAACAACCGGCCTTCCTAAAAGTTCTTCAACATCTGCTTGATGCGGCTTCATCGACATAGCGCGGTTGAAGAAGTCGTACATCAAGTTAATGAGGAACTCGACTTTATTCAGTGCCAAGAGCGGGGCCAGAACTGGCGCGCTGATTACAGTTTTCCAACCCTTGGGATCAATAAAGAAAAACGTGAAATTGCCTGACGCCCACTGAACGATGTCATCGATCTTGCTGGTGTAGTCACCTTGAATGCAGGAGGCGTCTACAGAAGCCTGCTTGTTCCCAGCGAGGAACGCTTCGAGCTTTCCGAAGGCTTTTTTGTCCTTCTCGATGTAAAGCGCGCGAAATTTTACATTGGCGCCAAACTTAGATTTCAGCGTCTCTGCACATTCCCTCATCTGACGAAGCGAAATACCGATGGAGGTGTCTTTTAAATCATCCGACTCCTCTGCCCACGGACCCGCGAAGCAGTCAACGTAATTGATGACGGTTTCCTTGCGCCCGATGATCATGAATAAGCACTGAAGGTACGTCTTCAGAATCGTGTGTTTGACGTATGCCTGCTCGCGGCCATGATATTCCTTAGGTATTGGCAAGTTTTCACTCCATGTGTTTTCTCGTTGTGCCGGGACACTACCTTATAAATTATACGTGCGAATAGTGCTCGAGTGAGCTCCCGCACGGTCGGTACAACTGGACTCTGCTATGACTTTCCATATGTTTCGCAAGCACCGGTGAGGGCTCACCAGATAGCGCTGACGCGGTACCTGGACAATGGGGCTGTTTCCATCGACAACTATCAGGTGGAGAATCAGATGCGACCTTGGGTACTTGGGCGTTCAAACTGGTTGTTTGCCGGGTCGCTACGCAGGAAACGGGCGGCTACCATGAGTTTGATCCAATCGGCGCGAATGAGTGGGCATGATCCGTATGCTTATTTCAAAGATGTGCTCATACGGTTGCCGACGCAGCGAGCGCGTGAAACTCATCATCTACTGCCGAATCAGTAGTTGCCTGCCTGACTTGCGCTGGGTGAGTTGGGCGGACGCTTACTCCGTTTTTGTTCGATGTCCTACTGCGACAGCTATTTATAATAGCAAGCCGATGGCTCGCAAGACGTGGCCACGGGTAGTTCCGGCTTCAACGGTTGCGCGTTGACCTGCACCCCTACTTGCGAGCTAATCCAACTTAAGCGCTCTGCATCGAGCAGCGTCACTATCGTTCCCCCACCGCATTGGGAAGAGAAACCTGATGCCCGAGAAGCGATCCCAACTAAGCGGTACCGGCCGAATTGGCTCCTCACATAGACTGGGCCACCACTGTCACCTGGGCAGGCGTCGAATGCACCTTGCGGGTCTCTTGCAAACAATTCGCGATCGGCCTTGCAACTTGCCGCCCCCAATACAGGACTCGGGGTGCACCTTGATGACGCTATCGGCACATCGGCGAACAGTTTGCGGCCAGCGTTCGCTTGTCCGTCATCCCCGAAGCCGACGATTCGTACATACCTCGCGTCGTTAAGGCCACTCAGTGACGAAATTGCTATAGGATTAGCGGGAGAGATGAATCCAGTTCTCATCTTGATCACCATCAAGTCACGGCCGCCCAAGTTTCGACCTTGTGCGACGGCGCCCACATCCATTACCGCAAAAGAAGCAACCGCAGCTGATTGAACTTGCGGCAGGCCGGTTGGCAGCGCCTTGGCGTAACCTTCAGCACCGAGTTTAAGGGCCTGGCTCAAGCTCGTTGCAGCAGTAACCTGTTAGCGCCCATGCCGAATTGACCCAGTTGCCGAAATTTCACTGATCCAGTCTGACATCTCGTTACTCACTGTATTTACTCGACTTCTTCTCTCTTGGAGATGGGGCAGTCTTGCGTCGGCACCTGGTCAATCCGATGTCAGCGTCAACACCGTAGGATCTCCTTGAGGTTTTTACCTATTTTATTTATAGACCAGATACCACTATCCGGCCCCTTACCCAACCAATATGAGCCCCCTTCACCCAAGCTTTTTCCGTTTCGGAAACTTAAGCGTGCCCTGCGCAGAGTGGATGCTGGCCACCATTGGCGCGCATGATTGGCTTTCTTCATAACGTGGTGGAATGGGGTGAAGACCAGGAAAAAATGCGATTTGCCGTTCTATAAGGTCAGCCACTTTTAGGTAACCGTCGTGATAGCTCCCCGCGACGACTGGAACCACGCTGACATTAAGTGACCGGAGTAACGACGTGACAGGCGTTTCATTTGCTTCCGTATCGAGTGACACGTGGTAGTAAAAAACCTGCCCCGTTTGGTGCCGACGTCGCCGTTTGTGCAACAAGAGCCACCAGAGATCGATCTCCGTAAAATCCAAGCCTAACCCCACAATGTGTATGTGATCACGCAAGAAATAATCCACCCAAGAATAGACAGAGCGATTTTCAGTAAAGTCGAGGTTTCCCCCTTTTACCGGACTTCCAACGCGTCCGTGTGGATGACCTTTGACCTCGACCGAATCTGTTACGTAGTTGCGGATTTTCTGCAGGTACCCAGCGTAATGGTCAAACCCTAGAACCATTGAACCAGGTCGGGCTACATCACCATGCACATGCCAGACATCCTTCGTTCCGGCGGTATGCCGGCGAAAGAGGCTGTATCTCGATTCAGGCGCAAGGAACGTAGGGGAGTGGAGTGGTCCTGCAAAGACCTCCTCAATCGTGAAATCATAGTTTGTGGTCATGATCACACTGAATAGACTACAAATTCTTTCGTGGGCCTCGACTGACTGAATTTGTTTGAGCAGTCTGGCGAACTCAACCTTCACAGCATGCTCAGCTTTCTGGAATGAAAGGTTAGATCTTGCACATAACTCCTCTACGAACATGGACAGTGGCTTTGATTCAATGCCGGGGACCAAATCCAGACCATCAAATGCCAGCGCTAGCTCCTGAAGGATTTCGTTCCATCCTCTCTGCATCGCTACGCGGTTAATGCCATTTCCAAGAAGAAGGCTATGCATAAGGTATCCATTTTATGCTGGAGTTGAAGTATTAACGTTTGCAGGAATAGGGGTGTCAAAAATAGCCTACAGTGAACCCTGTAGCGCTGGTTCTACTCGGCGGAGTCCAAGCCGCGCTGAGTAATAGAGTTACGAATCGATCACGACTCATTCTTTCGTCGCGAAACTGCGTACAAGTGATGGCAGTATGCGATGATCAAGCCAAACGCGCACTACCTGACAGGGACTCGTTATGGCAGCACCAGACTTTCGGCTCATAGCTTCAGCGAATAGCGAAAAAAGCGGACATTTCGACGACATCGGTGCAATTGGGAAGACCATCACACCTGAAATCGTCATTGCTCTTTGCGGTCCGATGGGTACCCCCCTGCACGACGTGGCGCAGACTTTTCAAGAACTTCTGCTTGGCCATGACTATAGCTACGAAAAAGTAAACATCATCAGGCTGAGTGATGAAATTCGTAAGCAAAAAACCTTGGCCTCTGAAAAATCGATACGCAATCTAATCGAAGCGGGAAATGAGCTGCGCGCGGAGTATGGCAACGAAATCCTGGCTCGATTCGCTATAAGGCGAATCACTTTGGAACGCGAAGAGGCTCAGCAAGAATCAGAAAAAAGTCATGAACCTGACCTTTTCGAAACTCCAGCATCAGCTGTCGTGCCTAAGGTCACTGTTCGATACTGCCATATAATCGATTCGATCAAACATATCGACGAGCTGAAGCTCCTGCGCTCCGTATACGGAGATATGCTCCATGTTGTAGGCGTGTATTCACCCATTGAGATGCGGATCACCAGGCTCGAACGCACTAAAGGGCCAGGCGATCACATCCATGATCTAATCGATAGAGATTCTGGTGAAGAGATCGACCACGGTCAGCGGGTCGAAGACACATTCCCTCAAGCTGACTTCTTCCTGCGTGTTGAAAAAACTACCGATACACATCGTAAAGGTCGAGTAAAACGCTTTCTTGACCTCATGCTGGGAACGGTGATTGCGACTCCAACATTGAATGAGCGGGCGATGTATGCAGCATTCTCAGCAGCAAGAAACTCGGCTTGTCTTTCCCGGCAGGTAGGAGCCTCAATCACAAGTGCTGATGGGGAGATTCTCGCCACCGGCTGGAACGATGTACCAAAAGCATTCGGTGGGCTTTATCAAACTGAGACATATGGCAGCTCACCCGATGAAGATCGGCGCTGCTGGAACCTAAATGGTGGCTTTTGCTCCAATGACCAAGAAAAAAGGGTCATGTCCAACGCAATTGTCGATCTCCTGGCCAGCGAAGGCCTTATCGAGGAAGATAAACGCGAGCAGGTCTATCAGGTAATCCGAAAAAAATCACAGCTCAAGAGCCTTATTGAGTTTTCGAGAGCTGTGCATGCCGAAATGCACGCGTTGCTGAGTGCTGGCGGTACCGATGGGGGAAAAATTCGGGGTGGAAAGTTGTTTGTCACCACCTATCCTTGTCACTCATGTGCTCGGCACATCGTGGCAGCTGGCGTCCGAGAGGTTTATTT
Source organism: Pseudomonas sp. HN11 (assembly GCF_021390155.1). Classification (NCBI taxonomy): domain Bacteria; kingdom Pseudomonadati; phylum Pseudomonadota; class Gammaproteobacteria; order Pseudomonadales; family Pseudomonadaceae; genus Pseudomonas; species Pseudomonas sp. HN11. Next base: position 6,062,754 of record NZ_CP089985.1, read on the forward strand.
CCTGGAACCCTACAGAAAGAGCCTCGCAACCAAGCTACACGAGGATGCTATAACTGAAAATGAAAACGAGATAGATAAGGTCAGAGTGATGCCGTTCGACGGTGTAGCCCCCTCTCGATTCCTTCGTTTTTTCTCTGCTCACCCGCAGGGGCGAAAAAATGCCGAAGGAAATATGCACTCCAGGGAAGCGCATCCCGTCGCTTTCGTCACAATAGAAGCTATTCCGACCCTTGAATCTCTCATCGTACAGGGACTATCCTCCCGCGGCATTTAGCGGATCCGGTTTGCTGCTAGGAATTGTGGAGCATTTTTATGAAGAACGTTGACGAAGCGGGCCAGCATGAAGTCGGAGTACAGTTGGCGCTCAGCTTTGACGCATATGACTCCAAAGATCAGTCACACCTACCCCTACCCGCGTTCATCGAATCTGCGAGAGCGTTCCCGCTGACTGAACGCAAAGTGCTGGCATTTCCCAAACAACGGGTGTCTCCAGCTGAGGCCGGATTAATTGCAAGGATTTTGCAGAGGACGCGGCACTTCGTCTAAGCCTCCTGGCGACTTCGGCGTGCTTGTACCTGGGCTGGGCCTTCTGAGCCAGACTCGGCCCGGCCATAATTCCCACCTGCATCCGAAGCTTCAAACCTGCGCTTCAAAGCGTCTGCTTTCGGGACGGTAATGTTCTAGCCCGCGCCTCATCGTGAGCTTGAAAAGGTTTTTTAACCTGGGCAATCTTCAAGGTGCCCTTACCGAAAAACCAACATGGAAGCATTCCTCTCCAGTTACACCAACACAATCACCTTCACGAGCATCCTCATCACCCTTCTCTGCACCTACGTCGCCCTCATTCAGCCGCCTCGCTAACGGTGAATCCGGAGAGGCTGCCGTCTCTCGCTAGGTCAGCCAGACACCCTAGGGTTCTCTGGGGCAACCGCGTTTCAGATTTCGGGTTGCCCAATGCGTCGTAAAAACCGGTGCTTAGCATATGTTTTCGCTAACCCTATTCAATCGTCTGTATGGCACTTTGATAGCCACTATGGGAAATTAAGCGGTGGGGGTTCGGAAGCGAACCCAAGATGAATATGGAAGGGATGGTCCAGTCGAGCTATGAAATTACAATCTATACGCTTGTCTAACTTTCAATCCTTTGGACTGAAACCTACAGAGCTGAGTTTTGACAAAATCACCTATCTGATTGGTCCGAACGGCTCGGGTAAAACGGCTGCTCTACAAGCTCTATGCCGACTTTTCGCTTTCGATCCTTCACTGCGGCGCATCCAGCGCTCCGACTTCCATGTCCCACACATTGAAGTTGAAGCTCCAGAAGAGCGAAAGCTCTGGATAGAAGCCGACTTCCTTTTTCCCGAGCTGACCAAAGACGAAGATAACAGCACCGTTGCTCCCCATTTCGGGCACATGCGGCTTGATGAGCTGGATGGCATCCCACGTGTTCGCTACCGCCTCGAAGCAACTATGGGCATAGATGGCGATATTGAAGAAAGCCTGGTGTATGTGCTTGATGTGGATACAGAGGGAGCTCCACTCAACACAGCACAGGTTGCACGTCCAGAACGCAACCACATCCACGTGCACTACCTCCCAGCCAGACGTGACCCCGCAGATCACATCGCCTATGGCGCCAATGCATTACTCGGGCGGATTTTGCGCTCAGTGCAATGGGACAGTGAGCGATCCACTATCAAGGGACTCACTGATCAAATCAGCGAAAGCTTAGCCGCCAACCCTTGCATTGACGCATTTAGTACCAGTCTTAGGGCTGTATGGGGCGAGCTGCATAAGGGCCGTTTCTTCACGGACCCCAAGATCACCTTTGTGGCCTCCGAAATCGAGTCCCTTCTCCGGCATTTGTCCGTCTCCTTTTCCCCTGGGCATGACGACAATCTCGTCGACTTTGCCCGCTTGAGTGACGGCCAGAAGTCGATGCTCTATCTGTCATTGGTTCTGTCATCCCAGGCTATTGGCCGGGCAGTCTTGTCTGGAGAAAATACGTCTTTCGACCCTGACAGGCTGCGGCCACCTGTTTTTACCCTCATCGCGGTTGAGGAACCAGAGAATAGTCTTTCCCCCCATTACTTGGGCCGTATCGTCAACGCATTGAACTCGATGGTGAAACATCCCGATGCTCAGGCTTTGATAGCAACACATGCGCCCTCCATGCTGCGCAGAGTGGAGCCGGAACATATCCGCTACCTCCGTCTAACGGATGCTCGGCAAACGCGAGTCACATGTATCAAGCTTCCTGAAAAGACCGACGATGCTCACAAGTATGTGCGTGAAGCCGTTCAAGCATTTCCGGAAGTCTATTTTTCCCGGTTGGTTGTCTTGGGTGAAGGAGATAGTGAGGAGATCGTTTTACCCCGGCTGCTACGCGCCAAAGGCACACCAGTGGATGAATCAGCGATCACGATTGCGCCATTGGGTGGCAGGCATGTGAATCACTTCTGGCGCCTGCTGTCAGAGCTGCAAATCCCGTACGTGACTCTCTTGGATCTGGATGTTGCTCGATATGCGGCGGGATGGGGGCGGATAAAATATGTGAACGACCAATTCGCTAAATTCGAGCCCACTAAAATGCTTTCCAATCTAGTGACAATTCCGAAGTGGGACGATGACGTCACGCCTTTGCGCACTCACCATTATTTTGGTGAGGACAACAAGGACTTCTTCGCCGCACTACAAGAGCGTGGTGTTTTCTTCTCCTTCCCAATGGACCTGGATTTTGCATTGCTTCTTGCGTACCCAGATGCCTACCAAGTGGTTAAAGAAGATCCAGATGCCCAGACCATCAAGGCAGTCCTGGGTAAGAGCCATCACAATTCAGCTCAATACACCCCTGAGGAGCTGAAGTTATTTGGTACGTATCATCAAAGCTTCAAGCTAGGTAGCAAGCCCGCAGCACACCTTGAGGCACTGGCCAAGCTAACCGATGATCAGTTGCTCATAGGAATGCCTAAGTCACTCAATGATTTGGCCGATGCAGTCATCGCTATGCTTGAGGAGATTCCTGAGTGATCTCCATTGATGCGTGGCAACCAGCAGACGGACTGACGCTCGAACCCAATGCATCCCTCGCTGCAAGGGAACAAGAGCGCTGCCTGGCTCTTACCGCTGGCCCTGGGGCGGGCAAGACAGAAATGCTCGCTCAGCGCGCAGACTTCCTCTTAAGAACCGGCACCTGCCGGTATCCAAAGCGGATTTTGGCAATCTCATTCAAGGTAGATGCGAGTAAAAACCTCAAGGAGCGTGTTCAGCGGCGTTGCGGGAACGACCTTTCATCACGCTTCGATAGCCACACGTTCCACGCCTTCGCAAAACGGATCATCGATAGATTTCGGCCAGTTCTAACAGGTAACGACAGTCTCGATCCAGGCTACAAAATCGGCGATAGAAAAATTGGCAGTAAACAGATTGAATTCGGTGACCTTGTTCCTCTGGCTATTCAGATACTCGAGAAATCGGCCATCGCTCGAAATGCGATTCGGCAAACTTACAGCGATGTTTTTCTGGATGAATTCCAAGACTGCACTGATCAGCAGTATCGGCTGATTAAAACTGCATTCATTGGCACGTCCATTCGACTGACAGCAGTTGGGGATACCAAGCAGAAAATTATGGGTTGGGCAGGCGCACTTGACGGAATTTTTAAGACGTTTGCCGAGGACTTCAATGCAATCCCACTCAATATGTATCGCAATTTTCGCTCCAAACCCCGTTTACTGCGAATGCAGAATGAGATTATCCGAGTGCTTGACCCAGCCTCGGTCATGACTGACGACCAGCTTGAGGGAGACGAAGGCGAGGTGTTCGCCTATAGGTATGAAAATAGCGAGATTGAAGCTGAGAGCCTGGCGGATCTGATTTCTGAATGGGTCCGCAAAGAGTCAGTACCTATTTCTCAAATCGCCATTTTGGTGTCCAAACTCCTTGACCAATACGCCCTTCAACTGATGAGCGCTTTGGAGGCGCGGGGCATCCCTTACCGAAATGAACAGCAAATGCAGGACATCACCGTTGAGCCTGCTGCGCGCCTAGTTGTGGACTACCTATTGTGCATTTATGGCCAGCGCGAGCCCAAGGCGTGGATGAGACTGATGGACCAGTTGATTCCATACGCAGATGAAGAATTACAGGCCAGTGTGCGGCAGGATCTAGGCCGGTTCATCAAAGCACAGCGTAAGAACGTCGCGATAGCGGACTTAATCGGTGAGTCATTCGAGGGGTGGTGGGAAACAGCGAAAGCTCTTCTCCAGCATATTGGTTTAGATACGCTGACTGCGCTCTCTCCAGACTACGAATCACAGGATCGGTTAGGGGAAGTATTGCGCGACACAAGAACTCGCATTGAAGATTTGCTTAAGCTTGAGCCTGAGCTTCCCAAGGCACTGCTGCGCTTCTCGGACGATCAAGCAGTCAGAATCTTAACCATCCATAAAAGCAAAGGATTGGAATTCGATTCCGTCATCATCATGGCCGTCGATAACGAAATTTTCTTCGGTGATCAAGATGCGAATCGCTGTGCATTTTTTGTAGGAGTTTCTCGTGCCAAGAGGCGGTTGGTAATCACGCATGCTGCAGTACGAGAAAGACCAGAGGGTTATACAAAAAAGTGGAGTGTCCATCGGACTGAGCAGGTGGAGTTTTTCTCCTACAGCACGCCTTTCGTATCCACCACAGTAACGAATTGATTGACTATTTTTTTGACTATCCTTGGCGGGTGTCCACATTTCATGGAATGTGGACACCCGCCAATTTGCACGATCGCGTTGGTCAACGGTTGATTCCAAAATTTCTCAGCAGTGGATTGTCGTCATTGCTGTAAAGCAAAGAATATTTTGCTTAACCGGCTGAAATCGGCATTAACGCAAAGAATTGTTTGCCTTACGTATGAAGCAGAATCTGTGATGGGCTGAGGCACGAATGCAATGTTCCGTGCAGGAGGCATGCAGCGCAGCCTTGTTGCGGATGTAAATTTGAGGTGGTTCTTGTCAGATTTAACATTAAATTTTTACGATCAAGCTCCTTTTAGGCTGGAGCCTGCCTGGTTGCATTCGGTCAACCGCTGCGCATTTACTTATCCCAAACCGCAGATCAGTCTGGCCGGACGCTTCAAAGACTGCGGATTCCACGACACATGGACACTCAGCCCACGATCATTTGGACACTCGTTCCACGCGCACTTGGACATCTGATCCACGTCCACTTGGACAGGCAGTCGGAGCGCGGCGACGCAGTTTTGCATTGTTAGTCTGAAGTCCCTGCCGTCGTCAATTTCGTTGCGCGCCTGCGCATCGATTCGCCCTTCAGTTCGATCCTATATGCGTTGTGCACCAGCCGGTCGAGGATCGCATCGCCCAAGGTCGGATCGCCGATCAGTGCATGCCATTTGTCCACCAGCATCTGGCTGGTCACCAGCGTCGAGCGGTTGCCGTAACGGCTCCAAATCTCCTCTTAGGATAGTCGCACCTAATGGCAGCGTTTTTAGACGTAGTCGCATCTATTTCCAAAAGCGGTCGCACTTTATTTCTTTAGGCAAGCCCAGAAAAAGCGGCTTCCAGAGCACTTCAGTCGCATTAATTGATAAAACCTACAGTGGATCAAAACCGCAGCCAGGAGAAATCACCCTTGCCCACCACGGAGTGCTGTTTCTGGATGAACTGCCGGAGTTCGACCGCAAAGTATTGGAGGTGCTGCGCGAGCCACTGGAATCAGGGCACATCGTGATTTCCCGTGCCCGCGACCGCGTGAGCTTCCCGGCCCGCTTCCAACTGGTCGCCGCCATGAACCCCTGCCCTTGCGGGTACATGGGCGAACCCAGCGGACGTTGTCGCTGTACGCCGGAGCAGATCCAGCGCTATCGCAACAAGCTCTCCGGACCACTGCTGGATCGCATCGACTTGCACCTTACTGTAGCGCGAGAAGCCACCGCGTTGAATCCTACCCAGCAGGCGGGCGATAACACGGCCGATGCGTCGGCACGGGTTGCCCATGCCCGCGATCGCCAACAGCAACGCCAGGGCTGTGCGAATGCTTTCCTTGATCTGCCGGGGCTACGCAAGCACTGCAAGCTGGCGAAGATGGACGAAAGCTGGCTGGAAAACGCCTGTGAACGGCTGACGCTTTCCCTGCGCGCAGCCCATCGGCTGCTCAAAGTGGCACGTACCCTAGCCGACCTTGAGCACGCCGATAACATCACACGGCCGCATCTGGCGGAGGCGTTGCAGTATCGGCCCGCGGCTGTAGGCTAGAGTGACTCTGGAAAGTGCAGCAGCAACCGCGCCACTTCCATCACTTCATCCAAGGCCGCTTCGGCCGACTCCTTGGAGGGTTTGAGCATCAGGTCGTCGGCGTAGCCCATCGCCACGGCAAAGATCTGGCGGGCAGCGCGTTGTGGCGAGTCACAACGCAGGACATTGGCAGCGACACCTCGCTCGATCACCTCGGCGAGCATGCCTTGCCATTGAGCATTGATCACCAGGTAAGCCTGGGCCATTTGCGGGTCTTGCATCGCTTCGTCCCATGCATCCAGCCACAGTGCCCAGCCTGCATCGGCGGTACTCGGAAGGCAGTCACGCAAAAAACCCATGAAGGCTTCCAGGGGGGGGGCTTCTGCAAGGGGCGCACGCACTTCGTCCAACTGTTCGTTGGCAAACCGCACAAAAGCTTCGCGGCGCAGCTCCTTCCAATCACTGAAGTAGTGATAGACGTGGCTACGGGACAGCCCGGCATGTTCGGCCAGGTCGCGGGTGGACACATCGGCAAACCCCTTGCTGCGGAACAGCTCCAGCGCGGCGGCGATGATCTGGTCTTTACGGTCGATACGCGACATAGGTATTCCTTTTGGCACCGGCAGATAAGCGGCGCTTGCTTTTTGAGCGGTCGCTCAAGGATACTTGAGCAGTCGCTCAATAATAGCGTCTATCATCCCTTTGGTGCACCCATGACATCCGTCACCCCTCAAGTCCTGATCGAAGAAAGCAAGAAAATCGGCCAGCAATCCGCCGGCCAGACCCTCAAGGCCATCGCCAAAGCCTATCCCGGCAAGCTGTGCGGTACGCTGTCACTGGTCGCCCTGGAGAATGCCCTGCTGCTGGCGTACCCGTTGTTTGCCGGATTTGCGGTGGATGCGATCATCCGTGGCGATGCCAGCAACGCTCTGTTCTATGCCGCCGTGGTCCTGGCGTTCTGGGTCGTCGGCGCAGCACGCCGTGCGCTGGACACTCGCACCTTCACCCGAATCTACGCCGACCTGGCGGTGCCGGTGATTCTGAACCAGCGCCTGCAGCATCACAGCACCTCGAAATCGGCAGCACGGGTAGTGCTCGCACGGGAGTTCGTCGACTTCTTTGAGAAGCACGTGCCGATCATAGCCACGGCACTGGTGTCGATTATTGGCGCGGCGGTGATGCTGATCGTGATCGAGCCCTGGGTCGGCCTCGCGTGCCTGGGCGCACTGGGGCTGTGTATCACGCTGTTGCCGCGCTTTGCCCAACGTAACCAAGAGCTGCATGAGCGCCTGAACAACCGTTTGGAAAAGGAAATCGGCCTGGTGGAAAAAGTCGGCGCACCGACCTTGCGACGTCACTACCAGGTGCTGTCGCGCCTGCGGATCTGGCTGTCAGACCGCGAGGCCGCTGCGTACCTGTTTCTCGGCACGCTGGCCGCCTTGCTCTTTGTGGTCGCCATCAGCCAGTTGGCCTTGTCCCCCGCGGTCAAGGCCGGCCACGTGTACGCGGTCATGACCTACCTGTGGACCTTCGTCACCAGCATGGACGAAGCACCCGGCATGGTCGACCAGTTGGCGCGCCTCAAGGACATCGGCAAGCGCGTGGACCCAGGGCTGGCCGACCGCTAGGCCTCAGCGGAACCGATCCACCTCATGTCGCAGGCCCGCCGCCAGGGTCTCCAGTTCCTTGGCGGTAATCGCCAGGTTCGACACCACTTCGCGCTGCTCGCTGTTGGCCAGCGCAATACTCTGAAGGTTGCTGCTGAGCAAAGTCGCGGTGCTGCTCTGTTCCTGGGTGGCGGTGGTGATCGCAGCGAATTGCTGACCGGCCGAGCGGCTTTGCTCGTCGATACGCGCCAGTGCCGATGCCACATCGGCGTTGCGCGACAGGCCTTCCTGCATCAATACGTTGCCGCGCTCCATGGTGCTGATGGCGTTGCCGGTTTCTTGCTGGATGCTCTGGATCATCCCGGAGATTTCATCGGTAGCCTCTCGGGTACGCGACGCCAGGTTGCGCACTTCATCGGCGACCACGGCAAACCCCCGGCCTTGCTCACCCGCCCGTGCGGCTTCGATGGCAGCGTTGAGCGCCAGCAGGTTGGTTTGTTCAGCAATCGAAGTGATCACGCCGACGATCCCGCCAATTTCCTGGGAGCGCTGGCCCAGAGTATTGATCACCGTCGCCGTGCTGTTCAGCGCAGTGGCGATGTGTTCCAGGGACGCAGACGCCTCTTGCATCGAGTTACGCCCGATACGGGTTTGCTGGGCGTTTTCCTGGGCCAGACGTTCGGTACTGCCCATGTTGTCGGCGATGTTCAGCGAAGTAGCGCTGAACTCTTCCACCGCGCCAGCCATGCTGGTGATCTCGCCGGACTGCTGCTCCATGCCTTCATAAGCACCACCGGATAACCCAGACAACGCCTGAGCACGGCTGTTGACCTCTTCGGCCGCCTTGCGGATATGCGAGACCATGGTCGACAGCGCATCACCCATCTGGTTGAAGCTGCGCGCCAGTTGACCGATTTCGTCATGGCTGGACACATTAAGGCGTGCGCTCAAGTCGCCCGCCCCCAAGGCTTCGGCCTGGCGTACCAGGTCGCCCAACGGCGCTAATTTGCTGCGCAGCAGCCAGACCGTTGCGCCCACCGCTAGCAGCATGGCCAGCACGCTGCCGATCACCAGGCGGATACCGACGTCCCAGGTCACCGAGCGAATCTCGGCCTTGGGCATGCTCGCGACGACTGCCCACGGCCCGCCGTCGAAGGGCACCGAGACACTGTAGAAATCTTCGTTCTTGTCGCTCCAGAAACGGCCTTCACCCGGCTTTTTCGCCAGGTCCTGCATCACCGGGATCGCCTGATCCGGCACCTGCACACCAGCCGGCGGCACCAGCCAACGCTTTTGCTCGTCCAGCAGGGCCAGGGAACCGGTCTGGCCGATACGGAAGCGCTTGAGGTTCTCGAACTGCGCGTTCTGGGCGTCGGTATAGTCGAAACCGATGAACAGCACCGCGATGACTTGGCCGCTGCTGTCACGCACCGGGCTGTACTGGGTCATGTAGGAACGATCGAACAACACCGCACGACCGATATAAGTCTGCCCACCGAATACTCGCGGATAAGCTGGCCCATTGCGGTCAAGCACAGTACCGATGGCGCGATTGCCATCCTGCTTGGTGAGGGATGTGCTGACGCGGATGAAATCGTCGCCGCTGCGCACGAACACCGTGGCCACGCCGCCAGACATTTGCTTGAACTCATCCACTTCATCGAAGTTGTTGTTCAGCAGATCGCTACCCAGGTACAGACTTGGAGCCTGTACGCCGGCGACCGCGACGGGTTGGTCGGCGCGCACGCTCAAGCCGGCACTGAAGCGCTTTTCAAAAAGCCCCGTCAGTCGCTGGGTACTTTCGCGCAGGGTGCTATGAAACGTGTTGAGTTGGTCGGCGAGCAGCCGCGCCTCGCTGGCCAAGTGTTCCTCACGGGTGGCGAGGTTGGCAGCATCAAGCGAACGCAAGGCAAAAACAGTGCTGCCGCCAATGGCAACAGCCAGGATCACGGCCAGCGCGAGACCTAATTGGGAGGCAATCCGAGCACGAGGTTGAGACATGACAGCTCCTGGCCGAGGCCAGGATCATCCTGATCTCATAGCGATGCTCGGCAAATTATCTAGTGGGAAACGTTGGTGCACGATGGTTCCAACACACCTACTTCGGCGGACCGAAGCAATACTTGAGCGAATCACAGGGGTATCACGCAAACGATTGCACAAACGGTCTGCAATTACTCAATCCAGGCGTTGGACGGGGGGCAATTCCATGGCCTTCACTTCCGCCTGCAGAAACTCAGCCAAGCGTCGCAAACGTTCGCCGCCGGGACGGGTTTTCGGCCACACCAGGTAATAATTTTCGCCACTGGCTACGGCCGTTGGCCACGGCAGGCTCAGTCGGCCCTGGGCCACGTCTTCGGCAACCATCAGCAAGTCGCCCATGGACACGCCGTAACCCCGCGCGGCGGCGATCATGCCCAATTCCAGCGTATCGAACACCTGCCCACCCTTGAGCGACACCTGCGATGACAGCCCCATGCGCTCCAGCCAGTTGCGCCAATCACGGCGGTCGGGTGTAGGGTGCAGCAGTTCGGCGGTGGCCAGACGAGTCGCATCCCAAGGTCCGTCCTCCAGCAGATTTGGCGCCCCTACCGGAATCAGCAATTCCGGGAAAAGATAACTGGCCTCCCAATCCGCCGGGAAATGCCCGTAGCTCAGCAGCACCGCGCAGTCGAACGGCTCCTGATTGAAGTCCACTTCGTCCACACTCATCCAGGCGCTGGTCAACTGCACTTCATTGCCGGGCTGCAAGGCCCGAAACCGGCTGAGCCGCGCCAACAGCCAACGCATGGTCAGGGTCGACGGCGCCTTCATGCGCAGGATGTCGTCTTCAGCGTTCAAGGTATGGCAGGCCCGCTCCAACGCGGCGAAACCTTCGCGCACGCCCGGTAATAACAGGCGTGCGGCCTCGGTGAGCTGCAAGGTGCGGCCGCTGCGCTGGAACAGGCGGCATGCAAAGTGCTCTTCCAATGTTCGGATATGTCGACTGACTGCACTTTGCGTAATCGATAATTCCTCCGCCGCACGGGTGAAGGAGTTGTGCCGGGATGCCGCCTCAAACGCGCGAAGGGCATAAAGCGGAGGAAGGCGACGTGACATCTGGAAAACTCCTTCAAGGCGATGCCGTAACGTATCAGATTCATCCAGCATGAGTTTTAATCATGTGAACGATCGCATTTATCCCTTTGTGCAATAGGCTGAGAGCGCCGAGAATCCACCCTCCCCCAACCCTCCTATTTTTCGAGTGTGATGATCATGCAGCATCCGGCACGTACCGAACTCTGGGCCATTCTGCGGCTGTCAGGGCCGTTGATTGCCTCACAGTTGGCGCACATGCTGATGGTGTTGACCGACACCCTGATGATGGCGCGCCTGAGCCCCGAAGCCCTGGCCGGTGGCGGCCTGGGCGCGGCGAGCTATTCATTCGTGTCGATTTTCTGCATTGGTGTGATCGCCGCCGTGGGCACCCTGGTGGCTATCCGTCATGGCGCCGGTGATATCGAAGGCGCCACCCGCCTGACCCAGGCCGGGCTGTGGCTGGCCTGGCTGATGGCCTTGGCGGCCGGCTTGCTGCTGTGGAACCTAAAACCGCTGTTGCTGGTGTTCGGCCAGACTGAAACCAACGTGCAGTCGGCCGGGCAATTCCTGACGATCCTGCCGTTTGCCCTGCCCGGCTACCTGAGCTTCATGGCCTTGCGCGGTTTCACCAGCGCGATCGGCAAGGCCACTCCGGTGATGGTGATCAGTCTCGGCGGTACGGTACTTAACTACCTGCTCAACCACGCACTGATCGAAGGCATGTTCGGCCTGCCCAAGCTTGGCCTGATGGGCATCGGCCTGGTCACGGCCATCGTTGCCAACGGCATGGCCCTGACGTTGATGTGGTACATCCGCAGCAACCGCAGCTATGCCGCCTACCCGCTGAGCAATGGACTGCTACGCCTCAATACCCAGTACCTGCGCGAGTTGTGGCGCCTGGGCCTGCCGATCGGCGGCACCTATGCAGTGGAGGTCGGGTTGTTTGCGTTCGCGGCGCTGTGCATGGGCACCATGGGCAGCACGCAGTTGGCCGCGCACCAGATCGCGCTGCAGATTGTCTCGGTGGCGTTCATGGTGCCGGCAGGGATGTCTTATGCGGTAACCATGCGAATCGGCCAGCATTACGGTGCCGGGCAGTTGCTGCAGGCACGTCTGGCCGGGCGCGTCGGCATAGGATTTGGCGCAGCGGTGATGTTGGGATTTGCCGCCGTGCTGTGGCTTTATTCCGACCCGCTGATCGGACTGCTCATTGACCATAACGACCCGGCGTTCCATGACGTGATTGTCTTGGCCGTCAGCCTGCTCGCCGTGGCCGCGTGGTTCGAGTTGTTCGACGGCGTGCAAACCATCGCCATGGGCTGCATTCGCGGGCTCAAGGACGCCAAGACCACTTTCCTGATCGGCGCGGGTTGCTATTGGTTGATTGGCGCACCGTCGGCCTGGTTGATGGCCTTCATCCTCGGCTGGGGACCAACCGGTGTGTGGTGGGGATTGGCGCTGGGCCTGGCGTGCGCGGCGGTCAGCCTGACGTGGGCGTTTGAGGCGAAGATGAAGCGGATGATTCGGCAGGAAGGTGTCGAGCCCGAAACCCGCGGTGGGTTCCAGGCTGCACAGCCGGATTAAAGCCCTTCGCCCACGCGGGCTTGCTGGCCGTTGCCAAAGGTCAGGTAGTCAACCAACTCCGGCAACGGCAGCGGCTTGCTGATCAGGTAACCCTGGGCCTGGTCGCAGCCAAACAGCCTCAACAATGCAAGCTGCTCTGGCGTTTCCACGCCCTCAGCCACCACTTCCAGGTTGAGGTTGTGAGCCAGGTTGATCATGGCATGCACCAGCTTACGGTTCTCTTCACGCTCCTCCATGCCGCCGACAAAGCTTTTGTCGATCTTCAACAGGGCAATCGGCAGGCTGTTGAGGTGCACGAACGACGAGAAGCCGGTGCCAAAGTCATCCAGGGAAAACCGCACGCCGAGCCGGCCGAGGGCATCCATGGTCTGCTTGACCAGGTCACTGCGGCGCATCACGGCGGTTTCGGTGAGTTCGAACTCCAGCCATTGCGCCTCAACGCCCCGCTCGGCAATCAGCCGGCTGAGTGTGGAAAGCAGCTGGCTGTCCTGAAACTGTCGGAACGACAGGTTGACGGCCATATGCAGCGGCGGCAGGCCGCGTTCGCGCAGGTCCTGCATGTCGCGCAGGGCGCGGGAGATTACCCAGTAGCCCAACGGCACGATCAGGCCGCTTTGCTCGGCCAGGGGCACAAACTCACTCGGAGGCAACAGGCCGCGCTCGCCGTGGCGCCAGCGCACCAAAGCTTCAAGGCCGACGATATGCCCATCGTCCAGGTCCAGGCGCGGCTGGTAATGCAGTTCCAGTTCATCACGACGCAGGGCGCGGCGCAGCTCACTTTCCAGGTCGGCCAGGCTGCGCGCGTTACGATTGATGCGTTCGTTGAAGATATGAAAGGTACAGCCCTGAGTGCTCTTGGCCTGTTGCATGGCGATATGGGCGTGCCACATCAGCGGGTCGGCACCGGCGCGGGCGCGGGCATGTGCAACGCCCAGACTGCAGCCGATCAACAGGCTCTCGCCATCCACCCAATAGGGCTCGGCCATGACTTCAGTGATGCGCTCGGCCATCCAATCGGCACGCTGGGGCGCGCGGCGGGTGTCGATCAATAGGGCAAATTCGTCACTGCCCAGGCGCGCCAGTTGGTCGCCGACCTCAAGCTGGCTCTTGAGTCGCGAGACCACTTGCAGGATCAGCCGGTCGCCGGCCTGGTGGCCGAGGGCGTCGTTGGCGTGGCGGAAATTGTCGAGGTCCAAATGACCGAGGGCCAGGCCACGACCTTCGTTCTCGGCCAGTCGCGCGGCGAGCAAGGTCTGGAAGCCCTGGCGGTTGGCGATCCCGGTCAGCGGGTCCTGCTCGGCGAGGCGTTGCAGGGTGTTTTCCAACACACCGCGTTCGCGGACGTGGCGCAGGCAGCGGCGCACTGTATCGGCATCCAATACGTCACGCACCAGCCAATCGCTGACGCCCAACGGCGAAACCAAAGGTTCCTGCTCCAGCAACAACACGCACGGCAGGCTGCAACGGCCAGGTCCGGGCTGCAGGCTGGGTGTGGTCAACAGCACGGCGCTATGGTCGTCATCGAACAGACGGCTCACGGACTCCCAGTTTGGCGCGCTGATCAGTACAGCCCCATCGCCCATCGGCGCCAGGCACTCGCGCAACAACGCTGCCCACGCGGGCTCATCGGCCAGCAGCAGCAAACGCAAGGGTTCGACAGGCGTAGACAAGCTAGCTCCCTAGACTCTGCAAAATTTCGTGGCGGCGGGCAGTATGACGTGCGGCCGGATAATCACCAATGATAGGGGTTACCAAACACGCGAACTGTAAACATTAGTCGCAAATACCCCCCGACATCCTGCGGCAAAGTATCAAAACCGGCAAATTTAGATCGAGTGGTACGTCACACTGTCGTTCTGGCAGAGCAGAATCCTGCGAGCCTGTTAAAATGCCCGCCCTTTTGAACAACGACTCCTGAAATTCTGTATGTCCCGACTCAATCCCCGGCAGCAAGAAGCCGTGAACTACGTCGGCGGCCCTCTATTGGTGCTCGCCGGTGCAGGCTCCGGCAAGACCAGCGTGATCACCCGCAAGATCGCGCACCTGATCCAGCAGTGCGGCATCCGCGCCCAGTACATCGTCGCCATGACCTTTACCAATAAGGCGGCGCGGGAAATGAAAGAGCGCGTCGGCACCCTGCTCAAGGGTGGCGAAGGCCGTGGCCTCACCGTGTGCACTTTCCACAACCTGGGGCTGAATATCATCCGCAAGGAACATGCGCGGCTGGGCTACAAGCCGGGCTTCTCGATTTTCGACGAGACCGACGTGAAGTCGCTGATGACCGACATCATGCAAAAGGAATACGCAGGCGACGACGGCGTGGATGAGATCAAGAACATGATCGGCGCCTGGAAAAACGACCTGATCCTGCCCGCGCAGGCCCTGGAGAACGCTCGCAACCCCAAGGAACAGACTGCCGCCATCGTCTACACCCACTACCAGCGCACGCTCAAGGCGTTCAATGCGGTGGACTTCGACGACCTGATCCTGCTGCCGGTGAAGCTGTTCGAGGAACACGCCGACATCCTCGAAAAATGGCAGAACAAAGTGCGCTACCTGCTGGTGGACGAATACCAGGACACCAACGCCAGCCAATACCTGCTGGTGAAAATGCTGATCGGCAAGCGCAACCAGTTCACCGTGGTAGGCGACGATGACCAGTCGATCTACGCCTGGCGCGGCGCTCGCCCGGAAAACCTGATGCTGCTCAAGGACGACTACCCGTCCCTGAAAGTGGTGATGCTGGAGCAGAACTACCGCTCCACCAGTCGCATCCTGCGTTGCGCCAACGTACTGATCTCGAACAACCCCCACGAATTTGAAAAACAACTGTGGAGCGAGATGGGCCATGGCGACGAGATTCGCGTGATCCGCTGCCGCAACGAAGACGCCGAAGCCGAGCGCGTGGCCGTGGAAATCCTCAGCCTGCACTTGCGTACCGACCGGCCCTACAGCGATTTCGCGATCCTGTACCGCGGCAACTACCAGGCCAAGCTGATCGAGCTGAAATTGCAGCATCACCAGGTGCCGTATCGCCTGTCGGGCGGCAACAGTTTTTTTGGACGTCAGGAAGTCAAAGACCTGATGGCCTACTTCCGCCTGATCGTGAACCCGGACGACGACAACGCCTTCCTGCGCGTGATCAACGTACCGCGCCGCGAGATCGGCTCCACGACCCTGGAAAAGCTCGGCAACTATGCCACTGAACGCAAGATCTCGATGTACGCCGCCACCGACGAAATAGGCCTGGGCGAACACCTGGATTCGCGCTTCATCGATCGCCTGTCGCGCTTCAAGCGCTTCATGGACAAGGTCCGCGAGCAGTGCGCCGGCGAAGACCCGATCAGCGCCCTGCGTAGCATGGTCATGGACATCGACTACGAGAATTGGCTGCGCACCAACAGTTCCAGCGACAAGGCCGCGGATTACCGCATGAGCAACGTCTGGTTCCTGATCGAAGCACTGAAAAACACCCTGGAAAAAGACGAAGACGGCGAAATGACCGTCGAGGACGCCATCGGCAAGCTGGTGCTGCGCGACATGCTTGAGCGCCAGCAGGAAGAGGAAGACGGCGCCGAAGGCGTGCAGATGATGACCTTGCATGCGTCCAAGGGACTTGAATTCCCCTACGTGTTCATCATGGGTATGGAAGAGGAAATCCTCCCACACCGCTCCAGCATCGAAGCCGACACCATCGAAGAAGAACGCCGCCTGGCGTACGTGGGCATTACCCGCGCGCGCCAGACGCTGGCCTTCACCTTTGCTGCCAAGCGCAAGCAATACGGAGAAATCATCGATTGTGCCCCCAGCCGGTTCCTGGACGAACTGCCGCCGGACGACCTGGCCTGGGAAGGCAATGACGACACCCCGACCGAGGTGAAGGCCGTTCGCGGCAATACCGCCTTGGCGGATATACGCGCGATGTTAAAGCGCTAGAATCGACTACTTTTTAATCTACTTTTCGGCGCACACCGCGCCATTAGAGGAAGCTTTCCGTGGAAGCACTGCATAAGAAAATTCGCGAAGAAGGCATCGTGCTTTCCGATCAGGTACTCAAGGTCGACGCCTTTCTGAACCACCAGATCGACCCGGCGCTGATGAAACTGATCGGCGACGAATTCGCCGCACTGTTCAAGGACTCGGGCATCACCAAGATCGTTACCATCGAAGCCTCGGGCATCGCTCCGGCGATCATGACCGGCCTGAACCTGGGTGTGCCGGTGATCTTCGCGCGCAAGCAGCAGTCCCTGACTCTAACGGAAAACCTGCTGTCGGCGACGGTGTACTCCTTCACCAAGAAGGTCGAAAGCACCGTGGCGATCTCCCCGCGCCACCTGACCAGCAGCGACCGCGTGCTGGTGATCGATGACTTTTTGGCCAACGGCAAGGCGTCCCAGGCGCTGATTTCGATCATCAAGCAGGCGGGCGCGACCGTTGCCGGCCTGGGGATTGTGATAGAGAAGTCGTTCCAGGGTGGCCGCGCCGAGTTGGATGCGCAGGGTTATCGGGTTGAATCGCTGGCGCGGGTGAAGTCATTGGAAGGTGGCGTCGTTACCTTCATCGAATAACCGATGCCTGAACCCGATTAAAAATGTGGGAGCGGGCTTGCTCGCGAATGCGGTGGATCGGTCAGTAGATTCAGCGACTGACCTCCGCGTTCGCGATCAAGCCCGCTCCCACATTGGTTTTGTGCTGGCTGTCAGTGCGCGGTGGCCTGGAGGCCGGCGAGCAATAAACGCTGATACAGGTCTTCCTTCAGCCCCTCCGGCTTATCCAACCGCATCCGCTTCAAATGCTCCGGATACGCCTCCGGCTCCGGCGCATCCAATGCCGCCTTGCCTAACTCCAAAATCTCCGTCAGCTTGAATTTGCTCTTGAGCCAGTTCAGCGCCCGCAACAAATCCCGCTCTTCGTCAGTGAAATCACTGCCCAGCGGATACTCCGGGAACAACCGACGATGGCGCGCCTGAATAGCCTGTAGCCGCACGGGCGTGTTATCGGCAAAGCGCGGATCCAGCTGGAAATCCTTGGGCAACTTGCCGGCTTTTTGCGCCTGCTCGATCAAATCTTCCTGGAAGCGTGAGTCAGTAATGTTCAGCAACGCCTCGATCACCTTGGCATCCGTCTGACCGCGCAAGTCGGCGATTCCGTACTCGGTGATGACAATATCCCTCAGATGACGGGGAATGGTGCAGTGGCCATAGTCCCAGACGATATTGGAACTGACCTCCCCCGCCGACTCGCGCCAACTGCGCAGGATCAGGATCGAGCGCGCACCTTCAAGCGCATGACCCTGGGCTACAAAGTTGTACTGCCCACCCACGCCGCTGAGCACACGGCCGTCGTCCAGTTGGTCGGCGACACCCGCACCGAGCAGCGTTACCATAATTGCGCTGTTGATAAACCGCGCATCCAGGCGTTGCAGGCGCTTGAGTTCTTCCTGGCCGTACAGCTCGTTGATGTAGCTGATGCGGGTCATGTTGAATTCGAGGCGCTTGGCGTGGGTCATTTCCTGCAGGCGCCGGTAAAAACTCCTCGGGCCCAGGAAGAATCCGCCGTGAACCGAGATGCCGTCGGGCTGCGCGGCGTCGTCGAGCGTGCCGGCGTTAGCCTGTTCCTGCGTTGCCACATCCGGGTAGACCTTGCGGCGGATAATCCCCGCGTCCGCCAGCACCAACAGGCCGTTGACGAACATTTCGCTGCAACCGTAGAGGCCACGGGCGAACGGATCGACGCCGCCTTCGCGGCTGATCAATGGTGCCCACTGATAGACGTCCAGGTCAGTCAGCAGCAACCGATAGGCTTCGTTGTCCGCCTGGCGCGCCAGCAGCGCGGCGGTCAGCGCGTCCCCCATGGAGCCGATGCCGATCTGCAAGGTACCGCCATCACGCACCAAGGTGCTGGCATGCAGGCCGATAAAGTGGTCTTGGAAGCCCACCGGCATGTTCGGTGTGGAGAACAGCGTGGTGCTGTCTTTTTCATCGATCAGGTAATCGAAGGCGTCCATGCCCAGTTCGGCATCGCCGGGCATGTAGGGCAAATCGCTGTGGACTTGGCCGACAATCAGCACGGTTTCACCGGCATCGCGGCGCTTGGCGATCATTGGCAACAGGTCGAGGGTGATATCCGGGTTACAGCTCAGGCTCAGGCGATCGGGGTGTTCGCTGCTGCTGGCGACCAGTTGCGCGACCAGGTTCAGCCCGGCGGCGTTGATGTCGCGGGCAGCGTGGCTGTAGTTGCTGCTCACGTAGTCCTGCTGCGCCGACTCGCTGTGCAACAAGCTGCCAGGCTGCATGAAGAACTGCTGTACGTGGATATTTTTCGGAAGGCTGTCTTTGTGCAGGTCCGCCAGAAAATCCAGCTCGGGATAATCGCCAAACACCCGCTCGATGAAGGGTTCCAGAAAGCGCTTCTGCAAGCCATCGCCCATCGTCGGCCGACCCAGGCTGAGCGCGGTGTAGATAGTCAGTGCCCGATCCGGCAACTTGGCGACACGCCGGTACAGCGCGTTGACGAACAGATTCGGCTTGCCCAAGCCCAACGGCATGCCCATGTGGATATGCGCCGGCAACCGCTCCAGCACATCGTCAACTGCTTGCTCGATTGAACACAACTGCACCATCCGACCCTCCTGAACATTCCATGATTAGGGGTTGGACCGAGCTTGCCGGGTCTTTGCTGCAAAGAACAGTGCTGAAACACAAATCACGGGAACAAAAAAGCCGCTTGTAAGCGGCTTTTTGGCGAAGATCGGATTATTTCAACCCGGACATCTTCTCGATCGCACCTTTGAGGTCATCATCCGAGCAATCTGAGCAGGTGCCTTTGGGTGGCATGGCGTTGATGCCTGTGATCGCCTTGGCCAGGATGCCGTCCAGGCCGCCCTGATGGTCGGCGCGTTCTTTCCAGGCAGCGGTGTCACCGATTTTCGGCGCGCCCAGCAGGCCGGTGCCATGGCAAGCGTTGCAATGCTTGGCGATGATTTCATCCGGCGTCTTCGCCGCGCCGCCGCCCGCGGCGACCGCCACTTCCATCCCTTTGCATTCCTGACCCTGTACGCAGACCTGGCCGACAGGTTCCAGGCGCTTGGCAATGTCGTCATTGGTCGCAGCTTGAGCGCTGACAGCCCATAGGGCCAGTACGGTTGCTGGTGCAGCCAGCATTTTCATAATTAGGTTCACGCGTTCACCCTCAATGGTGGCTATTCACGCCTGCGGCCACGGTTTCGCAGGCGGCGAAAGTATAGCGGTTAGCCCGCCCGGCCGAAACAACCCTATTAAATAAAGGGAGATTCGGCTTCACGGATACAGCCACGGGAGTCTCTGCAACGCTGGCAGGACGCCTCTTTTCTTAAAAGTTCGCGGGTGTGGCTGCGCTGATTAGTCGCGCCGGCACGTCGAACGGATTGCGAAAACGATGAGGCTTGGTGCTTTCAAAGTAGTAGCTATCGCCGGCTTCGAGCACAAAAGTTTCAAGACCGACCACCAACTCCAGGCGACCTTCCACCAGAATCCCGGTTTCTTCGCCTTCGTGGGTGAGCATTTCTTCGCCCGTGTCGGCGCCCGGCGGGTAGATTTCGTTGAGAAACGCAATCGCCCGGCTGGGGTGCGCCCGACCTACCAGTTTCATGGTGACGGCGCCGTCAGAGATGTCGATCAGCTCATTGGCTTTATAGACGATCTGTGTCGGTATTTCCTGGAGGATCTCCTCGGAAAAGAACTCGACCATGGACATAGGGATGCCGCCCAGCACCTTGCGTAAGGAGCTGATCGAGGGGCTGACACTGTTTTTTTCGATCATCGAAATGGTGCTGTTGGTGACACCCGCGCGCTTGGCGAGCTCGCGCTGGGAAAGACCCTTCAGTTTACGGATGGATTGCAGTCGTTCGCCGACGTCCAATGCAGGTGCCTCCTAGGATTCAGGCTTTGTTGTAATTGAGCGTTATCATGGCGACAGCGTTCAGTATTTACAACACTTGGGCCTAAATCCTGGGCGGTTGTATTCGTGCCCGGCGATCAAACGTCGGAATAGAGCCTTGGCACGCGGCGCAGGTTGCAGAACAACTGGTAGGGAATGGTCTCGGCGGCGACCGCGACATCACTGGCAAGGATGTTTTTGCCCCACAGTTCCACCGTGGAGCCGAGCCCGGCCTGAGGCACGTCCGTCAAGTCGATGCACAGCATGTCCATGGACACGCGGCCCAGCAAATGGCTGCGTTGCCCGGCCACCAGTACAGGCGTACCCGTCGGCGCGTGACGTGGGTAGCCATCGGCATAACCCATGGCAACCACGCCGATACGCATGGGTTTCGGCGTAATGAACTTGGCACCGTAGCCCACCGGTTCGCCGGCCGGCAATTCCCGTACACAGATCACCTTGGATTCCAGCGTCATCACCGGCTGCAAACGAGCGGCCACAGCCTGGTCTTCACCAAAAGGCGTGGCGCCATAGAGCATGATGCCGGGGCGTACCCAGTCGCTGGACACATTCGGCCAGCCCATCACTGACGGCGAGTTGCGCAGGCTGACCTCGGCCGACAAGCCCTGGCGCGCCGCTTCAAACACGGCCACCTGTTCATCACTGCGCACGCAGTCGAGTTCATCAGCGCGCGCAAAATGGCTCATCAGGACGATTTTGGCGACTTTGCCGCTGGCCAGCAGGCGTTGGTAGGCCTCGTGATAATCCTTCGGATGCAAGCCAACGCGGTGCATGCCCGAGTCGAGCTTGAGCCAGATAGCCAGTGGCTTGCTCAGTTGGGCCTGTTCAATGGCCTCCAGCTGCCACAGCGAATGCACTACGCACCAGAAATCATGCTCGATGATCAGCGGCAGTTCGTCGGCCTCGAAAAAACCTTCCAGCAACAGCACCGGCGCACGGATTCCGGCGGCACGTAGCTCCAAGGCTTCCTCGATGCATGCCACGGCGAACCCATCTGCTTCGCCTTCCAACGCCTGAGCCACACGCACGGCGCCATGTCCGTAGGCATCGGCCTTGATCACGGCAAGGGCCTTGGCCCCCGTGACTTCACGAGCCAATTGGTAGTTGTGGCGCAGGGCTTGGAGATCAATCAGGGCACGGGCAGGACGCATGGCGGCAGGCTTCTAGACGGCAGAGTGAAGAAAAACCGGTACCGACCGACAATACCGGCACCGAGAGAGGGATCGTTGTTTAAGGCAAGGCCGCCACGACGGACAGCTCTACCAGGATTTCCGGTTCGCACAGCTTGGCTTCAACCGTGGCACGGGCCGGCGCAACACCTTTGGGCAGCCACTTGTCCCACACTGCGTTCATGCCAGCGAAATCCGCGTCGATGTCTTTCAGGTAGATCGTCACCGACAGCAGCTTGCTCTTGTCAGTCCCGGCCAGGTCCAGCAACCGCTCGATATTGGCCAGGGTTTCACGGGTCTGCTGTTCAATTCCGGCGTTCATGTCGTCGCCGACTTGCCCGGCCAGATACACGGTACCGCTGTGGACAACGATCTGGCTCATGCGCTCATTGGTGAGCTGGCGCTGGATTGACATGTTGTGCGGACTCCTGGTGGTTGCCATAACGGGAAATATCGAGGCCTTCAGCGCTGATCTGCGGCGTTTTCCTGGCCATCAGGTCAGCCAGCAAGCGACCGGAGCCACAGGCCATGGTCCAACCGAGGGTGCCGTGGCCGGTATTCAGAAACAGGTTCTTGAACGGAGTGGCACCGACAATCGGCGTGCCATCGGGGGTGGTCGGGCGCAGGCCAGTCCAGAAAGTGGCTTCGGTCAAATCGCCGCCCTGAGGATAAAGGTCGTTGACGATCATCTCCAGGGTTTCGCGTCGACGCGGATTCAGCGACAGGTCAAAACCGGCTATTTCAGCCATGCCGCCAACGCGGATGCGGTTGTCGAAACGGGTGATCGCGACCTTGTAGGTCTCGTCGAGAATGGTCGAGGTCGGCGCCATCGCCGGATTGGTGATCGGCACGGTCAACGAATAGCCCTTGAGCGGGTACACCGGTGCCTTGATCCCCAACGGCTTGAGCAATTTCGGCGAGTAACTGCCGAGGGCCAGTACGTAGCGATCAGCGGTTTCCAGCTTGCCGTCGATCCACACACCGTTGATGCGGTCACCGGCGTAGTCGAGGCGCTGGATGTCCTGTTCGAAGCGGAACTCCACACCCAGTTGCTTGCACATATCGGCCAAGCGGGTGGTGAACATCTGGCAGTCGCCGGTCTGGTCGTTCGGCAGGCGCAAGGCACCGGCAAGGATATCGGTGACGCTGGCCAGGGCCGGCTCGACGCGGGCGATGCCGGCGCGGTCGAGCACTTCGAATGGCACACCGGACTCTTTCAATACGGCGATGTCCTTGGCCGCGCCATCCAGCTGCGCCTGGGTGCGGAACAGTTGGGTCGTCCCCAGGCTGCGGCCTTCGTAGGCAATGCCGGTTTCCGCGCGAAGTTCGTCGAGGCAGTCGCGGCTGTACTCGGACAGACGCACCATGCGCTCCTTGTTAACCGCGTAACGGCTGGCCGTGCAGTTGCGCAGCATCTGCGCCATCCACAGGTATTGGTCGATATCGGCGGTGGCCTTGATCGCCAGCGGCGCGTGGCGCTGCAGCAGCCATTTGATGGCCTTGAGCGGTACGCCCGGCGCGGCCCATGGCGAAGCATAACCAGGGGAAACCTGGCCGGCGTTGGCGAAGCTGGTTTCCATGGCAGCGGTGGGCTGACGGTCGACGACGACCACTTCAAAGCCAGCCCGCGCCAAATAATAGGCACTGGTCACACCAATGACGCCGCTACCCAAGACCAGAACGCGCATTTTTATATCCTCATCGCGGGCATGGCCGCTGACGTATTGTTCGAGCAATGATGAGCGCAGTGTAAAAAACAATGGCCAGTGCATTTCACTATATAACTGCCTATATTTGGCGACAATTCTCGGCAAAAACCCTTTTCACAGAGGCGTATCCCCTATGCGTACCAACACCCAGACCAAGCGGGAGCTGGACAAGATCGACCGCAACATCCTGCGCCTCCTGCAAACCGACGGGCGTATTTCGTTCACGGAGTTGGGGGAGAAGGTCGGGCTGTCGACGACGCCCTGCACGGAACGCGTGCGTCGGCTGGAGCGTGAAGGGATCATCATGGGCTACAACGCACGGCTCAATCCCCAGCATTTGAAGGGTAGTTTGCTGGTATTTGTCGAGATCAGCCTCGATTACAAGTCTGGCGACACTTTTGAGGAGTTTCGCCGCGCGGTGCTGAAATTGCCCCATGTGCTGGAGTGCCACTTGGTCTCGGGCGACTTTGACTACCTGGTGAAAGCGCGGATTTCCGAGATGGCGTCGTACCGCAAATTGCTGGGCGATATCCTGCTCAAGCTGCCCCATGTGCGGGAGTCCAAGAGCTATATCGTGATGGAAGAGGTGAAAGAGAGCTTGAATTTGCCTATCCCTGACTAACGACTAACTGAGTCCAGCCGTTACACCAGCACCTGCCGGGTGCTCGTCATGTATTCGTGGATCTGCTTTTCCACCCTTGGGTGAATCAGCTCCACCGGCCGCCGCCCATTCGGGCACGGCAAGGTCTTGGTGGTGCCGAACAGTCGACAGATCAGCGGTCGCTCGTCGTATACCGTGCAGCCGTTGGGCCCCAGGTGTACGCAGTTCAGTTCATCCATGGCCGCGTCCTGCTCGGCGGCGGTCTTGCGCGGCAGGCGCGACATTTCCTCGGGCGAGGTGGTCACCGGCCCACAGCAGTCGTGGCAACCGGGGACACACTCGAACGAAGGAATCTGCCGGCGCAGCGCGCTGATTTTCTGACTGTTGCAACTCATCGAAACACATACCGAACAGCGAATAGAGGTGGATTCTGCCGCAAAACGCCCTGCGCAGACAGCTTCGTCTGACCGCTGTATCCTGCGTCAAATTTTCCAAACAGGGATGCTCCCCATGACCGCCAGCGCCCGGCACACCACGTCCTATTACACCGCCAGCAGTGTCCTGCAGCCCGATTACCCGGTGTTGACGGGCGAGGTGACGGCGGATGTGTGCGTGGTCGGCGGTGGTTTCTCTGGGCTGAATACGGCACTGGAGCTGGCCGAACGGGGTTTCAGCGTGGTGTTGCTGGAAGCGCGCAAGATCGCCTGGGGTGCCAGCGGCCGCAACGGCGGCCAGCTGATTCGTGGTGTCGGCCACGGTCTGGACCAGTTCGCCAATGTGATCGGCAGCGATGGCGTGCGCCAGATGAAGCTGATGGGCCTGGAGGCCGTGGAGATCGTGCGTGAGCGCGTCGCACGCTTTCAGATTCCCTGCGACCTGACCTGGGGTTACTGCGACCTCGCCAACAAGCCCCGCGACTTGCAAGGCCTGGCCGAAGACGCCGAAGAGCTGCGCGGCCTGGGTTATCGCCACGAGGTACGCCTGCTGCAAGCCAACGAAATGAGCAGCGTGATCGGTTCAGACCGCTACGTGGGCGGCATGATCGACATGGGCTCCGGCCACCTGCACCCGCTGAACCTGGCCCTGGGTGAAGCCGCCGCCGCGCAGCAACTGGGCGTGCAGCTGTTCGAGCAGTCCGAAGTCACCCGCATCGACTACGGCCCCGAGGTCAACCTACACACCGCCCAGGGAAACGTGCGCGCCACGACCTTGGTCCTGGCGTGCAATGCCTACCTCAATGGCCTCAACCCGCACTTGAGCGGCAAAGTGTTGCCCGCCGGCAGCTACATCATTGCCACCGAACCATTGAGCGAAGCCCAGGCCGTCAACCTGTTGCCGCAGAACATGGCTGTGTGCGACCAGCGTGTCACGGTGGACTATTTCCGGCTGTCCGCCGACCGTCGCCTACTGTTTGGCGGCGCCTGTCACTATTCCGGTCGCGATCCCAAGGACATCGGCGCGTACATGCGTCCGAAAATGCTCCAGGTGTTCCCGCAATTGGCCGGTGTGAAAATCGATTACCAATGGGGCGGCATGATCGGCATCGGCGCCAACCGCTTGCCGCAGATTGGCCGCCTGGCCGACCAAGCCAACGTGTATTACGCCCAGGCATACGCCGGCCATGGCCTCAACGCCACCCACCTGGCGGGCAAGCTGCTGGCCGAAGCCATCAGTGGCCAGCAACAGGGGCGCTTCGACCTGTTCGCCCGGGTGCCGCATATCACCTTCCCCGGCGGCAAGCATCTGCGCTCGCCGCTGCTGGCGTTGGGAATGCTCTGGCACCGCCTCAAAGAGTTGGTGTGATTCAGTCGCGCCAGAAGGGTTTCAACCCTTCCTGGCGCGCTTGTTCGGCGGTCAACCCAACATCCCGTAGTTGCTCGCAGGTCAGATGCAGCAACGCCTTGCGTGTGTGGCGGCGGTGCCAGAACAGATCCCAGCGACTGATATCCCGCGGCACCGTCGCACGCCCCTGCCCGGCTTCCAGTTCCTGACTGTGCAACGCCAGCCGCACATCGCTCATGCCGTTCATTTTCTTGCCCTCATTTGCAGTATTGCCTTGAGTGACAAGCATGGGCACAGAGCAAAAACCATTACAGATTCAACCCGTTTTTATTAAATCCATACAGATACTGCCTATGGGCGGCTGAATCCTGTATTTTCTGCCTATCTGCAATGGTTTCCCGGGAGCGAACGCCATGACCCTGTACATGAACCTCGCCGAACTGCTGGGTACCCGCATCGAACAGGGCTTTTATCGCCCCGGAGACAGGCTGCCTTCAGTACGGGCCTTGAGTGTGGAACACGGGGTCAGCCTGAGCACCGTGCAGCAGGCCTACCGCTTGCTGGAAGACAACGGCCTGGCGATGCCCAAGCCGAAATCCGGCTATTTCGTGCCGGTCGGTCGCGAGTTGCCGGCCCTGCCTGAAGTCGGCCGTCCGGCACAGCGGCCCGTGGAGATATCCCAGTGGGACCAGGTACTGGAGCTGATTCGCGCAGTACCGCGCAAAGATGTCATACAGATGGGGCGCGGCATGCCGGATGTATTGTCGCCGACCATGAAGCCGCTGCTGCGCAGCCTTGCCCGCGTGAGCCGCCGCCAGGATCTGCCCGGCCTATATTACGACAACATCCTCGGTTGTATGGAATTGCGCGAGCAAATCGCCCGTCTGTCATTGGATTCCGGCTGCCAGCTGACGGCCGAGGACATCGTGATCACCACTGGCTGCCATGAGGCGCTGTCCGCCAGCATCCATGCGATCTGCGAGCCTGGTGACATCGTCGCGGTGGACTCGCCGAGCTTCCACGGCGCCATGCAGACCCTCAAGGGCCTGGGCATGAAAGCCCTGGAGATTCCCACCGACCCGATCACCGGCATCAGCCTCGAAGCCCTGGAACTGGCGCTGGAACAGTGGCCGATCAAGGTCATCCAGTTGACCCCCAACTGCAACAACCCCTTGGGTTACATCATGCCCGAGGCACGTAAAAAGGCACTGCTGACTCTGGCCCAGCGCTTTGACGTGGCAATCATCGAAGACGATGTGTACGGCGAGCTGGCCTTCAGCTACCCACGCCCGCGCACTATCAAGTCCTTCGACGAAGACGGCCGTGTATTGCTGTGCAGCTCATTCTCGAAAACCCTGGCGCCAGGTTTGCGCATCGGTTGGGTCGCGCCGGGCCGATACCTCGAACGGGTGCTGCACATGAAGTACATCAGCACCGGCTCCACAGCGACACAACCGCAGATCGCCATTGCAGAGTTTCTCAAAGGCGGCCACTTCGAACCGCATTTGCGGAGGATGCGCACCCAATACCAGCGCAATCGCGATTTGATGATCGACTGGGTCAGCCGCTACTTCCCGGCAGGCACCCGCGCCAGCCGGCCTCAAGGCAGTTTCATGCTCTGGATCGAGCTGCCGGAAGGCTTCGATACACTCAAGCTCAACCGCACCCTGGTTGAACAAGGCGTACAGGTAGCTGTAGGCAGTATCTTTTCGGCGTCGGGCAAATACCGGAACTGCCTGCGCATGAACTACGCTGCCAAGCCAACCCCGCAGATTGAAGAAGCCGTGCGCAAGGTGGGTGCTGCCGCAATCAAGATGCTGGCCGAGGCCGGCGACTGACCTTTCGCGGGAATTTGCCGTCATATGCCGACAACCGCCCTGATCTGGAAGCAACTCCCTTGATGATCCAACGGCTATTACCGTTTTTCCTGTTGGGAGCCCTGACCCTGGGCGGCTGCGCCACAGTGAGCACACCGCGCATCCCCAGCGACGCCCTGCCCGCCGCGCAATCGTCGTTCGGCCGCTCGATCCAGGCACAGGCGGCGCCTTATCAAGGCCGCTCCGGCTTTCGCCTGCTGCCAAACAGCAGTGAAGCTTTCATGGCCCGCGCCGAGCTGATCCGTAACGCCCAGACCAGCCTCGACCTGCAGTACTACATCGTGCACGACGGCATCAGCACGCGCATGCTGGTGGACGAACTGCTCAAGGCTGCCGACCGTGGCGTGCGCGTGCGCATCCTGCTGGATGACACCACCAGCGACGGCCTCGACCAGATCATCGCCACCCTCGCCACCCATCCCAAGATCGAGATCCGCCTGTTCAACCCCCTGCACCTGGGGCGCAGCACGGGCGTCACGCGGGCCATGGGCCGTCTGTTCAACCTGTCGCTGCAACATCGGCGCATGCACAACAAGCTTTGGCTGGCGGACAACAGTGTGGCCATCGTCGGCGGACGCAACCTGGGGGATGAGTATTTCGACGCCGAGCCCAACCTGAACTTTACCGACATCGACATGCTTAGCGTGGGGCCAGTCGCCGAGCAGCTGGGTCACAGTTTCGATCAGTATTGGAACAGCGCCCTGAGCAAGCCCATCGATGACTTCGTCTCCAATACGCCCTCCAAAGGCGACCTCGCCGCCGCGCGCGTGCGCCTGGAAACGTCGCTGGCCGAATCGCGCCAGCAGAACCATGCGCTGTACAACCGCTTGCGCACCTACCAGACCCAACCGCGCATGGACACCTGGCGCCGCGAGCTGATCTGGGCCTGGAACCAGGCGCTGTGGGACGCGCCGAGCAAAGTGCTGGCCAAGGCCGACCCGGATCCTCGGTTGTTGCTCACCACGCAACTGGCGCCGGAGTTAGAGGGTGTCAATCACGAGTTGATGATGATCTCAGCGTACTTCGTGCCAGGGCAACCTGGGCTGGTGTACCTGACCGGACGTGCCGATGCGGGTGTGTCCGTCAGTCTGCTGACCAATTCACTGGAAGCCACGGACGTGCCTGCCGTACACGGTGGTTATGCACCTTATCGCAAGGCGTTGCTGGAGCATGGCGTGAAGCTCTACGAATTGCGTCGCCAACCCGGTGACCCCAGCGCCGGCAGCGGCCCGCACCTGTTCCGGCGCGGCACCTTCCGCGGCTCGGACTCCAGCTTGCACAGCAAAGCGATGATCTTTGATCGGGAGAAATCGTTTATCGGCTCATTCAACTTCGACCCTCGTTCGGTGCTGTGGAACACCGAAGTGGGTGTGCTGGTGGACAGCCCTGAATTGGCCGAACACGTACGCAACCTGGCGCTGCAAGGCATGGCGCCGCCCTTGAGCTATGAGGCGAAACTGCAGGATGGCCAAGTGGTGTGGGTGACCGAAGATAACGGCCAACTGCACACCCTGACCCGCGAGCCAGGCAGTTGGTGGCGAAGGTTCAATGCCTGGTTCGCTACCAGCGTTGGCCTGGAGCGCATGCTCTAGGCCGGTTGCGCCGCCCCGAATGCTCCCTGGCGCAGCAACAACAGCACCAAGCCCAACGCACCGGCCGCCATCAGCAACGGCAATGCATGCCCGCTGATCCACTGGCTGCCCGCACCTGCCACCAGCGGGCCGACCAGGCAACCGATCCCCCACAGTTGCGCAACATGGGCATTGGCGCGCACCAGCGCATCGTCGCGATAACGCTCGCCGATCAGGATCAGTGACAGGGTAAACAAGCCACCCGCACTCGCACCGAACACGACCCATACCGGCCAGATCAGCGGCGTATGCATCAACAACGGAATGGCCAGGCTTGACGCCAGCAACAGCACGGCACATACCAGAAACAACGTGCGCCGCGGCAGGTAGTCGGCCAGTGCGCCGATGGGCAACTGCAGCAGCGCATCGCCGACCACCACGGTGCTGACCATGGCCAGGGCAATTTCGGCAGTGAAGCCTTGTTGCAGGCAATACACCGGCAACAACGTCAGAATCATCGCCTCGAAGGCAGCGAACAAGGCCACCGCCCAGGCAATCGCGGGCAGGCTCAGGCAGAAGCGCCACAGTTGCGCAAAGGTCACGCTGAAGGACTCGGCGGTGGGCGCGCCAGAACGGCCCAGCAACAGGAATGGCGCCACTACCAACAAGCCCACGCCGACCCAGAAGCCGTAATCATGGTCGGTGCCGATCAAGCCCAGCAGCAACGGGCCCGACAGCTGGCTCAAGGCATAACTGCAGCCATACAACGCCACCAGCCGACCGCGCCACTGCTCCACTACCAATTGGTTGATCCAGCTTTCGCCCAGGATAAACACGATAGTCAGGATCACCCCGATCATCAGCCTCAGCATCAGCCAGACCGGATAGCTGGGCAGGATCGCCAGCAAGCCGATAGACACCGCGCCCGCCCACAGGCACAGGCGCATCAGGTTGGCGGTGCCCAGCCAAGAGGCCATGCGACTGGAGACCTTCGCACCGAGCAGCACACCAAAAGCAGGCATCGCCGCCATCACGCCGATGGCGAAACTGCCATAGCCCCAACTTTCGAGGCGCAGGGACACCAGCGGCATGCTGACGCCCAAGGCCAAACCGACGCTGAGCACCGAAGCCAGGACGGCAAAATAAGTCGCCCAACGCATTTCCACGCTCCTGTGGATAAATTTTTTTGATCACACAAAACAGTGCGGGAGCGGACTTGCTCACGAAAGCGGCGTATCAGTCAATGCATGCGTGACTGTCATACCGCATTCGCGAGCAAGCCCGCTCCCACATTTGGCCTGCGGTGTTGCTTAGAGCTTGATCCAGGTCGCCTTCAGCTCGGTGTACTTGTCGAACGCATGCAGCGACTTGTCGCGACCGTTGCCCGACTGCTTGAAGCCACCGAATGGCGCGGTCATGTCGCCGCCGTCGTATTGGTTGACCCACACACTACCGGCGCGCAGGGCTTTGGCGGTCAGGTGCGCCTTGGAGATATCCGCCGTCCACACCGCCGCGGCCAGGCCGTATTGGGTGTCGTTGGCGATGGCGATCGCTTCCTCGGCGCTGTCGAAGGTGATCACTGACAGGACCGGGCCAAAGATCTCTTCCTGGGCGATCTTCATCGCATTGGTCACACCGTCGAAAATCGTCGGCTCGACGTAAGTACCACCGGTTTCTTCCAGCGTGCGCTTGCCACCGGCAACCAACTTGGCGCCATCGGCATGGCCGGCTTCGATGTACGAGAGCACGGTGTTCATTTGCTGAGTATCTACCAGCGCGCCCACGTTGGTGGCCGGGTCCAGTGGATTACCTGGCTTCCAGCCCTTGAGGGCCTCGATCACCAGCGGCAGGAATTTGTCCTTGATGGAGCGCTCCACCAGCAGACGCGAACCCGCGGTGCAGACTTCGCCCTGGTTGAAGGCAATGGCGCCAGCGGCGGACTCGGCGGCGGCTTGCAGGTCCGGCGCATCGGCAAACACGATGTTCGGGCTCTTGCCGCCAGCTTCCAGCCACACGCGCTTCATGTTCGATTCGCCGGAGCGGATCAACAGTTGCTTGGCGATCTTGGTGGAACCGGTGAACACCAGGGTATCGACGTCCATGTGCAGCGCCAGCGCGTTGCCGACGGTGTGACCGTAGCCCGGCAGTACGTTGAAAACGCCTTTTGGAATGCCGGCCTCAACGGCCAAGGCGGCGATACGGATGGCGGTCAGTGGGGACTTTTCAGACGGTTTGAGGATCACCGAGTTACCGGTGGACAGCGCCGGGCCGAGTTTCCAGCAAGCCATCATCAGAGGGAAGTTCCACGGCACGATGGCGCCGACAACACCGACCGGCTCACGCGTCACCAGACCCAACTGGTCATGCGGGGTAGCCGCGACTTCGTCGTAGATCTTGTCGATCGCTTCGCCGCTCCAGCTCAGGGCATTCGCCGCGCCGGGTACGTCGATGTTCAGGGAGTCGCTGATAGGCTTGCCCATGTCCAGGGTTTCGAGCAGCGCCAGCTCTTCGGCATTGGCCTTGAGCAATGCGGCGAAACGGAGCATGGCGGATTTGCGTTTGGCCGGCGCCAGGCGCGACCACACACCGGAATTGAAGGTGGCACGCGCGTTTTCGACGGCGCGCTGAGCATCGGCGGCGTCGCAGCTCGCAACGGTTGCCAGCAGGCGGCCATCGACCGGGCTGATGCATTCGAAGGTATCACCGGAAACAGCGGCAGTGTACTCGCCATTGATGTAGGCACGGCCTTCGATCTTCAGATCCTTGGCGCGTTGTTCCCAGTCGGCACGGGTCAGGGTGGTCATGCGAGTGTCCTCCTCTTATTGAATACAAGGGCCAGGGGATGTCCCACGGCAGCCTTAAAGAATTCTTGCCCGCCAGCCAATGGTTCGGCGCAAGGCAGCTGCCACCCTAAACCAGCGGCTGGGGATGTTTCAATATATTTGACATAACGCCAGTAAACGCCCTTGCGATGTTCATTTTAATAAACATAGACTTTGGGCTCTCCAACCGCAGGCCAGACGGGACACGCACATGAGCATCCAGGATATCGTCGACTTCAGCCAAGCCAAGACCGCCGCCGAGCGCTACCGCCCTGCCGCCGAAAAGATCCTCAAGGGTGACCCCGAGCAGACGATCTACAACCACTACAACAGCCCGTGTGGACAGATGAGCGCTGGAGTCTGGGAAGGTGAAGTCGGGCACTGGAAGGTCAACTACACCGAGCATGAGTACTGCGAGATTGTGCAGGGTGTTTCAGTACTGCGTGATGCCGATGGCAACGCCAAGACCCTGCGCGCTGGCGACCGTTTTGTGATCCCCGCCGGGTTCAGCGGGACCTGGGAAGTGCTGGAACCGTGCCGCAAGATCTACGTGGTGTTTGAGCAGAAAGCCTGACCGGCAGATCGTATGTCTAGTCCTGAAATAGGTTTACACCTGTTTCAGTCTCAAAACGCTCGATGCACCGCATCGGGCGTTTTGTATTTCAGGGACATGTGTGGCCTTTCCCCGTTGTAGATCAGCACCGACTCACCCACCATCTTCACTGCATCCGCCAGATTTTTAGGGCGATACAGCAGAAACTCGGTCTTCAAAATGCCGTTTATCCGTTCCGCCAGAGCATTCTGGTAGCAGTCATAGCCGTCGGTCATCGAGCATCTGATGCCATGACTGGCGTGCAAGCGCTGATAAAGCT
Organism: Pseudomonas sp. HN11; assembly: GCF_021390155.1. Lineage (NCBI taxonomy): Bacteria > Pseudomonadati > Pseudomonadota > Gammaproteobacteria > Pseudomonadales > Pseudomonadaceae > Pseudomonas > Pseudomonas sp. HN11. Next base: position 6,095,606 of record NZ_CP089985.1, read on the forward strand.
CAGAGCAGTATTGGGCTCCGCGGTCTGAATGATGGATTAGTGGAAGCGTGGTTTGGCGTTCACCAACTGCCTTTTCCATCGCTTTGATCACCGACTCGGTATGCAAACTCGCATGCACATGATGGCCTACGATCTTGCGCGAGTAAGCGTCTGTCACCAGGCTCACATAAGCCACGCTTTCCTGTGTCGGCAGGTAGGTTATGTCTGCAACCCACACCTGCTCTGGTCTGTTGGGTACGATCTGCTTCTGGCCCGCTTTGAGCAGGTTAGGATGGCGGCGAAAGCGGTGATGGCTGTCCGTCGTTTTGTGGTAAGCCCGTTTGCGCACAACCAGTTCTCGAGCGTTGCGCAGGATGCTGAACAGGCGGTCTCTGCCGACCTGCACTGATGCGCCAAATTCGACGCTCATCAGGTAATGCAGCTTGCGCGTGCCGATCCGTGGCTGGCGTCGGCGCTTTTCAAGAACAAAGTCCATCACCTCTTGATCTTGGCGAGCCCTCGCGTCGAAAGCCCGATTTCGTTGGTAATATGCTTGGCGCGAAATGCCCATGAACAGGCAAGCCCTGGTGATGCTCAGGTCTTGGATTTGCCCTTGCGAGAGGACTTGCCGGGTCGCTTTTTTACGACAGAAACACCGTAGTCATTCTTCAGAACATTCACGACGGCTTCGAAGAACTGCGCTTTCTGGTTGCTTAGCGCCAACTGCTCTTCGAGCTCTTTGATCCGCTGCTCGGGTGTTAGCGGGAGGGGTGGCTCAGTCATGGACCTGCTCCTCGGTTCTCGAATTGAGGCGCCCTGACTCCAGTCCTGCCGGCCGTGCTTGCGCAGCCAGACCAGTACCGTGGACCGGCCCTGAATGCCGTAGCGCCGTTGAGCCTCTTTATAACTCAACTCGCCCTTTTCGACCTGGTCTACGACCGATAATTTAAAGGCTAGCGTGTAGTCACGCTGGCTTCGCCTTTTGCCCGCATCCATTGGCTCCTCCTGAAGATAGGTCAGAAGGTGTAAACCTTATTCAGGACGGGACAGTAGGCAAAAAAAAGCCCGGATCGTGAGATACGGGCTTTTTTTCACAAGGAGGAAAATCAATTACTTGATTTTGCCTTCTTTGTAGATCACGTGCTTACGAACGCGCGGGTCGAACATTTTCTTTTCGAGCTTGTCCGGGGTAGTACGCTTGTTCTTGTCGGTAGTGTAGAAGTGACCAGTACCGGCGCTAGAGATCATTCGAATCAATTCACGCATGATATAGCTCCTTAGATTGTGCCAGCGCGGCGCAATTCAGCCAGCACGACAGTGATGCCACGCTTGTCGATGATGCGCATGCCTTTGGCAGATACGCGCAGACGGACGAAACGTTTCTCTTCTTCAACCCAGAAGCGGTGATGCTGCAGGTTCGGCAGGAAACGACGACGGGTTTTGTTATTTGCGTGGGAAATGTTATTCCCAGTCACCGGACCCTTACCGGTAACTTGACAGACTCTCGACATGCCTCAGCCCTCTAAAACCACATGCCCAACCCGGCATGGGTTGGCCGCTTAATCTCTCAGTCATTTGGCGCCAGGCGCCGCGTTTCTTTAGGGTCTTACCGGCTACACCTACAAGCGAAGGAACCGGGCCCCTAGAAAAGAGCGCTGCTTTATACCAGAAAGACCCAGGTGCAACAACAGCCTGCGTGCTTTTACTGGCGTAAATCTCGGCGACAGGCGCCTGAACCGTTGCCAGGAGGGGCCGCTGTCACAGCCGACCGCTCGTCGCACAGAATGATTTACAGCGCCCGCACGCACGGTGAAGTGCTCGGCAAAACGCGCTGAGGTGCCATCAAAACAGCATTTGGCGCAAAAGCACAGGCAAAAATGGGCTAGTCATTTACCAATCAGACCACTACGGTAGGACCTTTCCAGACTGCACTCGCAGATGGGCCTTCGATCTGCAAAGGAAACCGAACATGCGCCTCGCTGCCCTACCGCTATTGCTAGCCCCTCTCTTTATCGCCCCGCTGGCCTCTGCAGCCAGCACGCTGAGCGTTTGCACCGAGGCCAGCCCCGAAGGGTTCGATGTGGTGCAATACAACTCGCTGACCACCACCAATGCCTCGGCCGACGTGCTGATGAACCGCCTGGTGGACTACGACGCGGCCAGCGGCAAATTGGTGCCCAGCCTGGCAGACAGCTGGGAAGTCTCGCCGGATGGTCTGACCTATACCTTCAAGCTGCACCCGGATGTGAAATTCCATCGCACCGACTACTTCACCCCCAGCCGTACCCTGACCGCTGAAGACGTGCGCTTCAGCTTCGAGCGCATGCTCGACCCAGCCAACCCCTGGCACAAGATCGCCCAGAGCGGATTCCCTCACGCCCAGTCGTTGCAACTGCCGACGCTGGTCAAGAAAATCGACGCTCTCGACCCGCTGACCGTGCGTTTCACCCTGGATCACGCCGACTCCACCTTCCTCGCCGCCCTGAGCATGGGTTTTGCCTCGATCTACCCGGCGGAATACGCCGACAAACTGCTCAAGGCCGGCACGCCGGAGAAACTTAACAGCCAGCCAATCGGCACCGGGCCGTTCGTCTTCAGCCGATTCCAGAAAGATGCCGTGGTGCGCTACAAAGCCAATTCGGATTACTTCGCCGGCAAACCGGCTGTGGATAACTTGATCTTCGCCATCACCCCGGACGCCAACGTGCGCCTGCAGAAACTGCATCGCGACGAATGCCAGATTGCCCTGTCGCCCAAGCCGCTCGATGTAGGCGAGGCCGAAAAGGACCCGGCACTCAAAGTGGAGAAAACCGCTGCCTTCATGACCGCCTTCGTGGCCATCAACAGCCAGCACCCGCCATTGGACAAGCCCGAAGTACGCCAGGCAATCAACCTGGCCTTCGACAAGGGTAGCTACCTCAAGGCCGTGTTTGAAGGCACCGCCGAAGCCGCCAACGGCCCTTACCCGCCCAACACCTGGAGCTACGCCAAGGACCTGCCGGGTTATCCTCAGGACTTCGCCAAGGCCAAGGCGCTGCTGAACCGTGCCGGCCTCAAGGACGGTTTCAAGACCACTATCTGGACCCGCCCCACCGGCAGCCTGCTGAACCCCAACCCGAACCTCGGTGCACAACTGTTGCAGGCTGACCTGGCCAAGGTCGGCATCCAGGCAGAAATCCGCGTGATCGAGTGGGGCGAACTGATCCGTCGCGCCAAGGCTGGTGAACACGATTTGCTGTTCATGGGCTGGGCCGGCGACAACGGCGACCCGGATAACTTCCTGACCCCGCAGTTCTCATGCGCGGCGGTGAAGTCCGGCACCAACTTCGCGCGCTACTGCGACCCCGCGCTGGACAAGCTGATCAGCGCGGGCAAGACCACCAGCGAGCAAGGCGTACGCAGCAAGCTCTACCAGCAGGCCCAGGCGCAGATCCAGCAGCAGGCGCTGTGGTTGCCACTTGCGCACCCAACCGCGTTTGCCCTGGCCCGCAGGAATGTCGAGGGCTACCAGGTAAGTCCATTCGGGCGCCAGGATTTCTCGAAGGTCAGCGTCAAGCCCTAAGCTGCAAGCTGCAAGCTGCAAGCTGCAAGCCCACTTGAGGCTTGCAGCTTCAACCTTGCAACTGCTTCCCTCCTACATCCACCCGTACTCCGCCATCGACAACGGGTCTCCATCTCCCACGATAATGTGGTCCAGCACTCGAACATCCACCATTTCCAACGCTTTTTGCAGCAGCCTGGTCAATTTTCGATCAGCCGCACTGGGCTCAAGGCTGCCGGAAGGGTGGTTGTGGCACAGGATCAACGCCGCCGCGTTGTAGGCCAGGGCGCGCTTGACCACTTGCCGAGGATAAACCATCGCCGCATCGATGGTGCCCTGGGACAACGCCTCGAAACCCAGCACCCGATGTTTGGAATCCAGAAACAGGCAACCGAAGGTCTCGTGAGGCTCGTGGCGCAACAGCGCCTTGAGGTAATCACGTACAGCCACCGGGCTTTCCAGCACAGAATCCTTGCGCAGGCGCTCAGCCATGTGGCGACGGGACATTTCCAGCACCGCCTGCAACTGGGCAAACTTGGCCGGCCCCAGCCCCAATTGCTGGCTGAACAGCGCCTGGCTGGCCTCCAGCAACGGACGCAAGCCGCCAAATTGCGCCAACAGATGGCGCGCCAGGTCTACCGCGCTGCGACCGGAAACCCCGGTACGCAGGAAGATCGCCAGCAGTTCGGCGTCCGACAGGCTCGCTGCGCCCCATTCCAAAAGCTTTTCCCGGGGCCGCTCTGCCACCGGCCAATCGCGAATACTCATCCCACCTCCCTGTGTGCGCCGCTGCTGCCTCGCGGACGCTGTGTTATCGTAGGCCCTCTTTTTTGCATGTGATTTCCCCTGGGGAGGGGGCATCGCAGGCATCACTGACTGGCATCACTGAACTGGAAAGGCAAACCAATGCAGCGTCTGTATCGGAAACGCATCGTTCTCGGCGTTGGCGGCGGCATTGCCGCCTACAAGAGCGCAGAACTGGTTCGCAGGCTCCTGGACCAAGGCGCCGAAGTGCGCGTTGTCATGACCCGCGGTGGCAGTGAGTTCATCACCCCACTGACCATGCAAGCGCTGTCCGGCCACCCGGTTCACCTGGACCTGCTGGACCCGGCCGCCGAAGCCGCCATGGGCCATATCGAGCTGGCCAAATGGGCCGATCTGGTGCTGATCGCGCCGGCCACCGCCGACCTGATCGCCCGCCTGGCCCAAGGCATCGCCGATGACCTGCTGACCACCCTGGTACTGGCCACCGACGCCACCGTCGCCATCGCCCCGGCCATGAACCAGGCCATGTGGCGCGACCCGGCCACCCAGGCCAACACCCAACTCCTGCAAAGCCGGGGCCTCAAGGTGTTCGGTCCGGCGTCCGGTAGCCAAGCCTGCGGCGACGTCGGCATGGGTCGCATGCTCGAAGCCACCGACCTGGCGCTGTGCGCCGCCGAGTGCTTCCAGCACCTGGCCCTCACCGGCAAGCATGTGCTGATCACCGCCGGCCCGACCCAGGAAAACATCGACCCGGTGCGCTACATCACCAACCATAGCTCAGGAAAAATGGGCTTTGCCCTGGCTGAAGCAGCGGTCGAGGCAGGCGCGCGCGTCACCTTGATCACCGGTCCGGTACATTTGCCGACCCCGGATCGGGCCACGCGAATCGACGTAGTCAGCGCCCGGGACATGCTGGCGGCCTGCGAGGCGGCCATTCCGTGCGACTTGTTTATCGCCTCGGCAGCGGTTGCGGACTACCGCCCGGAAGTGGTCGCCCCGCAAAAACTCAAGAAAGACCCTACAAGCGGCGACGGCCTACTCCTGCAAATGGTACGCAACCCAGACATCTTGGCCACCATCGCCACCCGTCCGGACCGTCCGTTCAGTGTCGGCTTCGCCGCTGAGACCGAGCATTTGCTGGACTACGCCGCACGCAAATTGAAAGACAAAAACCTCGACCTGATCGTTGCCAATGATGTCGCCAACCCGAGCATCGGCTTCAACAGCGAGGAAAACGCTTGCAGCGTTATTGACCGCGACCTGCACGCCACCCTTTTCGCCCAGACCAGCAAGGGCAAGATTGCCCGCCAACTGATCTCTTTTATCGCCCAACGGCTGAATCAGGTTTAATTTCATGCACGCTTTGCAAGCCAAGATCCTCGACCCACGCATCGGCACCGAATTCCCACTGCCAGCCTACGCCACGCCGGGTTCCGCCGGTCTCGACCTGCGCGCCATGCTCAAGCAAGACACGATTCTTGAGCCGGGACAGACCATTCTGATTCCGACCGGCCTGTCGATCTACGTGGGCGACCCTGGCTTGGCGGCGCTGATCCTGCCGCGCTCCGGCCTGGGCCACAAACACGGCATCGTGCTGGGCAACCTGGTCGGCCTGATCGACTCGGACTACCAGGGCGAACTGATGGTGTCGTGCTGGAACCGGGGCCAGACCGCCTTCAACATCGCCGTCGGCGAGCGCATTGCCCAGTTGGTACTGGTGCCGGTGGTGCAGGCGCACTTCGAACTGGTACAGGAATTTGATGAAACCCAGCGCGGCGCAGGCGGTTTTGGGCATTCCGGCAGTCACTGACTAAGCTGAATCTGGCCGGGCGGCGTTGCCCGGCCCGAGGCCACCGCAAGGCTTTTCAGGACGAAGAATGCGCGGACTTAATCAGCGAGATTTAATCTTATAAATCAATGTATTACGCAGTATTAAAGACGGAGCCGGCGCTCCGATGGCATTTTTGCACCACGAACTCTCTGCCGAAAACACCGTCATACCCTTCAGTTTGAGCCTGCCGGTCAGCCACATTAAGGCCAGCCTTGCCCCCTTCAGATGGAGTTTCCCCCCGCTATGACTACCGCAGCCCGCGTAGCCCCGACATTCCCCGACAGCATTTTTCGCGCCTATGACATTCGTGGCGTGGTGCCCAAGACCCTGACTGCCGAAACCGCCTACTGGATTGGCCGCGCCATCGGTTCCCAGAGCCTGGCCCAGGATGAGCCCAATGTTTCGGTCGGTCGAGACGGTCGTCTGTCCGGCCCGGAGTTGGTGGAACAACTGATCCAAGGCCTGGCCGATAGCGGTTGCCATGTCAGCGATGTGGGCCTGGTGCCGACGCCGGCGTTGTACTATGCCGCCAACGTCCTGGCCGGCAAATCCGGGGTGATGCTCACCGGCAGCCATAACCCGTCGGACTACAACGGTTTCAAGATCGTCATCGCTGGCGATACTCTGGCCAACGAACAGATCCAGGCCCTGCACGACCGCCTGAAAAACAACGATCTGACCAGCGGCAAGGGCACCATCACCAAAGTCGACATCCTGCAACGCTACTCTGATGAAATTACCCGTGACGTCAAACTCGCGCGCCGCCTCAAAGTGGTAGTGGACTGCGGCAACGGGGCGGCGGGCGTGATCGCCCCGCAGCTGCTCGAAGCGCTGAATTGCGAGGTGATTCCGTTGTTCTGTGAGGTGGACGGTAACTTCCCCAACCACCACCCGGACCCAGGCAAGCCGGAGAACCTGGTGGACCTGATCGCCAAGGTCAAGGAAACCGGGGCTGACGTCGGCCTGGCTTTCGACGGTGACGGCGACCGCGTGGGCGTGGTGACCGAAACGGGCGAAATCGTGTTCCCGGACCGCCTGCTGATGCTGTTCGCCCGCGATGTGGTCGCGCGCAACCCTGGCGCCGAGATCATTTTCGACGTGAAGTGCACCCGCCGCCTCACCCCGCTGATCAAGGAATACGGCGGCCGTCCGTTAATGTGGAAGACCGGTCACTCGTTGATCAAAAAGAAAATGAAGGAAACCGGTGCGCTGTTGGCCGGCGAAATGAGCGGTCACGTGTTCTTCAAGGAACGCTGGTTTGGCTTTGACGACGGTATTTACAGCGCTGCGCGCCTGCTGGAGATCCTCAGCAAGGAAAAATCCACCGCCGAAGAGCTGTTCCAGACCTTCCCGAACGATATTTCTACGCCAGAGATCAATATCCATGTGACCGAGGAGAGCAAATTCAGCATCATTGACGCACTGCACGATGCGCAATGGGGCGAAGGTGCCAACCTGACCACCATTGATGGTGTGCGAGTCGATTACGCCAAAGGCTGGGGCCTGGTTCGCGCGTCCAACACCACACCGGTGCTGGTCCTGCGTTTCGAGGCGGATACCGAGGCTGAGTTGCAGCGCATCAAGGACGTGTTCCACGCCCAGTTGAAACGTGTTGCCCCTGATCTCCAATTACCGTTCTGATTTTTTACCGGAGCCCTGAATGACCCTCGAACGCGAAGCCGCTGCCAACACTGCCAAGGTCCTGTCCGAAGCGTTGCCTTACATCCGACGCTATGTCGGCAAGACGCTGGTGATCAAGTACGGCGGCAATGCCATGGAAAGCGACGAGCTGAAAACCGGCTTTGCCCGCGACATCGTGTTGATGAAAGCCGTGGGGATCAACCCGGTGGTGGTCCACGGTGGCGGCCCGCAAATCGGCGACCTGCTCAAGCGCTTGTCGATCGAGAGTCACTTCATCGATGGCATGCGCGTCACTGACGCGCAGACCATGGACGTGGTGGAGATGGTGCTCGGCGGCCAGGTCAACAAGGACATCGTCAACCTGATCAACCGCCATGGCGGCAGCGCCATCGGCCTGACCGGCAAGGACGCGGAGCTGATCCGCGCGAAAAAACTGACCGTGACCCGTCAGACGCCGGAAATGACCCAGCCGGAAATCATCGACATCGGCCAGGTGGGCGAAGTGGTCGGCGTGAACACCGACCTGCTGAACCTGTTGGTGAAAGGCGATTTCATCCCGGTGATCGCGCCTATCGGCGTGGGCGCGAACGGCGAGTCCTACAACATCAACGCCGATCTGGTGGCCGGCAAAGTGGCCGAAGCGCTGAAAGCTGAAAAGCTGATGCTGCTGACCAACATCGCCGGCCTGATGGACAAGGAAGGCAAAGTGTTGACCGGTTTGACCACGCAACAAGTGGACGAGTTGATCGCCGATGGCACCATCTACGGCGGCATGTTGCCCAAGATCCGTTGCGCGCTGGAAGCGGTGCAAGGCGGCGTGGGCAGCTCGCTGATCATCGATGGCCGCGTACCGAACGCGGTATTGCTGGAAATCTTCACGGATACCGGCATGGGTACGTTGATCAGTAACCGCAAGCGTCCTTAAACGCCAGTAAACAAAAGGCCCCGCTCAATCGGATTGAGCGGGGCCTTTTTTCATTGCCCGGCGATTACTGAACGCCGAACTGCTCGCGGTACGCCTTCACCGCCGGCAGGTGTTGCTTGAGCTGCGGATCATCTTCCAGGAACTGCAGCACCTGGTTCAGCGACACGATGCTCACCACGGGAATGCCGAAATCGCGCTCGACTTCCTGGATGGCCGACAATTCACCATTGCCACGCTCCTGCCGGTTCAGCGCGATCAGCACGCCGGCAGCCTTGGCGCCGTCCTGGGAAGCGATTATCTGCATCACTTCGCGGATCGCAGTACCGGCGGTGATCACGTCGTCGATGATCAGCACGTCGCCCTTGAGCGGAGCCCCGACCAGGCTGCCACCTTCACCGTGAGCCTTGGCTTCCTTGCGGTTGAAGCACCACGGCAGGTCCTGCCCGTGATGTTCAGCCAGGGCCACAGCAGTCGCGGCGGCCAAGGGAATGCCTTTGTAGGCCGGGCCGAACAGGACGTCGAAGGGAATACCGCTTTCAACAATGGCGGCCGCATAGAAACGACCCAGCTGAGCCAGGGCCGATCCCGAGTTGAACAAGCCTGCATTGAAGAAGTACGGGCTGGTGCGCCCGGACTTCAAAGTGAACTCACCGAAGCGCAAAACGCCGCGATCGATGGCAAAACGAATGAAATCGCGTTGATACGCCTGCATGAAAAAAGCCTCAGATACCACGGATTTAGCTAATTAGGTAGACGGCGTGTATCATACACGCACGCGATTTTTGGGGCCATTTATGCGGATCATCAGTGTGAACGTTAATGGTATTCAGGCTGCAGTCGAGCGTGGTTTGCTCAGTTGGCTGCAAGCCCAGAATGCCGACGTCATCTGCCTGCAGGATACCCGCGCCTCCGCCTTTGAACTGGACGACCCAGCCTTCCAACTGGATGGCTACTTCCTTTATGCCTGCGATGCCGAAGTGCCCACCCAAGGTGGCGTGGCTTTGTATTCGCGGTTGCAACCCAAGGCGGTCATCAGCGGCCTCGGCTTCGAGACAGCCGACCGCTACGGGCGCTACCTGCAAGCCGATTTCGATAAGGTCAGCATCGCGACCTTGCTGCTTCCTTCGGGGCAGAACGGCGATGAAGACTTGAACCAGAAGTTCAAGCTAATGGACGATTTCGCCCGTTACCTGGATAAACAGCGACGCAAACGTCGCGAGTACATTTATTGTGGCTCGCTGTACGTGGCGCAACAGAAGCTGGATATCAAGAACTGGCGCGACAGCCAGCAATCACCGGGCTTCCTGGCGCCGGAACGGGCCTGGATGGACGAGATTGTCGGCAACATGGGCTATGTGGATGCCCTGCGCGAAGTCAGCCGCGAAGGTGACCAGTACAGCTGGTGGCCGGATAACGAACAGGCTGAGATGCTTAACCTGGGCTGGCGTTTCGACTACCAGTTGCTGACCCCAGGTCTGCGCCGGTTCGTTCGTAGCGCACGCCTGCCGCGCCAGCCACGCTTCTCGCAACACGCGCCGCTGATCGTGGACTACGACTGGACACTGACCATCTGAGGTCTTTTTCCAGGCACAAAAAAACCGACATTGCTGTCGGTTTTTTTGTGGTGTTCATTATTTGATCAGGCGCCAGGTCAAGGGGTAGCGATAAACAATCCCCTTGTTGGCCTTGATGCTGCCAATGATGGTCAGCACCACCGTGGTGATCGCCAGGGCAACCATCAGGAAAAAACCAATCACCGCGAAAGCCAGCACAATGCAAGCTATCCAAGCGATGGCTACAGTGATCTGGAAATTCAGCGCCTCTTTGCCCTGATCATCAATGAACGGGTCCACTTCTTTCTTCATCTGCCACAAGATCAGTGGCCCCACGACACTGCCAAACGGGAACACGAAGCCCAGAAACGCCGCGAGATGGCACAACATTGCCCCCTGGCGCACTTCGTAGGAAGGCGTAGGCACCGGCATTTGGCTGCTGTCATTCATAGCGTTTCTCCTTGAGACGAGCTCAGTCAGCCAGTGCGGCGTTCTGCAGCTCGAAGATTTCGGTCATGCCTTTCTGGGCCAGGGCCAGCATGGCGTTCAGCTCGGCCGGCTGGAATGGCGCGCCCTCGGCGGTGCCCTGTACTTCGATGAAACCACCGGTGCTGGTCATGACCACGTTCAGGTCAGTCTCGGCGGCCGAGTCTTCCAGGTAGTCCAGGTCCAGCACAGGCTCGCCCTGGTACATGCCTACCGACACAGCGGCGATCATCTGCTTGAGCGGGTCACCGCCCTTCAGGCCGCCACGCTTCTTGATCACTTTGAGTGCGTCAACCAGGGCCACCATGGCGCCGGTGATGGACGCGGTACGGGTGCCGCCGTCGGCCTGGATCACGTCGCAGTCGACGTAGAGGGTGACATCGCCCAGCTTGGACATGTCCAGGGCGGCGCGCAGGGAGCGACCAATCAGGCGCTGGATTTCCAGGGTACGGCCGCCCTGCTTGCCACGGCTGGCTTCACGCTGGTTACGCTCGCCGGTGGCACGCGGCAGCATGCCGTACTCGGCGGTCAACCAACCCTGGCCCTGGCCTTTGAGGAAACGCGGCACGCCGTTTTCGACGCTGACGGTGCAGATGACCTTGGTATCGCCAAACTCGACCAGTACAGACCCCTCGGCGTGTTTGGTGTAGTTGCGGGTGATGCGGATCGAGCGGAGCTGATCGGCAGCGCGACCACTTGGACGTTTCATAGGGAGACACCTGTACTGAGGACGAAAAACTGCCGAGCATTATAGAGCCGCGAGCCGATTCGGGGCACTGCTAAAAAATCCGGTTACGAATGCTCGGGTTTGGGCGTGTCCGCCCCACTGCGCTACAATCCTGCGCCTTCTTAATCATCAGCCCGTGTTTTCGGGCTGCAACGCGAGGTACCTCCATGGTGCACAGCATGACCGCCTTCGCCCGCGTCGAGAAAGCCGGCGTCCAAGGCACCCTGAGCTGGGAGCTGCGCTCGGTCAACAGCCGTTACCTGGAGCCGCACCTGCGCCTGCCGGAATCGTTCCGCGACCTCGAAGGCGCCGTGCGTGAAGCGCTGCGCCAGGGTATTTCCCGTGGCAAGCTGGAATGCACCCTGCGTTTCACCGAAGAAACCACCGGCAAAGCCTTGCAGATTGACCGCGACCGCGCCGCGCAATTGGTCGCCGCCGCCGAAACCATCGCCGGACTGATCAAACAACCCGCCGCGCTCAACCCGCTGGAAGTGCTGGCCTGGCCCGGCGTACTGGTGGCCGACGCCACCGACCCGCAAGCCCTCAATGCCGAAGCCCTGGCCCTGTTCAATCAGGGCCTCAAGGAGCTCAGGGCCGGCCGCGAGCGTGAAGGCGCCGAGCTGGCCCGCCTGATCAACGAGCGCCTGACCGCTATCGAAGAAGACGTCGTCACCCTGCGTGAGTTGGTCCCACAGATGCTCGCGACCCAGCGCCAGAAGGTGCTCGACCGCTTCACCGACATGAAGGCCGACCTCGACCCGACGCGCCTGGAGCAGGAAATGGTCCTGCTGGCGCAGAAGAGCGACGTTGCCGAAGAGCTCGATCGCCTGAGCACCCACATCCTCGAAGTGCGCCGCGTGCTCAAATCCGGCGGTGCCGCCGGTCGGCGCCTGGACTTCCTGATGCAGGAACTCAACCGCGAAGCCAATACACTGGGCTCCAAGGCGTTCGACCCGCGCAGCACCCAGGCTGCGGTCAACCTCAAAGTGTTGATCGAGCAGATGCGCGAACAAGTACAGAATATTGAGTAAGGCAATCTCCATGACCCACAGCACCGGCACCCTTTACATCATTTCCGCCCCTTCGGGCGCGGGCAAGAGCAGCCTGGTCAAGGCCCTGACCGACGCTGACGAGCAGATCCGGATCTCGGTGTCCCACACCACCCGCGCCATGCGTCCGGGTGAGGTGAACGGCGTGCACTATCACTTTGTCGAGCGCACCGAGTTCGTCAAGATGATCGAACACGGCGACTTCCTGGAGCGCGCCGAAGTGTTCGGCAATCTCTACGGCACGTCGCAAAGCCACCTGCAGCAGACCCTGGATGAGGGACACGACCTGATCCTGGAAATCGACTGGCAAGGCGCCGAGCAAGTGCGCAAGCTGATGCCGCAGGCGCGCTCGATCTTCATCCTGCCGCCCTCGCTGGAAGCGTTGCACCAGCGCCTGACCAACCGCGGCCAGGACAGTGATGAGATCATCGAAGGCCGCATGCGTGAAGCCGTCAGCGAGATGAGCCACTACGTCGACTACGACTACCTGATCATCAACGACGATTTTGCCCACGCACTGGACGATTTGAAGGCAATTTTCCGCACCAATCAGCTCCAGCAAAAGCGTCAGCAGCAGCGTTTCGGCAAATTACTGGCCGAACTGCTCGGCTGATTGGCTCTTCCCAAAACCGCTGCAAGGGCTTTAAATTGGCACTTGTAGCGGTTTTGCGAGGGCCTGCGAAAAATCAGCGCTTCCCTAAACGCTGGTGATTTTTTAAACTGTTCAGTCCGCTCGCCCAACCGGGCAGCGCGCATCTTGCATTCGCTCCGAGGAATACCATGGCCCGCGTAACCGTTGAAGACTGCCTAGAACACGTGGATAACCGCTTTGAGCTGGTCATGCTCTCTACCAAGCGTGCCCGTCAACTGGCCACTGGCGGCAAAGAGCCTCTGGTCCAGTGGGAAAACGACAAGCCGACTGTAGTCGCCCTGCGTGAAATCGCAGAAGGCCTGATGAGCTACGAGTTCATCGCCAACGCCGAGATCGTTGAAGACGAACCGCTGTTTGCAGCGTTCGAGGATGAGTCCAACGAGGCCGTCTAAGCCTATGCCTGGTCGACGTAGCACGGCGCGGGGTCACAGCCAACGGCAGGAGTTCACACTTTGCCGAGCATAGACGCCCTCGCCGATCGCTTATCGGCCTACCTCGGCCCAGACCAGGTCAACCTGGTCCGTCGAGCGTACTTCTACGCCGAACAAGCCCACGACGGCCAACGCCGCCGCAGCGGCGAGGCGTATGTCACCCATCCTCTTGCGGTGGCAAACATTCTTGCCGACATGCACATGGACCATCAAAGCCTGATGGCCGCGATGCTGCATGACGTGATCGAAGACACCGGCATCGCCAAGGAAGCGCTCAGCGCGCAATTTGGCGAAACCGTGGCCGAACTGGTCGACGGGGTCAGCAAACTGACCCAGATGAATTTCGAGACCAAGGCCGAAGCCCAGGCGGAAAACTTCCAGAAGATGGCCATGGCCATGGCCCGCGATATCCGGGTAATCCTGGTCAAGCTGGCCGACCGGCTGCATAACATGCGCACGCTGGAAGTGCTGTCCGGCGAGAAACGCCGGCGCATCGCCAAGGAAACCCTGGAAATCTACGCGCCCATTGCCAATCGGCTGGGCATGCACGCCATTCGTATCGAATTCGAAGACCTCGGCTTCAAAGCCATGCACCCGATGCGTTCGGCGCGCATCTACCAGGCGGTCAAGCGTGCGCGGGGCAACCGCAAGGAAATCGTCAACAAGATCGAAGAGTCGCTGAGCCATTGCCTGGCGATCGACGAGATCGAAGGCGAAGTCAGCGGCCGGCAGAAGCACATCTACGGCATTTACAAGAAGATGCGCGGCAAGCGCCGGGCTTTCAACGAGATCATGGACGTCTATGCGTTCCGGATCATCGTCGACAAAGTCGACACCTGCTACCGCGTGCTGGGCGCTGTACATAATTTGTACAAACCCTTACCGGGGCGCTTCAAGGATTACATCGCGATCCCCAAGGCCAACGGCTACCAGTCGCTGCATACCACGCTGTTTGGTATGCACGGGGTGCCGATCGAGATCCAGATTCGCACACGCGAAATGGAAGAGATGGCCAACAACGGCATCGCCGCCCATTGGCTGTACAAATCCAGCGGGGACGAGCAGCCAAAAGGCACCCATGCCCGCGCCCGCCAGTGGGTCAAGGGCGTGCTGGAAATGCAGCAACGTGCCGGCAACTCCCTCGAATTTATTGAAAGTGTGAAGATCGACCTGTTCCCGGACGAGGTCTACGTGTTCACGCCCAAAGGCCGGATCATGGAGCTGCCCAAAGGCTCCACGGCGGTCGACTTCGCCTACGCCGTGCACACTGACGTGGGCAACAGCTGCATTGCCTGTCGGATCAATCGTCGCCTCGCGCCGCTGTCCGAGCCGCTGCAAAGCGGCTCCACGGTCGAGATCGTCAGCGCACCGGGCGCACGCCCGAACCCGGCCTGGCTGAACTTCGTGGTCACCGGCAAGGCGCGCACGCACATCCGTCACGCGCTCAAGCTGCAACGCCGTTCCGAGTCCATCAGCCTGGGCGAACGCCTGCTGAACAAGGTGCTCAACGGTTTCGACAGCGCCCTGGACAAGATTCCTACAGAGCGTGTGCAAGCGATGCTCCACGAGTATCGCCAGGAAACCATCGAAGACCTGCTGGAAGATATAGGTTTGGGCAACCGCATGGCCTACGTGGTCGCCCGTCGCCTGCTCGGCGAAGGCGAACAGTTGCCCAGCCCCGAAGGCCCGCTGGCGATTCGCGGCACCGAAGGCCTGGTGCTCAGCTACGCCAAGTGCTGCACGCCAATCCCGGGCGATCCGATTGTCGGCCACTTGTCGGCGGGCAAGGGCATGGTCGTACACCTGGACAACTGCCGCAATATCACCGAAATCCGCCACAACCCGGAAAAATGCATCCAGCTCTCATGGGCCAAGGATGTCACCGGCGAATTCAACGTCGAGCTGAGGGTGGAGCTGGAGCATCAGCGTGGCCTCATCGCCCTGCTCGCCAGCAGTGTCAACGCGGCCGACGGCAATATCGAAAAAATCAGCATGGACGAGCGCGATGGTCGCATCAGCGTGGTCCAGTTGGTGGTCAGCGTTCACGACCGCGTGCACCTGGCCCGCGTGATCAAGAAACTGCGTGCCTTGACGGGTGTGATCCGCATCACTCGCATGCGCGCCTAAGCCACATTACAAGGAGTCATTCATGACCAAGACTGTTATCACCAGCGACAAGGCCCCAGCCGCCATCGGCACCTACTCCCAGGCGATCAAGGCAGGCAACACCGTCTACATGTCCGGCCAGATCCCGCTGGACCCAAAGACCATGGAACTGGTGGAAGGCTTCGAAGCACAGACCGTACAGGTCTTCGAAAACCTCAAGTCCGTGGCAGAAGCTGCCGGCGGCTCGTTCAAGGACATCGTCAAGCTGAACATCTTCCTGACCGACCTGAGCCACTTCGCCAAGGTCAACGAGATCATGGGCAAGTACTTCGAACAACCGTACCCAGCCCGTGCCGCCATCGGCGTTGCCGCTCTGCCAAAGGGTGCGCAGGTTGAGATGGACGCGATTCTGGTCATCGAGTAAAACACCCGGCGCAGTCCCCATAGGCTGCGCCGACTTCGTTTTAAAAGGATTTCATGATGCGCAAAGCGCTTGTAGCCTCATCACTGCTCGCCCTGTTACTAGGCGGATGCGCCAGCGACCCTGCCGACCTGGATGTGAGCGGCACCTGGATCAACCAGGTCGCCATTGATGCGGCAGCCAAAGGCGGCCCTTTGCGTGAAGCCCTGCAAAGCTTTGGACCGAACCTCGAGTGGGAGGTGAATACCAAGGCCTCGCAGGCGCGCTACTACAACGGTTTTGAAGTAGCCGAAGGCAAGTTGCTGGGTGAAAAGTCCGGCGCCTGGAGCGTGGACTTCTACGGCAGCTCCGCCACCGAACTCAAGCGCAAACGCAAACAGCTGCTGCAAGTGGCCAACGACAACGAACCTGAACAGCTGTTTGCTCGCCCCAAAGAGCCCGCGCCTGACGGTGCGCCTATCGGCGCCAACTTCGAGCGCGCGCTGTACGCGGCCTACATGGGCGGCGACTGGAAGATCGCCGACGGCTTCGGCAGCGGCGCCATCGTGCAGTTCCAGGCAAACGGCAAGGTTGCCGGCCTGCCCAATGTCGATCAGTACTCGCTGTGCCTGGCGGGCGATTGCGCGTCCATGAGCGGCGGCTACGACAGCATCTGGCTGCAATTGAATGGCCAGGGCAATCCGTGGATCTTTACCCGCAAGGGTAAGCAACTGGAGATCTTCCAAGCGATCAACACCGCACAGGCGGATGAAGTGCCTTCGTTTACGCCAGGACCACGCCAATGGCTGCTTGAAAAGCAATAAGCAGCCGAACGCGTATCCCAATGTGGGAGCTAGCCCGCTTCCACATTTTTCACCGGATTTCAGCCTTTCAGGATCGCCGCGTAGCCTTCGCGGTAAGTTGGGTAAGTCGGCGTCCAGCCCAAAGCCTTGGCCCGGGCATTGCTGCACTGCTTGCTGCCGGCACGACGCACACTGGCGTCCTCGGACCACTCCGTCACACCCAGATACTCGCGCAACCACGCCACTACTTCCGCCAGTGGCGCAGGCGCATCGTCAACGCCGATGTAGACCTTGTCCAGCGAACCACCCTGCTCCACATGTCGCAACAAAAACGCCAGCAAACCCGCTGCATCTTCCGCATGAATGCGGTTGCCATATAAAGGTGGGTCGATTGCCACCCGATAGCCCTGGCGGACCTGACTCAGCAGCCATTCGCGACCGGGACCATATATACCGGTGAGGCGCACGATGCTGGCCGGGAACCCGCTATTGAGCGCCACTTGCTCGGCTTCCAGCATCACCTGCCCGGAATACCCCTTCGCTTGAGTCTCGGACGTTTCGTCGACCCACTCACCATTTTGCTGCCCGTAGACACTGCTGCTGGATACAAACAGCAGGTGCTTCGGCTCCTGGCCGTAATCGCCCAGCCACTCCAGCACATGTTTCAGCCCTTCTACGTAAGCGGCACGATAGCCTGCCTCGTCATGGTCAGTCGCAGCCGCGCAGTACACCAGGTAATCCACCCCGCCAATCGGCCAGGTGTCAGGGCAATCTTTCTTGAACAGGTCGCCGGCGATGCCGATCACTCCGTCGGGCAGCCGCGAAATATCACGACGCAGGCCATGGACCTCCCATTTCGAGGCGAGCAATTGGCTGGCCAGCCGACTCCCCACATCGCCACATCCGGCAATCACAACAGAAGGCGCTGACATCACAAAACTCCGTACGGAAAGGTCTAGGTTAGCCCTCGCGGGTGACCGACGGCCAGAAAAAGCACAAATAAAGTTACTGTATTACTTCTGTTAACAAGAATTACTTGCAATAATAACCGCCCATTTGTCCTCGACCCCTGGGTCTGGAAGGACGATCACTCATTTTTTTACTCAGGTCCGGCCAGCATGACACGTAATACAACCCCCGCTTCGCCAACCAAGCTTCACAGCCCTTCCCGCGCCTGGCGCGCGATTGCTGCGCTGCTGTTCAGCGTACTGCTGGCACCGACCGCCGCCTTCGCTGATGCCACAGCGCCAGCCACACCGGCTGCTGCCGCGACGCCGGCAACTCCGACGGCAGCACCAACAGCCACCGACCCGGCTATGGCGGCTGACCCAACCTCCGCCGATGACAACGGTGTGGTGCTGGAAGAAGACAACACCCTGGGCATGGCTCATGACCTGTCGCCGTGGGGCATGTATCAGAACGCTGACGTGGTGGTAAAAGCCGTCATGATCGGCCTGGCCATTGCTTCGATCATCACCTGGACCATCTGGATCGCCAAGGGCTTCGAGCTGCTGGGCGCCAAACGTCGTCTGCGCACTGAAATCGTCCACCTGAAAAAGGCCACCACCCTCAAGGAAGCCAGCGAAAGCGCGACCAAGAAAGGCACCCTGGCCAACACCCTGGTACACGACGCGCTGGAAGAAATGCGCCTGTCGGCCAATACCCGCGAAAAAGAAGGCATCAAGGAACGTGTTGCCTTCCGCCTGGAGCGTCTGGTGGCGGCCTGCGGTCGTAACATGAGCAGCGGTACCGGTGTGCTGGCGACCATTGGCTCCACCGCACCGTTCGTCGGTCTGTTCGGCACCGTGTGGGGCATCATGAACAGCTTCATCGGCATCGCCAAAACCCAGACCACCAACCTCGCCGTCGTTGCCCCCGGAATCGCCGAAGCCCTGCTGGCGACTGCCCTGGGCCTGGTTGCCGCGATTCCTGCGGTGGTGATCTACAACGTCTTCGCCCGTTCGATTGCCGGCTACAAGGCCCAGGTATCGGACGCGTCGGCAGAAGTCCTGCTGCTGGTCAGCCGCGACCTCGATCACCTGCCTACCGAGCGCAGCTCGCAACCGCACATGGTGAAAGTGGGGTAATCGGCCATGGGCCTGCATTTGAATCAAGGCGACGACGAACTCGTCGAGAACCACGAAATCAACGTCACGCCGTTTATCGACGTGATGCTGGTGCTGCTGATCATCTTTATGGTGGCAGCACCGTTGGCCACCGTGGATATCAAGGTCGACCTGCCCGCGTCCAGCGCAAAACCTGCGCCACGGCCAGAGAAACCGATCTTCCTCAGCGTCAAGGCGGACCAACGCCTGTTCCTGGGCGAAGAAGAAGTCAAAGCTGAAACCCTGGGACCGGTGCTTGATGCCAAGACCCAAGGCAAGAAAGACACGACGATCTTCTTCCAGGCTGACAAGGGCGTTGACTACGGCGACCTGATGAGCGTGATGGATGCCCTGCGTGCAGCCGGCTACCTCAAGGTCGGCCTGGTCGGACTTGAGACGGCAGCCAAGAAATGATCACGACGCGCCACAAACTGACGCGTTATGGCACCAGCCTCGCCGTCGTACTGGGCGTGCATGCCGTCGCGATCGCTATCGCGCTTCATTGGTCCGCGCCGCGCACGGTGCAGTTGCCACCGGCTGCCATGGTCATCGACCTGGCGCCGATGCCAGCCCCACCGCCGCCAGCGCCGCCCAAGGTGGTAACGCCGCCGCAACCGCCTGCACCGGTGGAAGAGCTGCCCCTGCCGAAATTGGCCGAGGCGCCCAAACCAACGATCCAGGTGCCCAAGCCGGTCAAGCCCAAGCCCAAACCACAGCCGCCCAAACCGGTAGAGAAGAAGATCGAGCCGCCCAAGGAGAAACCCTCCGAGGACCCGCCGAGCGACGCTCCGCCGACCCAGGCACCGGCTGAAAAATCGGCCCAGCCCGTTCCTGGCCCTTCGCCGCAACAGATCGCTGCCAAGGCATCCTGGGAAGGCACCCTGCTGGCACACTTGCAGAAGTACAAGAAGTACCCGCCAGGTGCCCAGGCGCGTGGCAAGGAAGGATTGAACCGCCTGAAGTTCGTGGTGGATGCGGACGGCAATGTGCTGTCCTACGAGTTGGTGGGCCGTTCCGGCAACGCCGACCTGGACCGCGCCACACTGGACATGATCCGTCGTGCCCAGCCGCTGCCAAAACCGCCAGCGGACATGCTCAAGGGTGGCAGCATCGAGATCGTTGCACCGTTTGTGTACAACATCGAGAAACGTCGTCGCTGAAAATGAAGATGGTGAGGGGCAATCCTCACCCCCTTCAGCAAAATCTGCGCAACTGAGCGCTCAATCCCCAGCAAAGTTCTGATAACGTGCGTCTATCGATTGCAGCCGGTATGCTTGGCCCGCAACCTCATGGACGCTCGCTATGACTCTTACAGAATTACGCTACATCGTTACCCTCGCCCAAGAGCAGCACTTCGGCCACGCGGCCGAGCGCTGCCACGTCAGCCAGCCGACGCTGTCGGTGGGCGTGAAAAAGCTTGAAGACGAACTCGGTGTGCTGATTTTCGAGCGCAGCAAAAGCGCCGTGCGCCTGACGCCTGTGGGCGAAGGCATCGTGGCCCAGGCCCAGAAAGTGCTGGAGCAGGCGCAGAGCATTCGCGAACTGGCCCAGGCCGGCAAGAACCAACTGACCGCGCCACTTAAAGTGGGTGCCATCTACACCGTCGGCCCGTACCTGTTCCCGCACCTGATCCCACAACTGCACCGCGTCGCGCCGCAGATGCCGTTGTATATCGAAGAAAACTTCACCCACGTGCTGCGCGACAAACTGCGCAACGGCGAGCTGGACGCGATCATCATCGCCCTGCCGTTCAACGAGGCGGATGTACTGACCTTGCCGCTCTACGATGAGCCGTTCTACGTGCTGATGCCGGCTTCCCACCCGTGGACGCAAAAAGACACCATCGACGCCGGCCTGCTCAACGACAAGAGCCTGCTGCTGCTCGGCGAAGGCCACTGCTTCCGCGACCAGGTCCTGGAAGCTTGCCCGACGCTGACCAAGGGCAACGACGGCGCCAAGCACACCACCGTGGAATCCAGTTCCCTGGAAACCATCCGCCACATGGTCGCGTCCGGCCTGGGCATTTCGATCCTGCCGCTGTCGGCAGTGGACAGCCATCACTACGCCCCCGGCGTGATCGAAGTGCGCCCACTGACGCCGCCGGTGCCTTTCCGTACCGTGGCGATCGCCTGGCGCGCCAGCTTCCCACGGCCGAAAGCGATTGAGATCCTCGCCGATTCGATCCGCCTGTGTTCGGTGGCCAAGCCGACGGCTGCGAGCTAAGCAACGGTATGACTGAGCTGTCGCAGGTGTCGGTGACGGCACTCAAGGGTGTCGGTGAAGCCATGGCCGAGAAGTTGGCCAAGGTCGGCCTGGAAAACCTCCAGGACGTGTTATTCCACCTGCCCTTGCGCTATCAGGACCGGACCCGCGTAGTGCCCATAGGCCAGTTGCGCCCAGGGCAGGACGCGGTGGTCGAAGGCACCGTCAGCGGTGCCGATGTGGTGATGGGCAAGCGCCGCAGCCTGGTGGTGCGCCTGCAGGACGGCACCGGCGGCCTGAGCCTGCGCTTCTACCATTTCAGCAACGCGCAGAAGGAAGGGCTCAAGCGCGGCACCCGCGTGCGCTGCTACGGCGAAGCGCGGCCCGGTGCGTCCGGCCTGGAAATCTATCACCCGGAATACCGCGCCATCACCGGTGACGAACCGCCGCCGGTCGACACCACGCTCACGCCGATCTACCCGCTCACCGAAGGCCTGACCCAGCAACGCCTGCGCCAACTCTGCATGCAGACGCTGACGATGCTCGGCCCGAAAAGCCTGCCCGATTGGCTGCCTCAGGAACTGGCCCGCGACTATCAACTGGCGCCGTTGGACGATGCGATCCGCTACCTGCATCACCCACCCGCCGACGCCGATGTCGACGAACTCGCGCTCGGTCATCACTGGGCCCAGCACCGTTTGGCCTTTGAAGAACTGCTGACCCACCAACTGTCCCAGCAACGCCTGCGCGAAAGCATGCGTTCGCTACGTGCGCCAGCCATGCCCAAGGCAACACGTTTGCCGGCGCAATACCTGGCCAATCTGGGCTTCGCGCCGACCGGTGCGCAGCAGCGCGTCGGCAATGAAATCGCCTACGACCTCAGCCAGAAAGAACCCATGCTACGGCTGATCCAGGGTGACGTAGGCGCAGGCAAGACCGTGGTCGCCGCCCTCGCCGCCTTACAAGCGCTGGAAGCCGGTTACCAAGTGGCGCTGATGGCACCCACCGAGATCCTCGCCGAGCAGCACTTCATCACCTTCAAGCGCTGGCTCGAACCCCTGGGCCTGGACGTCGCATGGCTGGCCGGCAAGCTCAAGGGCAAGAATCGCGCGGCGGCACTGGAGCAAATCGCCGGTGGCGCGCCGATGGTGGTCGGCACCCACGCGCTATTCCAGGACGAAGTGCAGTTCAAGAACCTCGCGCTGGTGATCATCGATGAACAACACCGTTTCGGCGTGCAACAACGCCTGGCCCTGCGCCAGAAAGGCGTGGGCGGACGCATGAGCCCACACCAGTTGATCATGACCGCCACGCCGATCCCGCGCACCCTGGCCATGAGCGCCTACGCCGACCTCGACACCTCGATCCTCGACGAGCTGCCACCCGGCCGAACCCCGGTCAACACCGTGCTGGTCACCGACACCCGACGTGTCGAAGTGATCGAGCGCGTGCGCGGCGCCTGCGCCGAAGGGCGCCAGGCGTACTGGGTGTGCACACTGATCGAAGAGTCCGAAGAGCTGACCTGCCAGGCTGCCGAGACCACCTTTGAGGACCTCACCAGCGCCTTGGGCGAGCTCAAGGTCGGCCTGATCCACGGCCGCATGAAACCCGCCGAAAAAGCCGCAGTGATGGCCGAATTCAAGGCCGGCAACCTGCAACTGCTGGTGGCCACCACCGTGATCGAAGTTGGCGTGGACGTGCCCAACGCCAGCCTGATGATCATCGAGAACCCCGAACGCCTGGGCCTGGCACAACTGCACCAGTTACGCGGCCGTGTAGGCCGGGGCAGCGCCGCCAGCCATTGCGTGCTGCTCTACCATCCGCCGCTGTCGCAGATCGGCCGCCAGCGTCTGGGCATCATGCGCGAAACCAACGATGGGTTTGTAATCGCCGAAAAAGACCTGGAACTGCGCGGCCCCGGTGAAATGCTCGGCACGCGCCAGACCGGCCTGCTGCAATTCAAGGTCGCCGACTTGATGCGCGACGCCGACCTGCTGCCCGCCGTACGCGATGCGGCGCAAGCGCTGCTCGAACGTTGGCCGGATCATGTCAGCCCGTTATTGGATCGCTGGCTACGCCATGGGCAGCAATACGGCCAAGTGTGACGCCTGACTCACTTAGTCGACCATCAGTTGTATCAAGCTGGTTATACTTCGTTGACTGTAAGAAATTGGATCAGGCCATGTCAGAAGTTGCCCTCGCCACAGCCCCACTGACCGCCCCGCCGGTCATTCGGGCTCTGCTCGCAAAACTCGCCATCCCCTACACGGAGGTCACCGACCTACCGGGCCTGAATCCGGCGCGAAAGGTCCAGGCCGTGTTGCTGGAAGACGCGGTGGGCGCACTGATGGTGCTGTTCCCGCAGAACCAGTTGCTCGACCTCAACCGCCTTACCGAACTCACCGGTCGCCGCCTCACGGCCGTGTCACCGGATCGCGTCGAACGCATGCTGGGCAAGCACGAACTGAGCCTGCTGCCAGGCCTGCCGCCGCTCACCAGTTCCCCGTGCCTGTACGAAGGCAGCCTGCTCAACGAACCGAGCCTGCTGGTGCATTCGGGCGAAGCAGGCCTGTTGCTGGAGATCTCCAGCGACGCATTCAAAACCATGCTCACCAAGGCCAGCGCCGGCCATTTTGGCGAACCATTGAGCAACATTCGCCCTAACCTCGACCGCCCGAATGATGACCGTGAGGAAATCACCCAGGCGATGCAGGCGTTCACCGCCCGCCGCATCCAGCAACGCCTGGAAGCGACCATCGAGATACCACCGCTGGCGGATACCGCGCAGAAGATCATCAAGCTGCGCGTCGACCCGAATGCCACCATTGATGACATCACTGGCGTGGTCGAAACCGATCCTGCCCTGGCCGCCCAGGTCGTGAGCTGGGCCGCCTCGCCGTACTACGCCTCGCCGGGCAAGATCCGCTCCGTGGAAGACGCCATCGTGCGCGTGCTGGGCTTTGACCTGGTGATCAACCTGGCACTGGGGCTCGCCCTGGGCAAGACCTTGAGTCTGCCCAAGGACCGCCCGCACCAGTCCACGCCGTACTGGCACCAGTCGATCTACACCGCCGCCGTGATCGAAGGCTTGACCCGCGCCATGCCTCGCGCCCAGCGCCCGGAAGCCGGCCTGACCTACCTCGCCGGTTTGCTGCATAACTTCGGCTACCTGCTGCTGGCCCATGTGTTTCCGCCGCACTTCTCGCTGATCTGCCGTCACCTGGAGGTCAACCCGCACCTGTGCCACAGCTATGTCGAGCAACACTTGCTGGGCATCAGCCGCGAGCAGATCGGTGCGTGGCTGATGCGCTACTGGGACATGCCGGACGAACTGTCCACCGCGCTGCGCTTCCAGCATGATCCGACCTACGATGGGCAATACGCTGAGTACCCGAACCTGGTGTGCCTGGCTGTACGTTTGCTGCGTAGCCGCGGGATTGGCTCCGGGCCGGATGAGGCGATTCCGGAGGCGTTGCTTGAGCGTCTGGGCTTGAGCCGTGACAAGGCTGAGGAAGTGGTCGGCAAGGTGTTGGATGCCGAGGTGTTGTTGCGCGAACTGGCCTCCCAGTTCAGTCAGGCCTGACGGCAGCTGCAAGCTCCAAGTAATCAGCTTCAAGCTTGCAGCTTGTGGCTCATCGCTTGGAACTGCGCTTGCGCCCCAAATACTTGGTCAACCCCTGGAACCAGATCACCAGCGCCGGGTTGCCCTTGATCTGGATCGACTTGTCCTGAATCCCCGTCATGAACGCCAGTTGCTTGTTCTTCGCCTGCATGGTGGCGAAGCCGTAAGCGGCATCTTTAAACGCAATGGCAAACGCAGGCGCAGGGTGCACACCCGAGCGGCTGGTGATGCGCTGGTCTTTGACGATGAAGTGACGGGCAACCTTACCGTCAAGGGTCTGCAACTGGAACGCCAGGTCTTTATCGCCCAACTGTTGCTGGAAGGCAGGATTGGTGCGGCTGGCTTTGCCCATCATCAGGCCCAGCACCCACAGGAGAAGACGAAATTTCATGCACACGGCCTCGGTGTAATTATTGATCGGCCGCAGCAGTTTAACGATTTGCAAAAAGAACGCCACCGATCTTGCGCATTAGCGGAAGATCGGCTGGCGTTTGACGCTTATAGCGGCATGTTACTTAAACGTTCGGGCAAGGTACCGGTGCCCAGTCGGCCAGGTTCGGATCGCGGCAGGTCCCTTCGATCTGAGTTTTACCGGCACTGGCGACCTGCTTGCTTTGAGCCTGGCTGGCCTGCGCGGTCTGCAGGGTTTTCTCAGTGGTGACTGCCTCTTTTGGCACGGTTGGCAACACTGGCTTTTTCGGCGGTTTCTTGCCTTTTTTCACTGGGGTCGCGGCTGGCGCTGTATCAGCCTGGGCTACGGTTACCACGTCGGCACGCTGGACGCCGACTTGTTGCAAGTCTTTCTCGTAGGCCTGGGTGTAGTTGTTGAGGTCTTCTGCGACCTTGCCGTTGACCGCGACGATCAGATCATTGGACTCCTTCAGGCCGGAAACGATTTCCGCCAGGCGCTTGCGGCCTTCGGTATCGTTGACGGTCTTGGCCTTGCGGTCGGCCACCAGCTTGGTGAACGCGCTCTGGTAGCATTGCTGCGACGCTTTGGCGTAGGCGGTGCTGCGGTCGATATCAGCGGCACTTTTGTTTACATCAGCCGCATAGGAAGCGATACGTTGGTTGTCGTCGGCGATCTGCTTCTGACGTTCGGTGTAATAACCCGCCGCGCCACCCGCCAAGGCACCGCCTGCGGCACCGATGGCTGCGTTACGGCCACGTTTTTCTTTGTCACCGGTCAGGGCACCCAGCAGTGCACCGCCGGCCGCGCCGATGGCAGCACCGGTCACGACCGACTTGGTCATGTTCGAATCGGTCGCACGCAGGTGCTGCACCGGCTCGTAGCAGTTCGGGTAGTACTCGACCTTGGTGCTCGACGCGACCTTGGAGGCCGGCGACGTGGCGCAACCGGTCAAAACGGTGCTGAAACCGGCTGCGATCAGCAGCAAGTGACGCTTGGAAACGGCCTTACGGGAAAAAAGCATAGGTGTGTTCTCGTTTAAGTTTGACTTGCCCAGCACGGCCCACCGCCGCCTGAGTCCCTTCCAAGCTCGCCATACAGCCAGCGCTCATCGCTGACCGCTCGCTGCGAGCAATTCCTTCAAGATCGTTGCCGGGTCGGCCCGCTGTTGCTTGCGGTAGTTGCCGACATGACGAACGAACAGCGTTGCGCGCGTCACCAGGCTCTTGCCGAGCACCGGCTTGCGATCCAACTCCTCCTTGATCCGTTGAAACTGCGCCTGGATCACCGCATCGGTGTAACGCGTGCCGGTGGCCAGGTTGTCGATATAAATCGCCACGGCGCCATCGAGGGCGCTGCGGCCATTGGCAATCGCCATGTCAAACAGCTGCGCGCTGGCCTGGTCCTTGTTGTCCAGGGCCTGCTGGCGGCTCTTTTGCAGGTTGGCCAGGCGGATGTTGTAGTTGGCGATGGTCTCGGCCACCAACGCGGCCGACTGGATCAGGTTGCCAGCCGCCTCTTCGCGTTGCTGGGCGATCAGCGAGACGTTGCGCTTGAGCTCTTCGTTGACCAGCCCCAGCTCGGCTTGCAGCTTGGGGTCGACGCTGGCGGCGATGATGCTGTCCAGGCGTTTGGTCGGGTCCTGGGCATCGTCGATGGCGTCGGTCAGCGAGGCCAGGCGACCTTCTTTCTGCCATTGCGCGAACAGCTCCTTATAGCGCGAACGCGGGGCCGACAGCGCGCCGATCGCCACGCGGAAACCGGTGGTCTCGTTGCTCTGCTCGGTGCCATCGGCGGCAAACAAGGGGTACTCGCGGCGCATGCCGGTGAACAGCGTGCCCTCGCCTTCCAGGTAGTTGCCGCCCTTGACCACAAAACCACCGTAGGTGCCCTGGCGACGCCCGGCGTGGACCAGTTGGAAAGACTCCTGAACCATTTCCGCGGCGTTGCCGATCACGTCGAACAGGCCGATCGGGTTGGGCAATTTGGTGCCGATGGGCATCAGGCGTGCGGCCTGGCCTGTGCCACCGGCGACTTGGTTGAACACGGCGTAATCGCCGAGGGGGCCGTCGCTGTCGCTGCCTTCGGTACGGCGTGGGAACAGGCGCCCTTCCAGGTCCTGGCGGCTCACCGCATGGCCACCGCGGGCGGCGAACTCCCATTCCACTTCGGTGGGCAGGCGCACAAATCCCAGGCCGCCGTCGTCCGCCGAGGAACCACGACCGCTGACCGGTAGCAAGTCGCGGTGGTATTTCATCAGCCAGGCGCTGTACACCGCAGAGAAGCGCTCGGCTTCGAAGCGCGACAGTTTGACCTTGGGCAAACGCCCCGCCATACCGGCGGGTGCATCGCATGCCGGCGCAGGTTCTCCACTGGCCAGCGACTGCGCCTGGGACATTACCTGGGCGTACTGGCGTGCGGTCACTTCGTATTTGCCGATGAAGTACAGCATGGGCTTGAGCGGGGTCTTGGCGTCGGTCTTCGGCATCAACGGCGCGATGACTTTGTTCCAGTCTTTGGGCAGGTCCTTGAGAGTGAACTGGCCGTTGATGAAGTCGCGACGGTAGCCGGAAATGAACGACTGCTGATAACCCGCCTCGCCTTCGGCAAAGGGGTAGCCGAGGCTGATCTCGCGGTCATCCAGGGTGCCTTGGGCCAGCACGTAGGCGTAGCGGAACACCATATTGCCTTCGCACGGCAGCGGCAGGCTCACGTCGCCTTCCAACGGTTTGGGGTTGTCGAGTTTGTCACTCGCCTCATCGGCCCAGGCCATCGAAGCCAGGCTCAGCGCCACACAGGCGCCCAGTAACTTATACATCTCTGATTCCTTCAGAAGCCTGGATACGCGCCACTCGCCAACCACCACAGGCTGCCGCCACGGCGCTGACACCCATGACTGCAACCAGGGCCAGGCCGTAATGGCGCGCCAGCAAGTGGCTGGCGTGTTCGCCCGGCACCTGCACGAATAATTTATTCAATGCTGCCTCGGCCAGACCATACAACCCGGCGCTGAGCGCGGAAGCAAAGCCGGCGCCGTACAGCGCCTGCACCACCACGAACAACAGCAGTCCGCCCGTGGAAAACCCCAAGAGGCGCAGCACCGACAATTCCCGCCGCTTGCGCTCCACGGCGGCCAGGGCCCCGGCAAAGATCGCCGCAAACCCTCCCGCCGACGCTAACCCGCAGATCACCCAGAATACGATCGACAAGTTTCGGCTTAACGACTGCACCTGCGCGATGGTCTGTGCCTGGGTCGACACCAACAGATTCTGCCCGGCGAAATACACTCGCAACGGCTCCACATCGGTGAGGTTGCGGGCGTATAGACGGAACGCCGGATACACGCGCTGCTCATTCACACCAACCTCATCACCTGCCCAACCCAACGCGGGTACCGCCCGCCCATCGCGGTAATCTTCCGCCGCTTCCAGCAATTTCAAATCAGCAAACAAACCGTCACGGGCGAAGGTTTCAAGCGGCAATACCGCCAGCACCTGCAAGCGCGTGCGCTGGGCTTCGACACGCCCGGCCACTTGCCGCGTAAAACTGGTCTCCAGCCAATCGCCAGGCCGGGCCGCGAGCTTTTCAGCGGCAGTGTGGCTCAGCACGATCTGGCCCAGGCCCTGTGGCAGCGGCAAGCCGGACAGTAAAGGGTCACCCGATGCGGTCGGCAGCATCTCCAGGGCCAGCGTGCCCACCTGCGCCGTCGCCGCAATCTGTCGCGTACGCGGCAGCGCAAACGCTACGTCGCTGCGCTGGCCGAGCTGCTCGATAAATACGCTGCTGAATCGACCACCGCCCAGCGGAATAATTTCACGGGTGGCGGGATCGGTCTCCAAACGTTCGGTCAAACTGCTAACCAGTCCAAACTTCAGACCGAATAACACCAGCAGCGGGGCAATGACGGCGACCAGCGCCAGTACCGAACAGGCGGACAGCCAGGCATCGTTGCGATAGTCCTGCCAGGCCAGCGAAGCCACCAGGCCAATGCGCATCAGCATGCCTCCCCAAGGGTGGCGGTGACGCCGCCGTCAGCATCGCGACGGCAACTGATACGCCGCACCTGCAAGCCACTGGCGCGGGCCAGGGGTTCGTCATGGGTGGCGATCACACAGGCGGCACGGTGTTCGCGAGCCTGGGCCAGCAACGCCTGCATCACGCGCTCGGCATTCAAGGGGTCGAGGGAGGCCGTAGGCTCGTCCGCCAACACCAGTTGCGGTGCATGCGCCAACGCACGGGCACAGCTGACGCGCTGGCGCTGCCCCACTGAAAGCGCATCCGGCCTCTTGGCCAACTGATCGCTGATTTCCAGCTGCTCGGCCAGGCGCGCCACGCTGCCGTCCTCCTTCAAACCCAGCAACTGCCGGGACAAGGCGATGTTGCCGCGCACGTCGAGAAACCCCAGCAGGCCGCCGGTTTGCAGCACATACCCCAGATGCTGGCTACGCAACGCGGCCAGGGTGGATTGCTGATCTCCTCGCCACAGCCCGGCGACGTCGTGCCGATGGAATTCGAACTGCCCGACCCGATCCGGCGCCAATACCAGCGCCAGCAGGTCCAGCAAGGTGCTCTTGCCGCAACCGCTGGGCCCGACAATCGCCAATTGCTCACCCGCACGCAGCGCCAATGCCGGGATTACCAGGCTATAGCGCTGGCTACCAACGCCCCGGCTCTTATGCACCGCGTTCAGGATCAGCATCACGGCAACGTCGACAACGGCACGCGGTACAACGCGTCGCCCGGCTCGGCATCGCCGAAACGGACCCAGTTGGCCACGTCATTGTGGAAGGTTTCGTAGAGGCGGATCTTCGAATCCAGCTCGTCGATAAAGTCCTCCTGCTCGGCCACGCTCAACGATAACCACAAGTCCTGGGTCATGTTCAGCGACTTGCTACGGTACGGCAGGCCTTCCAGGTATTCGCCGAGAACGCCGCCGTCGGCCAGGTTGCCGCCTTTGCGCAAGGCTTGCGGATCGCGGCTCATATAGGCCGAAGCGCTGGCGATTTCCTGGAAGAAGTCCTTAGGCGAAGTCTGGGTCTTGCGTGCCGCGTCGACGATCAGTTTCAGCGATTGCTGCAGATCGTTGAGCTGAAGCTTGGTCAGCATCACGCACACCTGGAACGCCGGCAGTGCCGGGTTGGTCAGGTCGCGGTCGGCGGTCCAGGCGCTGACCAGTTGCGGTGCCTGGCTGGCGGTTTTGCGTCCAAGGAAGTCCATGTGCATGGCATAACCGACGGCTGCGGATTTGTCCGCAAGGCTCGGCGCGCTGTTCAACAACGGCACCGGCTGCGGCGTGTTGCTGCGCACTTGGTGCACAAGGTTGGCGAACACCGTGCCGATCTCATCCACACGCTCTCCGAGTTTGCGCACATCGCCACCCGGCACCGCCGTGTAGAGGTCGCCGATCTGCGGGTTGGCATCGGCAGTCAGGATGCGGTACTGACTCTCGGCACCGGCATGGGTTTTCTTGCCGGCATCGGTGCGCAAATGCAGGGCGTAGATCTTGATCTGCTTGCCCAGCGCGGCCTGGCGCACTTCGGCTTCGTTCATCTGGGTGGCGGCGAACGGATCGTTCTTGCGCAACGCACCCGCATCGGTGACCAGCAGGATGATGCGCCCGCCATAGCCGGACCAATCCATGCCATCCACGGCCTGCATCACGCCGGCGAACGCGTCTTCGTTGAAGGAATGGCTGGACACGGTGGACGCCTTGACCTGGCGCGCCATGTCGAGAAAACGCTGTGGGTCGCGGCCTTGGTCTAGAGTGATCAGGGTCTTGGCCACGTATTCCAGGCCAGGGGTTTTCTTGATGCTGCTGCGAAAGCCGACCATGCCGAAACTCACGCTGTCCAACTCGCCGCGTTCGCCGATTCGGGTTTGCAGTTCGTGCACTACGTCGCGGATCTGGTCGATGTAGGGCTGCATCGACACGGTGGTATCGACCACTAGAACAACGGCCGTGCGGAAGGCATCGGAATTGGCGTTGATCACCGGCGTGGCCGGTTTCGCGGCGCTGCTGCCTGGGTCGATGGAGGCCACATTGAGTAACTGCACCGGCTGGCCGTTTTCGTCGAAGCTCTCTTTGGAGTCGAAGATCGGCAGCAGGTAGAACTGGTTTTGCGGCACGGCGCTGGCGGTCGGTTCCAGCGCAAGGATCTGGCTATTGTCTTCGCTGTTTTTCTGCGCCTTGGCCAGGACGCCTTTAGCGGCGGCGGGATCGGCCAGCAGTTTTTCCACTTCACCGGATTGACGCAGGAACATCACGGGCGCCCGGCCCGAGCGTTCGGTGAATTTGAGCACCAGGCTCTGTTTCCAATCGCTGACCTGGGACGCCGGCAACCAACCGTCGCTGCGGCCATCGGTGGCGGCGCCGACGCGTACCCATGGGCTGCCGTCGACGTCCTTGCGCTGGTAGACGTAAAGCACGGAAAACGCCGGCAGGGCTTTGCCCGACGCGCTGCCGGCGTCAGCGGAAAGCTTGGCGCCCGGCTTGCTCAAAACGCGCTGGAACAGGGTCTTCTTGCCCGCCATCAGCAACGGACGCTGGCCACCATCCACTTCTGCCACAGGCGGCGCCACTGGCGGCACAACCACCGCTGCCGGGGGTTTGGTCACGGGCTCATCACTGCCGCTCAACCACCAGTAACTCGCACCACCAATGGCCAACGCAACCGCCACTGCAACAGCGGCCAATGCCAACACCGGACCACGGCGCTGCTCGCTGTGCTGGGTCGGCGGCACCACCGGCTGGCGCACCGGCTGCGGTTTCTCGGTCGGGATTTCGATGGATTCCGGGGTAATGCCGGCCAAATCAAAACTCATCGGGATCGGCAACGGCCGCACTAAAGTGGCCTCCGGCGACTCTGCCGGCAGATTATCCAGCGCCGCCAGCAACGCCGCCGCATCCGGGAAACGCTCCGCCGGGTCCTTGGCCAACAGCTTGCGCAGCACCTCCTGATAACGGCCGTGGTGCACCGGCAGTTCCGGCAACGGCTCGGTCAAGTGCGCCAGCGCAGTCGACAGTGCATCAGTGCCGGTGTACGGCAGCTTGCCGACGAGAATCTCGTAAAGCACCACGCCCAAGGCATACAGGTCGGCGCGACCATCGATCTCCTGGCCGCGCGCCTGTTCCGGGCTCATATAGCTCGGAGTGCCTACGGCAAACCCGGCCTGAGTGAACTGGGTGCGGTCATCCAGGGACTTGGCGATGCCGAAGTCGGACAGCACCGCAGTACCATCGGCACGGAACAGAATGTTCGCCGGTTTCACATCACGGTGCACCAGGCCCTGGGCGTGGGCGTAACCCAGCGCCGAGGCGATCTGGCGGATCAGCGTCACGCCCTGCTCCGGCGTCATGCCGGCAGCGATACGCTCCTTGAGCGTACCGTTGGGCAGGTATTCCATGGCCATGTAATACAGCTCACCGACGTTGCCGATATCATGGATGGTCACGGTGTGCGGGTGCGACAAGCGCGCCAGGGTCTTGCCTTCGCGCAGGAAGCGTTCACAGAAGCTTGGGTCAGCCGCCAGCGCTGCCGCCATCACTTTCAACGCCACCTTGCGCTCCAGGGAACGCTGGGTCGCCAGGTACACACTGGCCATGGCGCCTTCGCCGATCTCGCCTTCGATGTCATAACCCGGGATGACGATGTTCATGGCGATACCTTCACGACGATGGCAGTGATGTTGTCCGGCGCGCCCCGGTTGAGCCCCAGGTGCACCAGGCTGCGCACGATTTCATCCGGCGTGTCGTGGCCGAGGACTTCACGAATTTCATGGTCTTCGACGGTCTTGTTCAGGCCATCGCTGCACAGCAGGTAGCTGTCACCGGGAGCGATCAGCAGGTCGACCACTGCCAATTCCAGGTGGGCTTCCACGCCAATCGCTCGGGTGACGATATTGGCGCGCGGATGCGTGCGCGCGTCAGCTTCGCTGAGCAGGCCGCTGTCTTGCAGGTCCTGGACGTAGCTGTGGTCGCGGGAGATGCTTTCGAGTACGCCGTCGCGCAGACGGTACAAGCGGCTGTCACCGGCCCACAGGCAGACGCCGCGCAGGCCACGGGCGGCCAACAGCACCACGGTGCTGCCCATCAGGGTCACGCCGCGGTGGGCAGTTTCTTCGCGCACGGCCGTGTTGATGCGGACCAGGTCGTTGCGCAGCGCCGCCGAGTATTCATCCAGGGACCGCCCCACCGGCACGTTGCGCAGGCTATCGACGATCAGGCTGCTCACATAGTCCCCCGCCGCATGCCCGCCCATGCCGTCGGCCACCACCCACAGTCGGTTTTCCGGCAAGTCCAGGCAGGCGTCTTCATTCACCTGGCGGACCATGCCCACATGGCTTTTGCTCGCAGATTTGTACGTCGACCCCATCTACACCACACCTTCTTGTCCGAGCAAAAACTGCGCAAAATCGCTGGCGGCAGGCAGGCCCTGACACCGCAACAAACCAGGGGAAATACGTTGCGAACCACGGCCCCACCACAGGCTGACGCCTTCGCAGGCCTGTTCGGCCAGGGCGGTCATGCGCTGGTGCGGCACGGTGGCGGCCACCCGTTGCAGGCCGGCAAAATGGCCACCCACCGCGCGCGGCTCGCTCGCCGGGAAGCCCAGGCTGTCGAGGCCGTCATTGAAGCTTTCGAAGGTGGCACCGGCATCCAGGGTGCTGAGCAACAGCTCTTCGGCTTGCTCGAACCAGGTGTCCGGCCCGCCGACCAGGGACGCAGGATTGGTGTCTTGATCAAGCAACGTGACCACCGCCAGCGGAAAGTAGCGCCCCACCCGATCGATGCTCGGCATCACCACACCCGCCGCCGCGTCCGGCCCGCACACACTTGGCGCCAGCACAAAGCGCCACAGTGGGCTGACCAGATACGTGTTGAGCCAGTCACCGCCAAGGCTGTTCTGGCTGGCGAGCAGACCCGCCGCCAACCAGCTATCCCACGGGCCGATGAAACTCTGGGGTAGCGCGCGGCTGACAAAGTCGCCACGGCTGGCCAGTTTGCCGTAGAAACCCAGCGTTGTCATAGCCGCTCCGGCAGGCTGAAGCCACTGAGCACGCGGCTCTTGAACGGGTTGAAGGCACTGTTGGCGCGCAGCTCGTAGGCGATGCTCGCACCGTCGACGCGCAGGCGCAGGTTGAAACGGTCCGGAGAATTACCGGCGGTGAGGTCCGATTGCTCCAGCAGGCGGAACCAGGCCCATGGCCCGTCCAGGGTCACACCGGAGCGGCCACTGGCCGACGGCGGCATGATGGAGATACGTACCACGCCAATGCTGCCTGGGTTCGGCCATTGCATCGCCACCGGGCGGCTGGGGCCGTGGTCGTAGCTCAGTTGCTGGCCGTCCAGATCCAGCAAGAACTGAGTGATGGTCGGGTCCATCGATACCGGTTTGAGTTCGAAACGCACAATCGGCTGGGTGCCACCGGCGCGGAAGAACGCATCACGAATCGTCGCGGCACGTTGGAAGGTTTGCAGCACGCCCGGTGCAATCCCCAACTTCTGCGCCGCGCCCGGCTGCCAGCGCCAGGTCTGCGCGGAGGTGTCCACGTAAGGCTGCAGGTATTTGCGGAAGTAGTTGTCCATCACCCCGCCCACGCCGAAGAACTGACCGAAGTCATCCAGGGTGGCATCCCGCGCGCTGCCCGGCGACATCGGGTAACGCCCGGCCAGCGACTGGCGATACACGTTGACTACTTCGCTGACCCAGGCAGCGTTCAGTTGATTACGCACCCCGCCCATCATGCTGTTGGTGGTGGAATTGACCACCGACTTGACCATGCCCTGCACCAGTGGCGGCTGGCGTTCGGCATTCAGGCTGACCC
Source organism: Pseudomonas sp. HN11 (assembly GCF_021390155.1). Taxonomy (NCBI): domain Bacteria; kingdom Pseudomonadati; phylum Pseudomonadota; class Gammaproteobacteria; order Pseudomonadales; family Pseudomonadaceae; genus Pseudomonas; species Pseudomonas sp. HN11. The sequence goes on from NZ_CP089985.1 coordinate 6,130,658, forward strand.
GCGTGGCTGCAGCCGCCGCCTGGTTCTTCGCTTCACCGAGCAAGGCGTCGCCGCTGGCGCCGACCATGGCGCTGACCTGCACATACAGCGCATTCATGTCGGTGAGCAGGCCATCGATAGCCGCCGGCTCACCTTCGTTCTTGCTGACGATGCTGTTGAGTTCGGCAAAGTGCGCGGTCACCGGATCATCCGCCGCCGCCGGTGCATTGGCGGTCGGTTGCTCTTGGCCAAGCAGGCTGCCCAGGCGCTCCTTGAGCTTGTCGACACCACCTTCCACCGGCACACCTTTGGCGGCCAACTGGCGCTCTTCGGCTTGCAGGTCGGTTTCCTTGGCCACGGCCACCAGCAGTTTTTTCAGCGGCGAGGTCGGGCCGGAAATCACCCGCAACACGTCGGCCGCCTGGGCCACGCTGGTGATCGGCACAAAGTCGATGTCCGCCAGCAACGCATCCCACTGGCGCTGGTAATCCTGGAAATACAGGCGCCGTACATCGGCAGCCAGGCTCACCACGTTCTGCTGGTCGGCCTGTTCGTGCCCCAATACCCATTGCTCTTCAGCGAGGGTGCCGGTCTGGTTCAGGCTGCTCAGCAGGAACGCCTGGCGATAGCCTTTGGCGGTGAAGAACCCACTCAACGGCTCGCCCAGCGGCTTGCCGCTTTTGCGGCTGAACACCAGCGCGGCGTCACGCCCGGCGGCTTCGTTGATGCGGAAGTCCGGGATGCCTTCGGGCAGTTTCTGGCGCTTGACCCGGTCGTAGACGCGCTGCGCCACCGGCAGTTGCTGCAACTGGCGACGCAGGTCATCGATCAGCCGGGGATCCAGGCGCGCATTGGGCGGATGGCGTTCGAACAGCGACTGCAAGTGCCCGGCCAAAGCCTGGCGCTGGTCCGCCGGCAGGTCGCGCGGCAGGTTGCGGTCCCAGTCGAGGGCGATCCAGGCCTTGATGAAGTCCGGGTCGTAATGCTCCGCATCAGCGAGCATCAGGTAAGCCTTGAGGCCTTCGTAGAGGAAGTCGGAATTGCCGCCGCCGTGCAGTTGTTCTTCGATGCGCGTCACCAGGCGTGGTGCGAACACGGCGATCAGCAGCTTGCGGTAGACACTGGCGGACTCGGCTTCGAGCATATCGCCCTGGTACAGCCCCAGGCCTTCGGACCAGCTCGGTGAGTCGCCCGCCAAGTTCTTCACGGCGTTGAGCAATGGCAGCACAGCGAGGATGTCGCGTTGCGCGGGGCTCAGGCTCTGCACGGTCTGACCAAGCGGTGCGACCTTCTGGTCGACCTGGGCGATATAGGCCTGGTTGGCGCGGTAACTCACCCACCACAAACCGCTGATCACCACGACCAGAGCCACGGTAGCGGCCAGCACACCACGTGCAATCCATTTGCGCCGACGCTCGACCTTCGGATTCACCCCGACCAATCCACGCTCGGCAAACGCCACGGCGGTAAAGAGTTTTTCGATGAAGTAACTGCGACCGGTGCCGCTCTGGCGCGCCAGGTGCTGGCGGTCCAGGTTCATGCTCTGGGCCATGGCGCCAATCAGGCGGTCGATCGGGCTGCCTTCCTGGGTGCCGCTGGTGAAATACACGCCACGCAGCAACACGCGCTCTTCAAAGGCATTGGGCTTGAACACGCCTTCGAGGAAGCTTTGCAGGCAGTCTTTCAACGCGCCGAACTGCTGCGGGAAGCCATAGATCAGGTCACGTCGCGCCGGGTCGCGTTCCTGCTGCAGGCGTTCGACCAGGCGTTCGTTGAGGCGCTGTTCCAGGCCGGCGAACTCGCTTTGCAGGTGCGCCAGCGGACTGTCGGTGTTCTTGCCGTCGTCCAGGGCAAAGGTCATGCCCCACACCTGGGCACGCTCGTCCTTGCTCAGGTTGTCGAAGAACTCCATGAAACCCGGCACCAGGTCGAGCTTGGTGAGCATCAGGTAGATCGGGAAACGCACGCCCAGTTGGGTGTACAGCTCCTGGATGCGCAGGCGGATAGCGGCGGCATGGGCGGCGCGTTCGGCATCGGTGCCGAGCAATAGGTCCGACAGGCTGATGGCGATAAAGGCGCCATCGATGGGCCGACGCGAGCGCTGCTTTTTCAGCAGGTCGAGGAAGCCCAGCCACGCGGCTTTATCCACCGTGGAGTTGCTGTCTTGGGTGGTGTAGCGGCCGGCGGTGTCGAGCAACACGGCTTGATCGGTAAACCACCAATCGCAGTTACGCGTACCGCCGACGCCACGCACGGCACCGGCGCCCAATTGCGCGGCCAGCGGGAAGTGCAGGCCGGAGTTGACCAGCGCGGTGGTCTTGCCCGAACCCGGCGGGCCGATGATCACATACCACGGCAGCTCATAGAGATTGCGGCGTTCGTCCCCACCGAGCTTGGCCTTTTTCAGCAGCGCCAGGGCCTCGTCCATGCGCTGGCGCAGGGTGGTGAGTTCTTCGGCGGTGGCAACGCTATTCGGGTCGGCCGGGGTTTCGGCGGCCAGGCTGCGCATCACTTCGGCGGCCTGGCGGCGCGCCTGGATGATGCGGAACACGCGGTACGCAATCCACACCGCGAACACCAGAATGATCAGCGCCCAGCGACGCCCTTCCGGCACCAGCACGTCGAGCAACGGCCCGACAAACCAGATGATCAGGCTCAGGGCGATCAGGCCCAGCACGGGGATCACCCAGCGAATCATGAAACTGAAAAACGCCTTCACTCGACGCCCTCCGCCAATACGGTGATTTCAACCCGACGATTGCGGGCACGGCCTTCGGCGGTGGCATTGGTCGCCACCGGCTCGGTGTCGCTGCGGCCCTCGGCGCTGAAACGGTCGGCCTGGCCGGTCTTGGCCGCGAGGATCTCCAGCACCGACTTGGCCCGCGCCTCCGACAGCGCCCAGTTGGACGGGAAGCGCAGCGTGGCAATCGGGCGATTGTCACTGTGCCCGGTCACGCGCACCTGGCCCTTCACTTTGCGGATGGCGTCGGCGATGCGCAGCATCAGCGGCTGGTAGTCATCGACGATGCTGGAGCTGGCGGACGCAAACAGCTCGTCGCCACGAATGGTCACCACTGAACGGTCGACCGCATCTTCCACAGCAACGCGCCCGGCCTTGATGTCTTCCACCAGGAAGCCGGCCAGCCGTGGACGCTCGATCACCTTGGGCTGCGCCACCGGACGGTCGATGGCCTGCACCGGGATCTCGCCCAATGCGTGAATGTTCTTGAACACCGGTTCGGCATCCGACGCCAGTTTCATGCGCAAGCCAAACAGCAGCGCCAGCAACAGCGCCAGGCCGATGGCCACGGCGATCCACGGCGGCATGAATTGCGCCAGGCGATCGCGGGCCACGGTCACGCCACGCCAGTGCGGTGACAGTTCGCGCTCGTGTTCGCCACGCGCGCTGCGAATGGCAGCGGCCGTGCGTTCACGCAGGGTTTCCAACTGGCTACGACCGTCGTTCATCACGCGGTAGCGACCTTCAAAACCCAGGCACATACACAGGTACAACAGCTCCAGCAGGTACAGGCGTTCCCGTGGGCTTTGCAGGCAATGGTCCAGCAACTGGAAGACTTTTTCGCCGCCCCAGGCTTCGTTGTGCACGGTGATCAACAAGCTCTGCTTGCCCCAGTCACTGGTGCTGCCCCAAGGCGTGCTCAACACCGCTTCATCCAGCGCGGTGCACAGTGCGTAACGGGCCAGCAATACTTCGTTGCGGGCAACACCGGCCGCTTCGGCGCGCTCTTCGAACTGGCGCAAATACGCCAACAACTGCGCGCGCAGGCTGGCCGGCGCCGGATGGGCGATGGTGTTGCGCAGGCGCGTCAGCAGCGCCAACAACGGGCCGGCGGCGCTTTCCAGCGGGTTGAGGCCCTGGCTCTTGCCGGTAAGCATCGGCGCGGCCGGCATGGCTAGCGGCGAAGGTTCGGCACGCGCAGGTTCCGGCGCGCGGCCACCCGGACGCGGCATGAACTGGGTGCGGTCATCATCATTGGGATGCATCGCGGATTATCCTCGGATCGCCCAGAAGGCCAGGTTCAAGCCCGGGAACTGCCCGGCGATATGGAAGGCGAAACCACCGGAATTGCTCAGTTGTTGCCAATGCTCGCTGCCGCGATCGAGCTCGTAATACGTCGAGCCGGCGTGGTACGGCAGTTGGCGTGGCGCCACCGGCAGAGGCAACAGGCCAATCCCCGGCAGTTGCAGGTTGACTAGGTCGCGGATGTGCTCCACCGAACCGACTTTGCTCTGCTGGCCGAAGCGCGCACGCAGGGTTTCGCCGGGGACATCGGCACGCACCACCAGAATGAAGCTGGCGTTGTCGAGCAGGGTCTTGTCGGCCAGCATCGCCACGTGGACGCCGTAGGCTTTCTCGACAATCGGGATCGGCGTGGCCTTGCTGTCGATCAGCATCGACAGCGCTTCGCGCAACGCCGCCATCACCGGGGAAAAGCTCAGGGCCAGGTCGTCGTGCTGGTACTGCGGGTATTCCTGGGGGCGACGGCCCGAGGTCGAGAAGGTCGAGAACTCACCGGCCAGGCTGACCAGTTCACTGAAGAAGCGCTCCGGATGCAGCGGGCTCAACTGGCTCAAATGCTGGATCAGTGGCTGCGCTCGGTTGACCAGTTGCAGCAGCATGAAGTCGGCAATCTCCGACGCGCCACCGGCGCCCGAGGCCACCACGCGCCCCGCCAGGGCTTCGCCGCGCTGGTGCAGCAGGCCGAGTAGCTCGCTGCGAAATGCAGTCAGCGGCTTGCTTGCAGCCACGTCCAGCACGGGTGGGATGTAGGTGTCGTCGAGTACCAGCGCGCGGTCGGCGCGTTTTTCCTTGATGCGTACCAGGCCAATGGCAGCGTAGTCGCTGATGCCATCCTGGGCGGTGAGCAAGCGCAGGGCGCGGGAGCCGACGGCCACCGGGGCGCGGTTTTCGAACGGCGCGTTGTCATCACGCACTTCGCGTACCTGGCTCACATACCGCGCGGCTTCCAGGGCTTCGCCTTCCTCCACGGTATCGCGGGCGCCGGCACGCTTGAGCGGCAGGGCCAGGTACACCAGGCCGTCGCGCAGGTTGTCATCGATGTTCAACGGGCTTGGCGCCAGGTCATCCTGGGGGATATTGAACGGCGTGCCGTCGGGCAGCAGGCCACGCGCCGACACGATCGCCAGCTTGCCCTGGGCCAGCAGGCCCTGGTCGATCAGCAATTCGGAAAAGCCCCAAGCCCCGGCAGACAAGGGGCGGCTGCGGGCATCAATCAAGTTTTCCAGGTAACGGTCATGCTGCTGGAAGTGCTGCGTTCCGATGAACATGCCTTCCGACCAGACCACGCGATTGTTCCAGGACATGGGGGCTCCGATTGCTTCTTATTGGGCAGGGCTGGATGGGGAGGCCACGATGTCGGCGCGCACGGCACGCACATCGAGGCTGATCTGATATTCGGTGTATTGGCGTGCGGGCACGTTGATCACCGTGCGCCATTGCGCGCGGTCCAACTCGCGATAGCCCACCAGCAAGCCGATCTGGCGCGTGGACGGGTCGAGGTCACGCTGGATGCTCAGTTGCTCGCCGGGCTGCACCATCACTTCGTCCTGGTCCAGCAGGTCCAGGCCGAGTGTGGATTGGGCGCGGTCGGCCAGTGCGAAGTAATCGGAGCGGGAAAAAGTGGCGGCATTTTTCAGCTCGAAGATGCGCACCCGCACCGGGGCGGCCTGGCCGTTGGCACCGGGGTTGAGCCCGTTGATCGCGTGAAAGTGCAGCTCGACGGCGGCCGTATCCGCTTCAGCCTCGGCAACTGTTTCGGGGTTGGCGGCGTCTTTGGCACACGCCGTCAGCAGCAGTAAGGTGGCGACTGCGAGTAAAAACCTGGGAATCATCCTGCGTCCTCAATGACGTGTTTAGCTATCCGTTGATCCATGTGTTGCGGCGCGGCGTTACCGACGCTGTCGTGCGCTGTGTTCTTCGTAGGCCCGGCTGAATTCGCGGCCGAACAGATCCTGGAAATCTTCTTGGGCCTCGCGGGAAATATTGCTGTAGAGCTCGGTGAACTGCTGCCAGTACTGGGCCTGACGGGAGCCGTTGAAAATACTCGAGAGCCCGCCCGGCTTGCCCATGCGCTCTTCCAGCTGTGCCGGTTCGAAGCGGCCAAGCAGGTGTTTGATCGCGGCTTCCACGCCAGCCATCACCGCCAGTTGGTGGGCACGCAGGTCATTGAAACTGTCGCGTACGGCGGCATCCGGCGCCATAAACGCCTGGTTGCCGTGGCGCAGGAGTAGCAGTAACGCTTCGTCGGCATTCGGGGCGAATTTCAACGGATTGTTTTCAGCGGGCTGGATCATGGTCTGCTGCATGCGGAACTCACCCTTGAGGCTGGCACGGGCGCGCAACACGTCGATCAGGCCTTCGACCATCAGGCGGTAGCTGCGGCCGATGTTCTCCATCTGGGCCTCGGCCTGGACTTTGTCCAGGCGCAGTTGATCAAGGCCGGCGCCGCGCAGGAACGCTTGCAGAAGATCAGGTTGTTGGCTGTCTGCCACGGGAAGCACAGGCTCGACTACAGGTGGTGGCTGGATGACCGGCGGTGTGGGTGGCGGCGGCGGAGCACTGGCAATGGGCGCTGGCGTGTCGCCAAACAAGTCCCAGTCTTCGGGAATAACCGAGCCCGACACGACGGGCGTCTCGGCCACGGGCACGGCGACAGGCATCGGTGGGCGAAAGTCGTGTTGCTCGGAAGGCACGTGGTCCGGCACAGTCGGCGGCGGCACGGCGGTGGGGCTGAGGAAATCAAACAGGTCCGGCAGCGTGTCCATTGAAGACGCACCCTGGAACTGCGGCGCGATCACCGGCACTGGCGCGGGCTTGCTCGACACAGCCCCCATCAGCGCTTCAAAGCTGTTGGGCGAATCACCGGCAAACGGCTGGCTGTCGACGGCCTGCACGTTGAAGTCGATGCGCGCCTGGATCTCGTAATCGCCGATACGGATCAATTCACCGTCCTGCAACGGCTCGCTGCTACCCCGACGCATACGTACACCGGCGTTGACCAACTCCACACCATTAGTGCTGTTATCGGTCAAATAATAACGGCCATCCTTGTATTGAATAACGCAATGTTGAGAGGAGACCAGGCGCTCTGGATCAGGCAATACCCAGTCATTATCCAAGCTGCGGCCGATAGCCATCGCGCCCTGGTTCATGGACTTTTCGGAGCACTGCCCAGGGGTAATCTTGTGATAACTAGTGATAGTCAAACACAGCGACATCTTGCCTCCTTGCTGATACTTCGCGCGCGGTCGATTCCCAGGACAGCGCCTCCCGGGATATCGCCATCAGGTCGAGCAATCGACCGTCTAAACCTACCAGTGCCAGCATGATCGCTGATCTTAACTGGGCTCTATGACAAAAATCCTGTTCCGGTGCAACGTTCGACCCACCAGTCGCGCAGGTTGTTAAGCACCGCACATCTGTCACAGAGGGCGAATAGCTTACCTTGACAAGGCATAAGTACTACACCAAAAATGCACAACTTCTTGAATACCAGTGATGGCACATTAGTGGCATCTTGCTTATATGACCAAGAAACCATGCAAAGTTCCTCGCGCAACTAATGCATGAATTGCCCGTCATCTAACGGGCTGATAGGGAGATCAAATTCAGTGGATGTGCCGTTGCTGCTCACCGCCGTTTCCGCGACTTCGCCCTGTGGCGAAGACATGGAGTATGACGCGCAATTTCTGCAGTTGGAGCGTGATGCCAAGGGCCAACCCGAGCGCAGCATGGGCGATGCCATCCTGCCCGCTGAACCGCCGGAGTGGCGCAGCATCCAGCAGCAAAGCCTCGACTTGCTCGCTCGCAGCAAAGACCTGCGCATCACCCATTTCCTGCTGCAAAGCGCCCTGGCCCTCCAGGGTGTCGCGGGCCTTGCCGAAGCGCTGACGCTGATCGACGCGTTGCTGCGCGATTACTGGGCCGACCTGCACCCGCGCCTGGATGCCGACGACGACAACGACCCGACCGTGCGTATCAACGCCCTCACCGGCCTGACCTGCGACACCAACATTCGCTTGCTGCGCGAGAGCATCCTCACGCGTTCGCGCACCTTCGGCCCCGTGACTCTGCGCGCGGCGCTCAACGCCAGTGGCCTGTTGAGCTTCCCCGATGAACAACTCGGCGCCCAGCAACTCAACGCCGCATTCCTCGACAGCGACCCCGAACAACTGCAAGCCACCCGTGACGCGTTGATTGCAGCGCGTGCGACGTGCGAAGCCATCGAACGGCAGGTCAACGATCAGGTCGGTTCCGCCCAGGGCGTGGACCTCAGCGCCTTGAAACAACCGCTCAAACAGGCGTTGCAGATCCTCAATCAAGCGGTGCCCGGCACCGCCGACAGCAGCGAACCCGAGGCCGTCAGTGACGACAATGCCCCCTCGGCCGACTTCGCCGCTGCGCCCGCGGCACCACGCCCGGTTGGCGATATTGCCAGCCGTGACGACGTGCTGCGCAGCCTCGACAAGATCCTTGCGTACTACACCCGACACGAGCCTTCGAGCCCGCTGCCGGTGCTGTTGAACCGGGCGAAGAATCTGGTGCACGCCGACTTCGCGGCCATCGTGCGCAATCTGATTCCCGACGGCATGTCCCAATTTGAAAACCTGCGCGGCCCGGACGGCGAGTAAGCCGCCCGACTGTGCAGTAACAACACCGTCGCTCAAGCGACCAGGAGCAGCAACGTGGCGAAGCAAAGTTCTCAGAAATTCATCGCGCGCAACCGCGCGCCTCGGGTGCAGATCGAGTACGACGTCGAGCTCTACGGCGCCGAGAAAAAGGTCCAGCTGCCCTTCGTGATGGGCGTGATGGCCGATCTCGCCGGCAAGCCTGCCGAGCCTTTGGCGCCGGTGGCCGACCGCAAGTTCCTTGAAGTGGACGTCGACAACTTCGACTCACGCCTCAAGGCCATGCAGCCGCGCGTCGCGTTCCACGTACCGAACGAGTTGACCGGTGAAGGCAACCTGAGCCTGGACATCACCTTCGAAAGCATGGACGACTTCAGCCCGGCCGCCGTGGCGCGCAAGGTCGACTCGCTGAACCAACTGCTCGAAGCCCGCACCCAGCTAGCCAACCTGCTGACCTACATGGACGGCAAGACCGGCGCTGAAGAAATCATCATGAAGGCGATCAAGGACCCGGCACTGCTCCAGGCACTTGCCAGCGCGCCCAAGCCTGCAGGGGACCAGTAATCATGGCTGACAATACCGTTCGCGAAGGCGCGTCCAATTTGGGCGCCACCGAAGAAACCAGCGAGTTCGCCTCGCTGTTGATGCAAGAATTCAAACCCAAGACCGAGCGCGCCCGCGAAGCTGTGGAAACCGCCGTGCGCACCTTGGCTGAACAGGCCCTGGCCCAGACTGACCTGGTGTCCAACGACGCGATCAAGTCGATTGAGTCGATCATCGCCGCCATCGACGCCAAGCTCACCGCCCAGGTCAACCAGATCATCCATCACCAGGACTTCCAGCAGTTGGAAAGCGCCTGGCGTGGCTTGCACTATCTGGTCAACAACACCGAAAGCGATGAGCAGCTGAAAATCCGCGTGCTCAACATCTCCAAGCCGGACCTGCACAAGACCCTGAAGAAATTCAAGGGCACCGCGTGGGACCAGAGCCCGATCTTCAAGAAGATGTACGAAGAAGAATACGGCCAGTTTGGCGGCGAACCCTACGGCTGCCTGGTGGGCGACTACTACTTCGACCAGTCGCCTCCAGACGTGGAGCTGCTGGGCGAGCTGTCGAAAGTCTGCGCCGCCATGCATTCCCCGTTCATCGCTGCGGCCTCGCCGACCGTGATGGGCATGGGCTCGTGGCAGGAACTGTCGAACCCGCGCGACCTGACCAAGATCTTCACCACCCCGGAATACGCCGGCTGGCGTTCGCTGCGCGAATCGGAAGACTCGCGCTACATCGGCCTGACCATGCCGCGCTTCCTGGCGCGCCTGCCATATGGCGCCAAGACCGACCCGGTAGAGGCCTTCGCCTTCGAAGAAAACACCGACGGTGCCGACAGCTCCAAATACACCTGGGCCAACGCCGCCTATGCGATGGCGGTGAACATCAACCGTTCGTTCAAGCACTACGGCTGGTGCTCGCGCATCCGTGGCATCGAGTCCGGCGGCGAAGTGGAAAATCTGCCGGCGCACACCTTCCCTACCGATGACGGTGGCGTGGACATGAAGTGCCCGACTGAAATCGCCATCAGCGACCGCCGTGAAGCGGAACTGGCGAAAAACGGTTTCATGCCGCTGCTGCACAAGAAAAACACCGACTTCGCCGCGTTTATCGGCGCCCAGTCGTTGCAGAAACCGGCCGAATACGACGACCCGGATGCCACCGCCAACGCCAACCTGGCCGCGCGCCTGCCGTACCTGTTCGCCACCTGCCGTTTCGCCCACTACTTGAAGTGCATCGTGCGCGACAAGATCGGTTCCTTCAAAGAGAAGGACGAGATGCAGCGCTGGTTGCAGGACTGGATCCTCAACTACGTGGACGGTGACCCTGCTCACTCCACCGAGACCACCAAGGCCCAGCACCCATTGGCGGCTGCCGAAGTGATCGTGGAAGAAGTCGAAGGCAACCCGGGTTACTACAACTCCAAGTTCTACCTGCGTCCGCACTACCAGCTCGAAGGGCTGACAGTGTCGCTGCGCCTGGTATCGAAACTGCCTTCGGCGAAAAGCGCGTAAACCACGGATGAGCTAGCTCTTGCGGGAGGGGGCTTGCCCTCTCCCACACAAACCAAACACTGTGGCTGAGACCACACAGGGAGAAAACATGGCTGTTGATATTTTCATCAAGATCGGCGACATCAAGGGCGAGTCCATGGACAAGGCCCACAAGGACGAAATCGACGTGCTGAACTGGAGCTGGGGCATGGCCCAATCCGGCAACATGCATGTGGGCGGTGGCGGCGGCGCGGGCAAGGTGAATATCCAGGACCTGTCGCTGACCAAATACGTCGACAAGGCGTCGCCGAACCTGATGATGCACTGCGCCAGCGGCAAGCACATCGACAAGGTCAAGCTGACCGTGCGCAAGGCCGGTGGCGAAAGCCAGGTCGAGTACATGGTGATCAACCTGGAAGAAGTACTGGTGACCTCCCTGAGCACCGGCGGTTCGGGCACCGATGACCGCCTGACCGAGAACGTCACCTTGAACTTTGCCCAAGTGATGGTCGACTACCAGCCGCAGAAAGCCGACGGCACCAAAGATGGCGGCGCGATCAAATTCGGCTGGAATATCCGTTCCAACACCAAGCGTTGATAGCCCTTGGGCCGTGGCCCTGCGCCACGGCACTACGGTCTCAAGTGCAGCCTTTTGTCCTTCTCGCAACCCGTCCGTGGAGCTGCTTTGGTGGTCACTGAAATCGCTTCCCGCGACCGTCTGCAACCGTCCCTGCTGGACCGGCTGACGGACGACGATCCAACCAATCCCAAGGAAAGCGCCGACAAACGCGTGCTGTCCCTGACCCAATTGAAAGCCTCAGTGCTGCGCGACCTGGCGTGGCTGCTCAACACCACGTCGTTGCTCGATGCCGATGCCACGCTGCACACCCCGGCCGGTACTTCGGTAGTCAATTACGGCCTGCCGGCGCTGGCGGGCAACAGTGTCTCCAGTGTCGATATCAAGGCCCTGGAAGCGTTGATCTACCAAGCTATCGCCACCTTTGAGCCGCGCATCCTGCGCCATACCCTGCGGGTCAAGGCCCGTGTCGGCCATGGCGAGATGAATCACAACGCCCTGAGTTTCGAGATCGAAGGCGACCTGTGGGCCCAGCCGGTGCCGCTGCGCCTGTTGCTGCAGACCGACCTCGACCTGGAATCCGGCCATGTGCGTGTGGTGAATGCCGACCAGCGGAGACGCCCATGAACCCGCGCCTGCTGGAGCTGTACAACCAGGAACTGCACCACGTGCGCGAAAGCGCCGCCGAGTTCGCCAAGGAATACCCGAAGATCGCCAGTCGGCTGACCCTGTCCGGCATGGACTGCGCCGACCCGTACGTCGAACGCTTGCTCGAGGGCTTTGCCTATCTCACGGCCCGCGTGCAGCTCAAGCTCGACGCCGAGTACCCGACCTTCACCCACAACCTGCTGGAAATCGCCTACCCGCACTACCTGGCGCCCACGCCGTCGATGACCGTTGTGCAATTGCAGACCGACCCGGACGAGGGCTCGCTGGCCAGTGGTTTCCCGCTGCCCCGCGACACCGTTTTGCGTGCTGCGCTGGGCCGCGAAACCCAGACCTGCTGCGAGTACCGCACCGCTCACCCGGTGACGCTGTGGCCACTGCAAGTCGCCAACGCCGAGTACTTCGGCAACCCCGCCGCCGTGCTCGGGCGTTTGGCGGCCAGTGAGCCGAAGGCCAAGGCCGGCCTGCGCCTGACCCTGCGCACAGGCGCCGAATTACCGTTCAACAGCCTCGACCTGGATAACCTGCCGCTGTACCTCAGCGGTGCCGACGAGCAACCGTTCCGCCTCTACGAGCAACTGCTGGGCAATGCCTGCGCGGTGTTCGCCCGCAAACCCGGTGGCGATTGGGTCGAGCGCCTGCCGCAGGATGCATTGCGTTCCCGTGGTTTTGACGATGCCGACGCGGCCATGCCGGTGGTTGCACGCGCCTTCCAGGGCTATCGCCTGCTGCAGGAATACTTCGCCCTGCCCCACCGCTTCCTGTTCGTCGAGTTCGCGGAACTGAGCCGTGCAGTCAAACGCTGCGACGGCCAGGAGCTGGAGCTGATCGTATTGTTCGACCGTCATGAGCCTAGCCTGGAAGGCAGTGTCGGCGCGGCGCAATTCCTGCCGTTCTGCACTCCGGCGATCAACCTGTTCCCCAAGCGCGTGGACCGTATCCACTTGTCCGACCGCGTCAATGAACACCACGTGATCGCCGACCGCACACGGCCGATGGATTTCGAGATTCATTCGTTGAGTGGCATCACCGGCCATGGCACCGGGCCGGAACAACCGTTTTTGCCGTTCTATGCCGTGCGTGATCCGTCGCGCTACGGCCGCGACCAGGCCTACTACACGGTTCGCCGCGAGCCGCGCGTGTTGTCCAGCGACCAGCGCCGCCATGGCCCACGATCCACCTATGTGGGCAGCGAGACTTTTGTCAGCCTGGTGGACAGCCGCCAATCGCCGTACCGCCACGACCTGCGCCAACTCGGCGTAACCGCGCTATGCACCAACCGCGACTTGCCCCTGTTCATGAGCATTGGCAACGGCAAGACCGATTTCACCCTGGCCGACAGCGCCCCGGTGCTGTCCGTGCGTTGCGTGGCAGGCCCGAGCCGTCCACGCGCCAGCCACGCCCACGACGCCAAGGCCTGGCGTTTGATCAGCCAGCTCTCGCTCAACTACCTGTCCTTGAGCGAACAGGGCCAGGGCGCCGCGGCTTTGCGCGAACTGCTGCGCCTGTACGGCGACAGTAACGACGCTGCCCTGCAATTGCAGATCGAAGGCCTGCGCGACGTTAGCAGCAAAGCCGTGACACGACGTTTGCCGATGCCCGGCCCGATCGTGTTTGGCCGTGGCCTGGAAATCACCTTGGAATTCGATGAAAACGCGTTTCGCGGCACCGGCGTGTTCCTGCTCGGTGCGGTGCTGGAGCGCTTCCTGGCACGCTACGTGTCGATCAACAGTTTTACCGAGACGGTGATCCGTACCACCGAACGCGGCGAGATCATGCGATGGAAAGCCAAGCCCGGACGGCGTCCGACCCTGTGAGTACCCTGGATGCAATGCATCAGGAACCCTGGGAATACGATTTCTTCCAGGCGCTGCGGCGTATCGAGTGCGAATCGCCGGACCTGCCACGGCTGGGCCACTCCCTGCGCCTGGCGGATGACCCGTTGCGCCTGGGGCAGCAGGCCGATTGCACCTTCGCGCCGGCCACCCTGGCGTCGGTCGATCCCGGTGGTGGCGGCAAGCCGGCACGGCTGGAGCAGTTCTTCTTTGGCCTGGGCGGCCCCAACGGTCCGCTGCCGCTGCATATCACCGAGTATGTGCGCGAGCGTCAGCGCAATAACGCCGACAGCACCAGCAAACAGTTCCTGGATGTGTTCCACCATCGCCTGCTCAGTCTGTTCTACCGGGCGTGGGCCGAAGCGCGGCCGACGGTCAGCCACGACCGCCCGGACGATGATTATTGGTCCGCGCGCCTCGCCGCCTTGAGTGGACGGGGTATGCCAAGCCTGCTGAATCAGGGGCTCATCCCGGACACCGCGAAGCTGCACTACAGCGGCCACCTCTCGGCGCAAACCCGCTATCCAGACGGCCTGAAAACCATTCTCGGCGAGTACTTCGGCCTGCCGGTGGAGATTGAAGAGTATGCCGGCCAATGGCTGGAACTGCCCGAGCGCAGCCGCGTCAGCGTGACCGCCAACCGCCTGGGCGTGGACTTTTGCCTGGGCAGCTTCGTGTGGGACCGCCAACACAAATTCCGTATCCGCCTGGGCCCCCTCAAGCTGGATGACTACATGGGCATGCTGCCCGGCCACCAGCCGTTCAACGAGCTGGTGGCGTGGGTGGCCGAGTACCTGGGCCATGAACTGGACTGGGACCTCAACCTGGTCCTGCAACAACCCGAAGTGCCGGCACTGCAACTCAATGGCCAGTTCCGCCTGGGCTTCAACACCTGGCTCGGCAAGCCCGAGCATGACGCCAACGACCTAATCCTGGCTCGGCACTACGCCGACCACGCCACCACCTCAAGGAATCCAGAGCATGGGTGAAATCAGTCGCGCCGCACTGTTCGGCAAACTCAACAGCGTGGCCTACAAGGCCATCGAAGCCGCCACCGTGTTCTGCAAACTGCGGGGCAACCCGTATGTGGAACTGGCCCACTGGTTTCACCAGTTGCTGCAACTGCAGGACTCTGACCTGCACCGCATCATCCGTCAGTTCAACGTGGAGCCGGCGCGCCTGGCCCGCGACCTGACCGAAGCGTTGGATCGTTTGCCGCGTGGCTCGACCTCGATCACCGACCTGTCCTCCCACGTGGAAGAAGCCGTGGAGCGTGGCTGGGTGTATGGCAGCCTGATGTTTGGAGAAAGCCAGGTGCGCACCGGTTACCTGGTACTCGGTATCTTGAAGACCCCAAGCTTGCGCCATGCGCTGCTGGGCTTGTCTTCCGAGTTTGACAAGATCAAGGCCGAAGCCCTGAGCGAGCGCTTCGACGAATACGTCGGTGATTCGCCGGAAAATGCCATGAGCGCCAGCGACGGTTTCAATGCCGGTGCCGTGCCCGGTGAAGCCAGCGGTGCCATGGCGCCAAGCGCGATGGGCAAGCAGGAAGCCCTCAAGCGTTTCACCGTCGACCTGACCGAACAAGCGCGCAGCGGCAAGCTCGATCCGATTGTTGGCCGCGATGAAGAGATCCGCCAACTGGTCGACATCCTCATGCGTCGTCGCCAGAACAACCCGATCCTCACCGGTGAAGCCGGCGTGGGCAAGACCGCCGTGGTCGAAGGCTTCGCCCTGCGCATCGTTGCCGGTGACGTGCCGCCAGCCTTGAAGGACGTGGAACTGCGCAGCCTCGATGTGGGCCTGCTGCAAGCCGGCGCGAGCATGAAAGGCGAGTTCGAACAGCGCCTGCGCCAGGTCATCGAAGACGTCCAGGCCTCGCCCAAGCCGATCATTCTGTTTATCGACGAAGCCCACACACTGGTGGGTGCCGGTGGCGCCGCCGGCACCGGTGACGCAGCCAACCTGCTCAAGCCGGCCTTGGCACGTGGCACCTTGCGTACCGTGGCCGCGACCACCTGGGCCGAGTACAAGAAACACATCGAGAAAGACCCGGCCCTGACCCGTCGCTTCCAGGTGGTGCAAGTCGCCGAACCGTCGGAAGACAAAGCGCTGCTGATGATGCGCGGCGTGGCCTCGACCATGGAAAAACACCACCAGGTGCAGATCCTCGACGAGGCGCTGGAAGCCTCGGTGAAGCTGTCCCACCGCTACATCCCGGCGCGACAGTTACCGGACAAATCCGTGAGCCTGCTGGACACCGCCTGCGCCCGCGTCGCCATCAGCCTGCACGCGGTGCCGGCCGAAGTGGACGACAGCCGCCGTCGCATCGAGACGCTGGAAACCGAGTTGCAAATCATCGCCCGTGAGCATGCCATCGGTATTGCGATTGGTGCGCGCCAGACCAACACCGAGGCGCTGTTGAGCGCTGAGCGTGAGCGTCTGGCGACCTTGGAAAGCCGCTGGGCCGAAGAGAAAGCCCTGGTGGATGAACTGCTCGCCACCCGTGCAACATTGCGTGAAAAAGCCGGCGTGGTAGATAGCGGCAACGATGAACTGCGTGCCCAACTGGTCGCCCTGCAACAACGTCTCACCGAACTGCAAGGCGAAACCCCGCTGATCCTGCCCACCGTGGATTACCAGGCCGTGGCCTCCGTGGTCGCCGACTGGACCGGCATTCCGGTAGGCCGCATGGCGCGCAATGAGCTGGAAACCGTGCTTAACCTCGACCAGCACCTGAAAAAGCGCATCATCGGCCAGGACCACGCCCTGCAGATGATCGCCAAGCGCATCCAGACGTCCCGCGCCGGCCTCGACAACCCGAGCAAGCCGATTGGCGTGTTCATGCTGGCCGGCACCTCGGGCGTGGGCAAGACCGAAACCGCCCTGGCCCTGGCCGAAGCCATGTACGGCGGTGAGCAGAACGTGATCACCATCAACATGAGCGAATTCCAGGAAGCCCACACGGTGTCGACCCTCAAGGGCGCGCCACCGGGCTATATCGGCTATGGCGAAGGTGGCGTGCTGACCGAAGCGGTACGGCGCAAGCCCTACAGCGTGGTGCTGCTGGACGAGGTGGAAAAAGCCCACCCGGACGTGCATGAAATCTTCTTCCAAGTGTTCGACAAAGGCGTGATGGAGGACGGCGAAGGCCGGGTGATCGACTTCAAGAACACCCTGATCCTGCTGACCACCAACGCCGGCACCGAGCTGATTTCCCACGTGTGCAAAGACCCGGCGAACGTGCCAGAGCCGGAAGAAATCGCCAAGGCCCTGCGCCAGCCGCTGCTGGAGATCTTCCCGCCGGCGTTGCTCGGTCGCCTGGTGACTATTCCTTACTATCCGCTGAGCGACGAGATGCTCAAGGCGATCACCCGCCTGCAACTCAACCGCATCAAGAAGCGCGTGGAGACTACGCACAAGGTGGCCTTCGACTACGACGAGGCGGTGGTCGACCTGATCGTCTCGCGTTGCACCGAAACCGAAAGCGGCGGGCGCATGATCGACACCATTCTCACCAACAGCCTGCTGCCGGACATGAGCCGTGAATTCCTCACGCGCATGCTCGAAGGCAAGGCGCTGGCGGGTGTGCGGATCAGCAGCAGGGATAATGAATTGCACTACCAGTTCAACGATTGACCTGACGGAATGCGGTCAAAACTGTGGGAGAGGGCTTGCTCGCTCCCACAGTTTGATTCGGTTTCTACAGTTATTACGCAATTTGCAGGTTAACCGATGCTATTCAACCAAGCCTCACGCCTGGCCAAGATCACCAGCCCCCTCGGGCCGGATGTGCTGCTGCTCAATGAAATGGGCGGCGGCGAGGAGCTGGGCAGGCTGTTCAACTATGAGCTGCAACTGACGTCCCTGGACGCCAACATCGACCTCAACCAGTTGCTCGGCAAACCCATGAACGTGGGCCTGCAACTGGCGGACGGTGGTGAGCGGCACTTCCACGGCATCGTCGCGCGGTGCAGCCAGAACATCGACCAAGGCCAGTTCGCCAGTTACCAGGTGACGCTGCGCCCTTGGCTATGGTTGCTCAGCAGAACCTCCGATTGTCGGATTTTCCAGAACCTGAGCATCCCGCAGATCATCAAGCAGGTGTTCCGTGACCTGGGGTTTTCCGACTTCGAAGACGCCCTGAGCCGGCCGTACCGCGAGTGGGAATACTGCGTGCAGTACCGCGAGACCAGCTTCGATTTCGTCAGCCGCTTGATGGAACAGGAAGGCATTTACTACTTCTTCCGCCACGAGCAGGACCGCCATGTGCTGGTGCTGGCCGACGCCTACGGCGCCCACACCACGGTGCCGGGCTACGCGTCGATCCCGTATTACCCCAAGGACGAGCAGCAGCGCGAGCGCGATCACATGCACAACTGGCACCTGGCGCAGGAGGTGCAGCCCGGTTCGCTGGAGCTCAACGACTACGACTTCCAGCGCCCCAGCGCCAGCATCGATGTGCGCTCGGCCATGCCACGTCCGCACACCGCCGGCGACTACCCGCTGTACGATTACCCCGGCACCTACGTGCAAAGCGAGGACGGCGAACACTATGCGCGCACCCGCATTGAAGCCCTGCAGACCCTGCATGAGCAGATCGAATTCAGCGGCAACGCCCGTGGCCTGGGTTCGGGCCATTTGTTCAGCCTCACCGGCTTTAGCCGCCAGGACCAGAACCGCGAATACCTGATCGTCGGCTGCCGCTACTACATCGTCCAGGAAAGCCTGGAAAGCGGCGGCGGCTCGGGTTCGGCGCAGTTCGAAAGCAGCCTCACCTGCATCGACGCCCAGCAGAGCTTCCGCCCGTTGGCCAGCACCCACCGCCCTATCGTCAAAGGCCCGCAGACCGCGCTGGTGGTCGGCCCCAAAGGCGAGGAAATCTGGACCGACCAGTACGGCCGCGTGAAGGTGCATTTCTACTGGGACCGTCACGACCAATCCAACGAGAACAGCTCATGCTGGATTCGTGTTTCGCAAGCCTGGGCCGGCAAGAACTGGGGCTCGATGCAGATTCCCCGGATCGGCCAGGAAGTGATCGTGAGCTTCCTTGAGGGCGACCCCGATCGGCCGATCATCACCGGACGGGTCTACAACGCCGAGCAGACCGTGCCTTACGACCTGCCGGAAAACGCCACCCAGAGCGGCATGAAAAGCCGCTCCAGCAAGGGCGGCACGCCGGCCAACTTCAATGAAATCCGCATGGAGGACAAGAAGGGGCTGGAGCAGTTGTATATCCATGCCGAGCGTAACCAAGACATCGTGGTCGAGGTGGATGAAAGCCATTCGGTGGGGCATGACCGGAATAAGAGCATTGGGCATGACGAGGTAGTAACGGTCGGCAACGACCGCGTGCGTGCGGTCAAGCATGACGACATGCTCATGGTGGGGTTCAGCAAGACCGATGCCATCAGTAAAAGCTATCTGATCGAAGTGGGTGAAAACCTGCGTCTGGTCTGTGGCAAGAGCGTGCTGGAGCTCAACGCCAGCGGGCAGATCAACCTCACCGGCGTGCAGATTAACGTGTACTCCGAAGGCAGCTCCGAGATCAACACCGGGGGCAACTTGCACCTGAACATTGGCGGTAAGGGCGGCACTACGCCCATGGGCCAAGGGGTCAAAGGCGAAATCGACGCTGCCGTCAATTCCATGTTTCCAAAGCCGCCTTCCGGCCAATAACGAGATCCTAGTTTCATGACCTATCGACTCAATGAACTGCAATTCAAACTGCCCAGCGATGAGGTGCAGGATGCGTCCGTCAATATCCTGAAGTTCGCCGCGCTAGGCACATCGTTGATCGTCAGCCGTAGCCTGCTCGGCGATGGTGAAACACTGCAAAGCAACTTCGAAGGCCAACTGGTCAAACTCGAGAAACAGGTGCAAGACTTGCGCTACCAACCGGCGCAGGTAGTTCGCGTGGGCGCGGCGCAGGATGTCGATGCCATCGAAGTACATAACCAGTTCAGCAAGGGCGCCGAGCGTATCTATCAATACCAGTTGGCGCTGGTTGTACCGGGCACCCAGCAGATGCTTGCCCTGAGCTATGTCAAAGCCCAGCCTCTGGGCGACGCTGAAAATGTCCACTGGGCAACGATCAAAAACACCCTGCTGCTGAATCCGAAGCCTTGAAGCCCTTCCTCCATGTCTGACGCACTCTGGGCGGCACGCCTCGGCGACAGCCTGCTACACACCTCGGTTATGGCCGACATCCTGGGCGGCGTGCTGGAAATCGCAGCCAATATCGCTATTACAGCGGTAGCCACTGCTGCGATCGTGGCCGCGACCGGTATTACCGTCGTTACCGGCGGCCTCGGCTGTTTTGTGCTCGGCGCGGTGGTGGGAATCGTCGTCGGTATCGGCATGAGCAAGACGGGGGCGGACAAGGGACTGACAAAGGTTTGCGACTGGATAGGCAACGCGTTATTTCCGCCGGTGGTGATGGCGACGATCGCCACCGGCTCACACAACACCTTCACCAACGGCATACCGTCTGCACGTGCCGCAGGTGCTATCGGTCCGGTCAGCTCGCAACTCGCCGAAGGTGGCAGTCCCGAAGAAGCCAGCTACCTGGACATGGCCAAGGGTTTTTTCTCGCAGATGTGGCGCCCCACAGTCGCGGTTCCTGCGCCAGGCGCAGTACCAAAGCCGCTGGATATCGTGATCTGCACCAAGCATCCGCCGATGCCGCCGCAGTTTATTGCCGAAGGCTCCAGCAAGGTCACTATCAACGGTCAGCCAGCCGCCCGTAGCGGTGACCGCAGCACCTGCGATGCTTCGATTGTCGAATCGGGGATGATCTCCAGCAACGTGCGCATTGGCGGTAGTCCGGTGGTGGTCCGCGAGATTCGCAGCGGCAAGACGCCGGGTGTTGGGTTGGCGGTGACAGCACTGTTGATGCTGCGCGGCGGTGGTTCGAAGTTCTTCAGCAAGCTGCCGTGCATGGTGGTGGGCGGACTGGTGTCGTGGGGCACCAGCCAGGTTACCAACGCCATTTCCTCTGCAGTGGTTGGCTCGCCCAACCCGGTGCATAGCTCGACGGGCGCGAAAATACTTGATGGCGAGGACGACCTGGACTTCGCCTTGCCCGGCCTTCTCCCTATCGAATGGCAGCGCTACTACAGCAGCCGAGACGAACGTCGAAATGGCCTGTTCGGCGCCAGCTGGAGCGTGATCTACGAAGTGTTTGTCGAGATTGGCGCACACCCCGAAGGTGGCGAGCGACTGGTCTATACCGATGAGCAAGCGCGCCAGATCGACATGGGCGTGATCCCGCTGGGTGGAGCTGTATTCAGCGCCGGTGAAGGCTTGAGCGTGCGGCGCAATACCAATGGCCAACTACTGATTGAAAGCGTTGATGGACTCTATCGACTGTTCGAGCCAACGCCAGACACCCCTTCGCAACTGCGCCTCAGCCAGTTAGGGGATCGCAATGACAACCGCATTTTTCTCGATTATGACGCCCAGGGTCGGCTGAACCAATTACGAGATACTTTCGATCATGTGCGCGTCGAGTTGGGCTATAGCCAACAATGGCCGGCGCGGGTAGAGCGAGTCGATCGCGTGTACCCCGATCACAGTCGAGAAACCCTCGTCAGCTATGCCTACGACACTCGCGGCGACCTGGCCGAAGTTCGCGACGCCGCCACAAACGTGCAACGTCGCTTCGCCTATGACGCTGGCCAGCGCATGGTCGAGCACCAACTACCCGCCGGGCTACGTTGCTACTACCAGTGGGAATGCGTGGACGATAGCGAATGGCGTGTGGTGCGGCACTGGACCGACGAAGGTGACGAGTACCGATTCGACTATGACCTGTCGGCCGGTGTGACCCATATTACAGACGGCTTGCAACGCGTCAGCACGCGCCGCTGGAACCCGCAGTACCAGATCACCGAGTACACCGACAATCTGGGGAAGACTTGGCAATTCGAGTGGAACGACGAGCGCCAGTTGCTCGGTGCAATTGATCCTCAAGGCGGTAAATGGCAGTTCGGCTACGATGAATCCGGCAACCTGTGCAGCACTCAGGATCCGTTGGGGCGTATCGAATCCACATTGTGGCTGGAGCATTGGTCGCTGCCCTTAGTGGAGACCGATGCGGCAGGCCACGCGTGGCAATATCAGTACGACCAACGGGGTAATTGCGTCAGTGAAATCGACCCCTTGGGGCATGTCACACGGTATCGCTACGATAAGTTTGGTCAGGTGGTGGAGATCATCGACGCCACGGGCAAAAGCAAAACTCTGCGTTGGAATGAAACCGGACAGTTAATTCAGCATGTCGATTGTTCGGGGTACCCCACAGCGTTTGAGTACGATCGCCAGGGCCACTTGCAGGTAGTCATCGACGCCTTGGGCGAACGGCAACGTTATCAACACGATTGCCGAGGCCGCTTGCTGCAAACTGAATTGCCGGACGGTCGCACCGAGCTGTACCTGCGCGACACCAGCGGTCTGTTGATCGGCTGGACCGACGCTGCGGGTCACACCACTCGCTACCAATACGGCCGTCGCGGGCAAGTGCGCCAACGAATAGATGCCCACGGCAGGCAAATTGAGTTCCGCTACGACGCCTATGGCCGGTTACAAACCCTGACCAATGAAAACGCGGAAAGCTACCGTTTTGCCTGGGACGAGGGAGACCGCCTCACGGAACAGCAAGACTTGGACGGCAGTGCTCGACGTTATGACTATGATGCGTTGGATAATCTGGCTGCCTTAGAGTACGTTCCCTCGAATGAAGGACTCGCAGTGCCGTCCCCTATCGTGCATCGCCTGGAACGCGATGCGGTTGGTCGCTTGCTGGTGAAAGTTACCGATGATGGCCGTACCGAATACGCCTACGATCCGGTGGACCAGCTCACCGCCGTCACTTTCACAGGTAATGATGAAACCACCCAGGCTTTGGCCTTTGCCTACGATCCGCTTGGTCAACTGATTACCGAACAAAGCGCCGCCGGCAGCCTGAACCATCACTACGATGAACTCGGCAACCTGATCCAGACCCAACTGCCCGATGGCCGCTGGCTCAATCGCCTGTACTACGGCAGCGGTCACCTCCACCAGATCAACCTCGACGGCCGCGTCATCAGCGACTTCGAGCGCGACCGCCTGCACCGCGAAGTGCTGCGTACCCAAGGCCAGATCACCACGCGCAGCGAATACGATCGCAGCGGCCGCCTGCGCTCACGGATACGCCGCCCCAATGGCCAGCCCACGCAACTGCCGGCCGCCCAGCAAAAACACTTCGACTACGACCCGGCCGATAACCTGATCGGTCGCCTGGAACGCGACCGCGACAAGCATCGGGACCAGCGTCAACTGCTGCACTACGACGCGACCGGTCGCATCATCGCCAGCCAGGACAACGCTCAAGGCCAGCAGGAAACCTTCGCCTACGACGCCGCCGCCAACTTGCTGGACGGGCCGCCATCCAGTGCAGGGCTGGTCGTGCATAACAAGCTGCTGACTTATCAGGACAAGCGCTACCGTTATGACGGTTTTGGTCGAATGATCGAAAAACGCAGCGCTGCACGTGGCTTGCAACGCTTCGCCTACGACGCCGAGCACCGGTTGATCGAAGTGCGGAGCCAGAAGGAAGGACGGGAAACGGTTGTGAAAATGACCTATGACCCGCTTGGCCGGCGCATCGCTAAAACCGAACATGACAACAACGGCTACCCGCTGGGTGAAACCCGATTCGATTGGGAAGGTTTGCGCCTGTTGCAGGAGCATCGGCATAGCCAGACCAGCCTCTACATCTATGAAGAAGACAGCTATGCGCCGCTAGCCCGAGTGGATGGGACGGGCGAGCATCAAAGTGTGCGCTACTACCACAACGACCTGAACGGGTTGCCGGAGCAACTGACTGAAGCCGACGGGAAGACGGTGTGGCAGGCGCGGTATCGGGTGTGGGGGAATACGGTTGGGGAGGTGCGTGAACCGTACTTTATCGAAGAGCAAAATCTACAGTTTCAGGGGCAGTATCTGGATCGAGAGATCGGACTGCACTACAACACGTTTCGGTTTTATGATCCGGATGTGGGACGGTTTACGACGCCGGATCCGATTGGGTTGGCGGGTGGCATCAATCTCTATCAATACTCACCGAATCCCATCACGTGGATCGATCCACTGGGCTGGGCACCGGCAAAACCGGGTGACATTATAGATTATGGAAAAAGCGCACCTGGCTTCGAGAAACATCACGGGATACTCGATGCGTGGTCCAAGCACAACATCAAGGACTACGTATCTCGAAACGGCCAGACACCAACCGTAGTGATGACTGTAGATCAACACAATGCGACCAAAGAGGTTGCTAAAGACTGGGTTCAGAAGAAAACCGGGAAACGGGGCTTTAAAGGTTTCGATTGGAAGAAGGTATCGAAATTCGAAATACTCAGACTTTCCAACAAAATGTTTAAGGCCGCCGAAGCTAAAGGTTTCCCGAAGGCTTCACGCGGTTTGTACAACAAAGCAATGAAAAACTACCTGCGGAAGGGATGCGGAAGATGAGCCTGAGTAAAATCGTTGATTTGATAGAGAATTCTGACTGCACGACAGCACCTTCTACTGGGTTGCCGAGTAATCTCGTCCCCGATGACCTGGCCGATTTTTATAAGCATTACAGCAGCGCTGTTTTCTATCCAAGGGCACAGTACAGCTTTACGATTCAGGCGCCAGAGCTGGAACGTTCCGACTTTGTCGTCATGAACGAAGACTTGGAGGACCCAGACTCCGCTAACTGGTACGCGCTGGTTAAATGTGAAGATCAAATAATTTCAATTGATCTGACACCCGGCCCGCAATTTGGCTATTGCTACGACTCATTCT
This sequence comes from Pseudomonas sp. HN11, assembly GCF_021390155.1. Classification (NCBI taxonomy): domain Bacteria; kingdom Pseudomonadati; phylum Pseudomonadota; class Gammaproteobacteria; order Pseudomonadales; family Pseudomonadaceae; genus Pseudomonas; species Pseudomonas sp. HN11. The sequence continues at coordinate 6,155,263 of NZ_CP089985.1, forward strand.
GGGACAGTTACCCGACGGCCGATGAGAGCACACTGATCGCAAAATCATTTACTGAACTGGTTGAGAAAATCATTAAATCCGGAGGTAAAAACCTATTCTGGATACCAGGCCACACTTGATAGTGAGCCCAGACTATATGACCCGACGGCCGCTGGCTCAATCGCCTGTACTGCGGCGGCGGCCACCTGCACCAGATCAACCTCGACGGCCGCGTCATCAGCGACTTTAAGCGCGACCGTCTACACCGCGAAGTTCTGCGTACCCAAGGCCAGATCAGCACGCGGCAGCGGCCGCCTGCGCTCACGGATACGGCGCCCCAATGGCCAGCCTACTCAACTGCCGGCCGCCCAGCAAAAACACTTCGACTATGACCCGGCCGTTAACCTGATCGGCCGCCTGGGGCGTGATCGGGAAAAACACCGCGACCAACGCCAACTGCTGCACTACGACGCCACCGGCCGCATCATCGCCTGCCAGGACAGCCTGCACGGCCAGCGTGAAACCTTCGCCTACGACGCCGCCGCCAACCTGCTAGATGGCCCGCAGGCGGGTGCCGGGTTGGTGGTGCATAACAGGCTGCTGACGTATCAGAACAAACGTTATCGCTATGACGCGTTTGGGCGGATGATCGAAAAACGCAGCGCGAAACGGGGCGTGCAGCGGTTTACCTACGATGCTGAAAGCCGTTTGGTTGAAGTGCGTAACGATGACAGCAGCGTCGTGCGAATGACCTACGACCCGCTGGGCCGACGCATCGAAAAAACCGAGCATGGCAGTGACGGATATCCGCTGGGAGAAACGCAGTTTGTGTGGGATGGACTGCGGTTATTGCAGGAGCATAAATACAGCCAGACCAGCCTATATGTTTACGATGATGACGGCTACGAACCGCTGGCCCGCGTCGACGGCCTTGGCCCGCTACAGAAGATTCGCTACTACCACAACGACCTGAACGGGTTGCCGGAACAACTGACCGAGGCCGATGGGCACAGCGTCTGGCAGGCGACTTATCGGGTGTGGGGCAACACGCTGGAAGAGGTGCGTGAGCCTTATTACATTGAAGAGCAGAACCTGCGGTTCCAAGGGCAGTACCTGGACCGGGAGACGGGGCTACACTACAACACTCTCAGGTTCTACGACCCCGAAATAGGGAGATTCACGACTCCAGATCCGATCAGTTTACTGGGCGGCATAAACCTGTACCAATATGCGCCAAATCCAATTACATGGGTTGATCCATGGGGCCTGTTTAACTGGAACTATAAAAATATGCCTGGAATCGATGGATTCCAGAAACACCATATTATTCCTCAATCGCTGGCTGATCACCCTGCTCTGAAGAAGGCTGGATTCGACATACACAAAACCTCCAACATCATTTACTTGCCTAGTGAAGAGGGCAAGCACAAATATCGCACTATTCACAAAGGCTCACATCCGGGTTACAACAAAGCTGTTCGAGCACAACTCAATGAAATATCCCTCGCGGGCAAGGCTGGAAAATGGAAAAAAACCCAGTACGCGCAGGCAGTGATGAAAGGTCGGAATTACGCAATGGGCGTACTCGGTTGAATAAAAACTCAACTCAAGCAGGTCGCTGCGGGAAATAATATGTACCTATTAGAAATCAGTGAAAATTATTCAGCAATTTACTGGTTCAAATACGACCAGAAAAAATCTCCCGACCACCTATTGTTTATTAGTGGAGAAGAGCAATCATCAATTGCTACTACGCCAACCTTTAGAAATAAAAATAAGGTCAGCGCATCTCGATTAATGTCCTTCGATCTTCTTCAAAGTGACACGCTTGAATTTGTAAGCGAGGCAATGGCCAACGTACTGCGCAAATTCCCGAAAGACATTCAGCTTTTCCTGCCAACGTTTATCTAAAAGAAGAAAAGCTGGAAGGTTACTATGTATTCAATGTGATCCAGATACTTCCTTGTATTGATTTGAATAACTCTCAATATGGTCCCATGTTCAGCTTTATGCCGGATGGTCCTCTGAGATTCACTACTATTCAAAGTTCGCCACCTGCTACCTTAGGCAATCACCATATCGTGAGAGCTAAGGAAAGTTCACAACGCATCTTTGTTTCCCAGCAGTTCAAGCAGCAATGCGAAGCATCCCAGCTTAAAGGTCTTCGATTCGTAGACTGTTCCAAAGGTATCCAAGTCTGAACAATAAAGGGGACGGATCTATTTAATCCGGATAGGGACTATAAATAAATCTGACCCCTTTATCTTTATGACCCCGATATCGGCAGATTCACTACAGAAGACCCGGTTGGATTGCTGGGCGGCATTAACCTCTATCAGTACGCCACCAACCCTCTGGGCTGGAGTGACCCACTGGGCTGGTGCTCGACGAAGCTAGGCAAGAACATGGGGGCTCGCGAAGGTGACGGTATAGCCAACCATCACCTGATACCCGAGGAGCTGATCAAACACAAAGAGTTCGGCAAAATGTTCTCCAGGCTGAAAAAGATAGGTTGGGACCCGGATGGCGCCTCCAACGGTGCTTTCCTGCCAGGATCAAAGGACCTTGCCGCTAAAACGCAGCTTCCTGGACATTGGTCGAACCATAACAAGTACACCGATGCTGTCAGGGACAGGCTCAGCGCTTATAAAGTCAAGGCCAAGATCAAGGAGTTGAAAGCGGACCTCATGATTGAAGAGTTGCTGGCGACAGATGCCGTCTTGAACATCTGCGCAACGCTCGAAATTCCTCATATCACGCGTCAGGTCGAGATAGAGTTAAAAGAAAAAAAACACCTGAAAAACGCTACAACCTTTTCGTTCCGACCGCCCGACTCAGCCTGCTTGATCTTGAGCATTCGGTATTCACCATCGACCGCGACAAATACACCGGCAAACTCAAGACACCAGAAGAAAGTGATGTACCCGCTATCGTTTTTGAGTCCATCGAATCATTCAAGATAAAACCAGGTATTCATCAACACCTGTTTCTATGCACGGATATTAACGAAACGGTCTGTTCGGCTGAGTTCAAGGCGATGTTCGAATCCAAGGCGCTCTTTGGGCTAGAGTTCACACCGTTGGATGCCACTTATAAATTTGATCCTTGGGGGGAGTTGTAACCGGGAGGTTACTACTGGTGTGACATTCTCCAGCCTACAAAAAATGGGCACCCGACCCAGTCGGCGTGCCCATCTCTCCTACCACCCCGCCCCCTTCGAGACGGTAACGCCATTACGCGTTGACAGTGTCTTTCAGCGATTTGCCTGGCTTGAACGCAACAGTGTTGCTGGCCTTGATTTTCACCGGCTCACCGGTTTGAGGGTTTTTGCCAGTGCGGGCGCCGCGATGGCGTTGCAGGAAGGTGCCGAAGCCAACCAGGGTGACGCTGTCCTTGCGGTGCAGGGCGCCGGTGATTTCTTCGAGAACGGCGTTGAGGACGCGGTTGGCCTGTTCTTTGGTGAGATCGGCTTTTTCAGCGATGGCGGCTGCGAGTTCTGGTTTACGCATAAGTGAAGCCTCTTTGACGGTTTTTTGTTGTTATGTCCGTGCTGCTCTCTTCTGGAGCAGCGCCCAAAGCGCCGCAGGCTCTACTCTGCGGCAGACGGGAGTGAGGATGGCATGCCCTCGCACGCTCCGCCAGTCTCGCGGCGGCCTTTCTAGTGGGAAAACCGTGCTTATTCCGACAGAACGACCGGTATTTACGCCAGCAACGGCGGAAGTTCTTTATTGAGGGCGAGTTTTTCCATCACGGCAGTGCCAGTCAGGGCATAACCCAGCAAGCGGCCGCTGGCGTCGCGGCACAAGGCCTTGATGTCGGCGCCCTCGCCTTCCACGCTCCAGACGCCTTCGGTGCCCCGTGGCGGTGGCGAGACCACCAGCGGGCAGACCGGCGTCTTGACGGTCACCGGCATCGGGCCGTAGCTGACGGCGGTGGCGTTGCCCGCCAAGGTCTGGGCCAGGGCGCGGGCGCAGCTCATCAGTGGCATCACGTACAGCAGATTAAGGCCGTCAACCTCGGCGCAGTCGCCCAGGGCGTAGATATTGGCGTGGGAGGTCTTGAGGTGGCGGTCCACCATGATCCCGCGATTGGTCTGCAAGCCGGCGGCGGCTGCCAGATCCACCCGTGGGCGCAGGCCGATGGCTGAGACCACCAGGTCGCAGTGGATTACTTCACCGTCCGACAGATGGGCTTCCAGGCCGTCAGCAGTGCGCTGCAGGCGATTGAGCACCGGGCCCAGGTGGAAACGTGCGCCGAGACCTTCCAGCCCGGCTTGCACCGCCGCGGCCGCTGCCGGGTGCAGCAGGGTCGGCATGACTTGTTCGCACGGCGCCACCAGGTCGATTTCATAACCGCCAAGAATCAGGTCGTTGGCAAACTCACAGCCGATCAGGCCCGCGCCGAGCAGCAGCACACGGCGTTTGCCGGCAGCGGCGGCGCGAAAGCGTGCGTAGTCTTCGAGGTCATTGATCGGGAAAATCAGGTCAGCCGCATCACCTTCCACTGGCACACGCACGGTTTCAGCGCCCCAAGCCAGGATCAGGTCACGGTAAGCCACCGCTTCCTCACCGATCCACAAGCGCTTGTGGCCGGGGTCGATGCCACTGACGCGGGTGTGAGTGCGCACTTCGGCCTTGAGTTGCTCAGCCATGGCGCCGGGTTCAGCCATGCTCAGGCCATCGGCTTCCTTGTTCTTGCCAAAGCCGGTGGACAGCATGGGCTTGGAGTAGGAGCGCCCGTCATCCGCGGTGATCAGCAGCAATGGGGTCTCGCTGTCGAGCTTGCGAAACTCCCGGGCCACGTTGTAACCGGCCAATCCTGTGCCGATGATCACGACAGGTGCGTTCATTCCTTTCTCCTTGTAGTGTTTTTCTGAAAACTGAAAATCAGCCGATTTCAATCATTTCGAAATCCATTTTGCCCACGCCGCAGTCCGGGCACAGCCAATCTTCCGGGACGTCTTCCCAGCGGGTGCCAGGCAGGATTCCGTCATCCGGCCAGCCGTCTTTCTCGTCATAGATCAGGCCACAGACTACACATTGCCACTTCTTCATCACTTGCTTCCTCAGGGTCAGGCATCTTGGCCGACGGTCGATAGACCCGCGTTGCCGTGCGGCTCAGGGCGTTTTGTACTGATCGGGGCCGGCAGATGCAAGCACGATCGACGCAAACAGCCGGGTCGGTCCGGCAAAAACCCAGGGCACCATGGTAAGCTCGCCGCCTCTTTTGCTGCCAATACTGACTCACCGTGCCGCACTCAATCGACCCTCCCGATGCTTGCCAATGGCTGATCCAGAGCCTTCTGCACCCCGCGCCCGCACCCTTGACCCTCAATTGGCTGTTCAACGAAGACTCGCTGACGCGGCGGCTGACGTGGCTGTCCAACGATGGTTTCAGCGTGACGCCGCTGTTCGAGGGCTGGCAGCCGCTGCGCGACGATGAATGCGCCGCCCTGGCACTGCCACCGGCCAGTATCGGCTGGGTGCGCGAGGTGTATTTGCGTGGCCACGGCCAGCCCTGGGTGTTCGCGCGCAGTGTGGCGGCACGCAGCGCTTTACAGGGCGACGGCTTGCATATGGATGAATTGGGCAGCCGCTCACTGGGCGAATTGCTGTTCTGTGACCGGGCGTTCACCCGCCAGGCCATCGAGGTATGCCATTACCCACCACAATGGCTGCCTGCGGCAGACCAGGTCGACGGCCTGTGGGCGCGCCGTTCACGCTTTGATCGCGGCCCCTTGAGCGTGTTGGTCGCGGAGATCTTTCTGCCCAGCTTCTGGCACGCGTTGCACGCCCATCCGGAGAACTGCTGATGTACCAGCGCCTGCTCAAATCCCTGAACCACCTGAACCCCAGGGCCTGGGATTTCATCCAATTGACCCGCATGGACAAACCCATCGGCATCTACCTGCTGCTGTGGCCGACGCTGTGGGCACTGTGGATCGCCGGCAAGGGCTCGCCCTCTTTGATCAATATCGTGATTTTCGTTTTGGGCGTGGTGCTGACCCGCGCCGGTGGCTGCGTGATCAACGACTGGGCGGACCGCAAGGTCGACGGCCATGTAAAGCGCACCGAGCAGCGCCCGCTGGTGAGCGGCAAGATCAGTTCGAAAGAGGCGCTGGTGTTTTTCGCGGTGCTGATGGGCATCAGTTTCCTGCTGGTGCTGCTGACTAACGCCACCACCATCCTGCTGTCACTCGGCGGCCTGGCGCTGGCGGCGAGCTACCCGTTCATGAAGCGCTACACCTATTACCCGCAGGTGGTGCTGGGGGCGGCGTTCTCGTGGGGCATGCCGATGGCGTTTACCGCCGAGACCGGCAGCCTGCCTGCCGCCGCGTGGCTGTTGTATATCGCCAACCTGCTGTGGACGGTGGGCTACGACACTTATTACGCGATGACCGACCGCGACGATGACTTGAAGATCGGCGTGAAATCCACGGCCATCCTGTTCGGTGAAGCTGATCGCGTGATCATTCTTACCCTGCAAGGGCTGTCGCTGGCGTGCCTGTTGCTGGCCGGAGCCCGGTTTGAGCTGGGCGGCTGGTTTCACCTGGGGCTGCTGGCAGCGGCCGGCTGTTTTGCCTGGGAATTCTGGTACACCCGGGACAAGGATCGGATGAAGTGCTTCAAGGCGTTCTTGCACAACCACTGGGCGGGGTTGGCGATATTTGTCGGGATTGTGCTGGATTATGCGTTGCGCTGAGGTTTTTGTGGCGGCCGGGCTTACGCCTTCGCGGGCAAGTCGAATCGTCGCACCGCCGCTCCCACATTTGGAACGCGTTCCACTGTGAGAGCGGGCTTGCCCGCGATGTTTTCAACGGTACCCCGTGATCAGGGTTTGATGACGTGCCACGCCCCACCCTTGCCATCACCGGTCTTGTCGCCCGCCTTGTGGTCATCCTTGTAGGTGTAGACAGGCTTACCCTCATAGGCCCACTGGCTGGTCTGATCGTCGCGGGTGATGACTGTCCATTTGCCCATCGACGTGTCGGTGGACTCCGCCTTCAGCGGCGGCCAATTGGTCGCGCATTGGTCCTTGCACACTGACTTGCCATCGGCATCCTTGTCGAAGGTGTAGAGCGTCATGCCCTTGTGGTCGACCAGCATCCCGTCTTTCGTCATCGCCGGCTCCGCCGCAAATGCCAGGGTCGGCAACGTCAACGCCGCCGTTACCAGCAGGGCTTTCCAGGAAATCGTGCTGTAAGTCATCGGAACCTTCCTTTTTTGGTTGTCAGGATTCGGACCCAAAGCGTAGTCCAGAGAGGCGGGAATTGCCCGAGCGACTAAATTACTGTCACACGACTGCAATAATTCCGTTATCTAATGCGGCGCAAGACAGTTAAATGACAAGAGGATTTTTGAGCATGGTTGGCAGGAGCATTCTGATTGTTGACGACGAAGCGCCCATCCGCGAGATGATCGCCGTTGCGTTGGAAATGGCCGGCTACGACTGCCTGGAGGCGGAGAACTCCCAGCAGGCCCATGCCATTATCGTCGACCGCAAGCCTGACCTGATCCTGCTGGACTGGATGCTGCCCGGCACCTCCGGCATCGAGCTGGCCCGCCGCCTCAAGCGTGACGAACTGACCGGGGACATCCCGATTATCATGCTCACCGCCAAGGGCGAAGAAGACAACAAGATCCAAGGCCTGGAAGTCGGCGCCGATGACTACATCACCAAGCCTTTTTCCCCGCGCGAGCTGGTAGCGCGTCTGAAAGCCGTATTGCGCCGTGCCGGCCCGACCGATGGCGAAGCGCCGATCGAAGTCGGCGGCCTGCTGCTGGACCCGATCAGCCACCGCGTGACCATTGACGGCAAGCCGGCCGAAATGGGCCCGACCGAATACCGCCTGCTGCAATTTTTCATGACCCACCAGGAGCGCGCCTACACCCGTGGCCAACTGCTGGACCAAGTGTGGGGCGGCAATGTGTATGTGGAAGAGCGCACCGTGGACGTGCATATCCGCCGCCTGCGCAAAGCCTTGGGCGATGCCTACGAGAATCTGGTACAAACCGTGCGCGGCACTGGCTACCGGTTTTCAACCAAGGGTTGAAAGCAGCTACAAGCGCTCAGCTACAAGCGACAAGTAGAAGCTGATCGGCTCTGACTCGAAGCTTGCAGCTTGAAACTTTTCACTGTCCGAAGGACCGATCGTGAACCAAAACTGGCATGGCACCCTGATCCGCCACATGCTTTTGCTGATCACCGGCTGCCTATTGGTGGGCCTGGTCAGCGGTTACTACGGCTGGAGCCTGGCAGTTGGCATTGCCTTGTACCTGGGCTGGACCCTCAAGCAACTGCTGCGCCTGCATGAATGGCTGCGTCAGCACAAACCCGATGAAGCACCGCCCGATGGCTACGGCCTGTGGGGTGAAGTGTTCGATAGCATCTACCACTTGCAACGCCGCGACCAACGGGTACGCGGGCGCCTGCAAGCCGTGATCGACCGGGTGCAGGAGTCCACCGCCGCGCTCAAGGACGCGGTGATCATGCTCGACAGCGACGGCAACCTTGAATGGTGGAACCGCGCCGCCGAGACCCTGCTGGGCCTCAAGACGCCCCAGGACAGCGGCCAGCCGGTGACCAACCTGGTGCGCCATCCGCGCTTCAAGGAATACTTCGAACAGGAGAACTACGAAGAAGCCCTGGAAATCCCCTCGCCCACCAATGACCGCGTGCGCATCCAGCTGTACCTGACGCGCTATGGCAACAACGAACACCTGATGCTGGTGCGTGACGTCACCCGCATCCACCAGTTGGAACAGATGCGCAAAGACTTCGTCGCCAACGTCTCCCACGAGTTGCGCACACCTCTGACGGTGATCTGCGGCTATCTGGAGACGCTGCTGGACAACGTCGACGAGATCAACCCGCGCTGGAGCCGTGCCCTGCAGCAAATGCAGCAGCAAGGCTCACGCATGCAGACACTGCTCAACGACCTGCTGTTGCTGGCCAAGCTGGAGGCGACCGATTATCCGTCCGATAACCAGCCGGTGGCGGTGCAGAGCCTGTTGCAGACCATCAAGAACGACGCTCAGGCCCTCTCCGGCCAACGCGGGCAGCAGATCACCCTGGAAGCCGACCCTGCCATCCTGCTCAAAGGCAGCGAAGGCGAGTTGCGCAGCGCGTTTTCCAACCTGGTGTTCAACGCGGTGAAGTACACCCAGGACAAAGGCAATATCCGCATCCGCTGGTGGGCCGACGACCAGGGTGCACACCTGAGCGTGCAGGACTCCGGCATCGGCATTGACGCCAAGCACCTGCCGCGCCTGACCGAGCGTTTCTACCGCGTCGACTCCAGCCGCAACTCCAACACCGGCGGCACCGGGCTGGGCCTGGCGATCGTCAAGCACGTGCTGCTGCGTCACCGCGCACGCCTGGAGATCAGCAGCGTATTGGGCCATGGCAGTACGTTTACCTGCCATTTTCCGCCGGCACAGATGACGCGTTCGCGGGCAATTGATCAGGACACCTGACGCCCCGCCCGGCAGTGGGCACTAGGCAAGCGCCCCGTCAGCCGCTACATTGGCCGACTTGTGCCTGCGCTTCAGGCCCACCTGCCACCCCTTATCGAACACACGGAACCTGCAAAACCCCATCATGGACCCTTCCCCTGGTATCACCCTCGCTACACTCTTCGCCGACTTCGGCATGATTCTTTTTGCACTGATCCTGGTACTGCTCAACGGTTTCTTCGTTGCGGCGGAATTTGCCATGGTCAAACTGCGCGCCACCCGGGTCGAGGCCATCGCCCACAAGAACGGCTGGCGCGGGCAAATTCTGCGCACCGTGCACAGCCAGCTCGACGCCTACCTGTCGGCCTGCCAGCTGGGTATCACCCTCGCCTCCCTGGGCCTGGGCTGGGTTGGTGAGCCGGCCTTCGCGCACATCCTCGAGCCGCTGCTGGGCGCCGTGGGCGTCGAGTCGCCGGAAGTGATCAAGGGCGTGTCGTTCTTTGCCGCGTTCTTCGTGATTTCCTACCTGCACATTGTGGTCGGCGAACTGGCACCCAAGTCCTGGGCAATTCGCAAGCCCGAGCTGCTGTCGCTGTGGACCGCTGTGCCGCTGTACCTGTTCTACTGGGCCATGTACCCGGCGATCTACCTGCTCAACGCCAGCGCCAACGCGATCCTGCGCATCGCCGGCCAAGGCGAGCCTGGTCCGCACCATGAACACCATTACAGCCGCGAAGAACTCAAGCTGATCCTGCACTCCAGCCGTGGCCAGGACCCGAGCGACCAAGGCATGCGCGTGCTCGCCTCCGCCGTGGAAATGGGCGAACTGGAAGTGGTGGACTGGGCCAATTCCCGGGAAGACCTGGTCACCCTGGACTTCAACGCCCCACTCAAGGAAATCCTCGCGCTGTTCCGCCGTCACAAATTCAGCCGCTATCCGGTATATGACGCGGTGCGCAACGAATTCGTGGGCCTGCTGCACATCAAGGACTTGCTATTGGAACTGGCGGCCCTGGATCACATCCCTGAGTCGTTCAACCTGGCCGAGCTGACCCGCCCGCTGGAGCGTGTGTCGCGGCACATGCCGCTGTCGCAACTGCTGGAGCAGTTCCGCAAAGGCGGCGCGCACTTTGCCCTGGTGGAAGAAGCCGACGGCAAGATCATCGGCTACCTCACCATGGAAGACGTGTTGGAAGTATTGGTAGGCGACATCCAGGACGAACACCGCAAGGCCGAGCGCGGCATCCTGGCCTATCAGCCGGGCAAGCTGCTGGTGCGTGGCGACACGCCGCTGTTCAAAGTGGAGCGCCTGCTGGGTGTGGACCTGGACCACATCGAAGCCGAAACCCTGGCCGGCCTGATCTACGACACGCTCAAGCGCGTGCCGGAAGAGGAAGAGGTGCTGGAGGTGGAAGGCTTGCGCATCATCATCAAGAAGATGAAAGGGCCGAAGATCGTATTGGCCAAGGTCCTGCTGCTGGATTGACCCTCAGTTGCCCAACGCAAAGTTGGGCAACGCACCCACCGGCTGGTTGAACTCATACGGGATCGACACCAGCCCCGCGTCAGTGGCGCGCTGCACCACAAAATGCAGATGCGGCCCGCTGCTGTTGCCGGTATTGCCCGACAACGCCAACGGGCTTCCTACCGCCACACGTTGCCCGACCCGGACGCTCACCGAACCTTGCTTAAGATGCAGGTACACGCCCTCGGTGCCGTCATCGTGGCGCACCCTCACGAAATTCCCCGACGCATCACTGCCGCGCCCGGTCTGCTCGTTCTCGGTTTTCACCACCACCCCGCTACGCGCCGCGATGATTGGCGTGCCTTCGGGCATGGCGATATCCATGGCGTAGCGGCTCTTACTATCGGTATGGCTGAAGGTGCCGTTGGGGCCTTGGGTCAGGCGAAATGGGCCGCCGCGCCAGGGCAAGGGATAGCGGTAGGCCTGAGGCGGGTAGCGGGCTGGAGGCCTGTCGAGTATCGGCCGTTCAAGCTTGCGCTCCCGGATCACAAATACCTGGGCGCCCGGCGTATACCGGTCGCTGATAAACACCACGCCATAGGCATCGACAGATTTGTAGAGGGTCATGGCCTGGGTCGACACGGCGACCGTGGCCAGCCCACAGCACAGCAAAAGGCGCATGAGCATGGCGCGAACCTGCCGGGATGACTGAACGGCAGGCTAGCAAGGGATCGTTACAGTCTGTAGTGAGCGACCCGACAAGCCCGCTCACTACAGATCAAGCACCCGGCACAAAATGCTTCTGCGCCGTACCCCGTGCGATCAGGCGGGAGATGTAATCGAGCTTCTGCGCATCCTGGTCGATAAACCGGAAAGTCAGCTGCAGCCAATCGCTGTCGGGCTTCGGCTCGAAGGCGACGATAGCGTGCAGATAGCCATTGAGACGGGCGACTTCGGCGTTGTCGCCTTGCTCCAGGTCGAGCACGGCGCTTTCCAGTACCTGGGGCAGGACTTCGCTGCGACGTACTACCAGCAGCGCTTCCTTGATGCTCAGCGCCTTGATCACGCATTGCTGGGTGCCACTGGACAGGCGCAACTGGCCTTGGCCACGACCACCAGCAGGGGATGCAGCCGCTGGCGCCTGAACCGGCGGGCTGTTGAGCAGGCCTCGGCTCGGTGCAGGGGCAGCCGCCGCCACAGGTGCCGACTTGAGCGCTTCGGGCTTGCCGCCGGTCAGTGCGCTGAGGGAATCGTTGCCGAACGCCGAGTTCATTTTGGTCGGTGCGCTGGCGACCAGTGCGTCGAGGCGACCGATCTTGTGCAAGGCCTGCTTGACCTTGTTCAGCAACTGCTCGTTGGTGAACGGCTTGCTGACATAGCCGGAAACCCCGGCCTGGATGGCTTGGACCACATTTTCCTTGTCGCCGCGGCTGGTCACCATCACGAACGGCATGGCCTTGAGATGAGGCTGCTCACGACACCAGGTCAGCAGTTCAAGGCCGGACATCTCCGGCATTTCCCAGTCGCACAGCACCAGGTCGAAGCTCTCGCGCATCAGGATGGCCTGGGCCTTTTTGCCGTTTACCGCGTCTTCAAGCTTGATCCCGGGGAAGTAGTTGCGCAGGCACTTCTTCACCAGGTCGCGGATAAACGAGGCGTCATCCACCACTAATACACTGACTTTACTCATCGACCCTTCATCCTATTAACACTTCGGCACGCAAGACGCCTGACTGATGGCATTTTGCCAAAACTCGGTAGTCACGTTGGGAATTTATCTCACTCAACGTGTAAAAAATTCAGTGGCCACAAACAAAAACGCCCGACCAAAGGCCGGGCGTTAATTTCTCGGGCAACCTTACTTATCGTCAGATTCGCCCGGAACATTAGGGATAAGATCGGCCGAACCTTCAACTTCAGCCTTCATGCGCTTGAGGCCCATGTGCCGCACATCGGTGCCACGCACCAGATAAATCACCAGTTCCGAGATATTGCGCGCATGGTCGCCGATGCGCTCCAGGGAGCGCAGCACCCAGATAATGCTCAAGACCCGCGAGATAGAGCGGGGGTCTTCCATCATATAGGTCGCGAGCTCACGCAGCGCGGTCTTGTATTCGCGGTCGATGACCTTATCGTACTGGGCCACCGAGAGTGCCAACTCTGCATCGAAGCGAGCAAAGGCGTCGAGGGCATCGCGCACCATGTTGCGCACCTGGTCGCCGATGTGGCGCACTTCCACGTAACCGCGCGGCGCTTCACCTTCTTCGCACAGTTGGATGGCGCGACGGGCGATCTTGGTGGCTTCGTCGCCGATGCGCTCCAAGTCGATCACCGACTTGGAGATGCTGATGATCAAACGCAGGTCGGACGCCGCCGGCTGGCGACGAGCGAGAATGCGCAGGCATTCTTCGTCGATATTGCGTTCCATCTGGTTGATCTGGTCATCGATCTCACGCACTTGCTGGGCCAGGCCCGAGTCGGCCTCGATCAGCGCGGTGACCGCGTCGTTGACTTGCTTCTCCACCAGCCCGCCCATCGCCAGGAGGTGGCTGCGCACTTCCTCGAGCTCGGCGTTGAACTGCGCGGAGATGTGGTGGGTTAATCCTTCCTTCGAAATCATGGTTTTGCTCCGCAAAAGCTGTAAGCCGCAAGCTACAAGCTGCAAGCTGATGTGTGTCGTTAATCAAACTGCCTTTACTTGCCGCTTGAAACTTGCGGCTTGCAGCTGCCCCAACTAGCCATAACGACCGGTGATGTAGTCTTCGGTCTGCTTCTTCGCCGGATTGGTGAACAGGGTGTCGGTATCGCCGAATTCCACCAGTTTGCCCATGTACATGAACGCGGTGTAGTCGGAAACCCGCGCCGCCTGCTGCATGTTGTGGGTCACGATGACGATGGTGAACTTGGACTTGAGTTCGTAGATCAGCTCTTCGACTTTCAGCGTCGAGATCGGGTCGAGTGCCGAGCAAGGCTCGTCGAGCAGCAACACTTCCGGCTCAACGGCGATGGTGCGCGCAATCACCAGGCGCTGCTGCTGACCGCCGGACAAACCGAGTGCCGACTCGTGCAGGCGGTCTTTGACTTCGTCCCACAGCGCTGCGCCTTTCAAGGCCCATTCAACCGCTTCGTCGAGGATGCGCTTCTTGTTGATGCCCTGTATGCGCAAGCCGTAGACCACGTTTTCGTAGATAGTCTTGGGGAACGGGTTGGGCTTCTGGAACACCATGCCCACCCGACGACGCAGCTCGGCCACGTCTTCGCCCTTGCGGTAGATGTTGGTGCCGTAGAGGTTGATGGCACCGTCTACACGGCAGCCGTCCACCAGGTCGTTCATACGGTTGAAGGTGCGCAGCAGCGTGGACTTGCCGCAACCCGACGGGCCGATAAAGGCGGTCACGCGCTGCTTGGGGATGTTCATGCTGACGTCGAACAGCGCCTGTTTTTCACCGTAGTACAGGCTCAGGCCCGGGACTTCGATGGCCACGGTTTCCTGGGCCAGGCTCAGGCTCTGCTTGTCGCGACCCAGGGCAGACATGTTGATGCCGTGGGTGTGGGTGTCTTGTTGCATGGTCTCACTCCGTTCGTAGCTGCCAGCCTCTAGCTGCAAGCTGCAAGATTTGAGCAAAAGCGGCTTTTAAGCTTGCCGCTTGTGGCTAATAGCTTTAGCTGTCCAGCGCTTTGTATTTTTCGCGCAGGTGGTTACGGATCCACACCGCCGACAAGTTGAGCGTGGCGATCACCAGCACCAGCAGCAACGCGGTGGCGTACACCAGCGGCCGTGCGGCTTCGACGTTGGGGCTCTGGAAGCCGACGTCATAAATATGGAAGCCCAAGTGCATGATCTTCTGGTCCAGGTGCAGGTACGGGTAGTTGCCATCCAACGGCAGCGACGGTGCCAGTTTCACCACACCGACCAGCATCAGCGGCGCCACTTCGCCAGCGGCGCGAGCCACGGCGAGGATCATGCCGGTCATCATCGCCGGGCTGGCCATCGGCAGCACAATCTTCCACAGCGTCTCCGCCTTGGTCGCGCCCAGTGCCAGGGAGCCTTCACGTACGGTGCGAGGAATCCGCGCCAGGCCTTCTTCAGTGGCCACGATCACCACCGGCACCGCCAGCAGTGCCAGGGTCAACGAGGCCCACAAAAGGCCCGGCGTACCGAAGGTCGGAGCCGGCAGGGCTTCAGCGAAGAACAGGCGGTCAACCGAGCCACCCAGTACATACACGAAGAAGCCCAGGCCGAACACGCCGTAGACGATGGCCGGGACACCGGCCAGGTTGTTCACGGCGATACGAATGACGCGGGTCAGGGTGTTCTGCTTGGCGTATTCGCGCAGGTACACCGCCGCCAGCACGCCGAACGGAGTGACGATCATCGCCATGATCAGGGTCATCATCACGGTGCCGAAGATGGCCGGGAAGATCCCGCCTTCCGTGTTGGCTTCCCGTGGGTCATCGCTGAGGAATTCCCAGACTTTGCTGAAGTAGAACCCGATCTTGGTAATAGTCCCCATGGCGTTCGGCTGATAGGCGTGCACCACTTTGCCAATGCCGATTTCGATTTCCTTGCCGTTGCCGTCACGGGCGGTCAGCGCGTCGCGGTTGAACTGGGCGTGCAGGTCGGCCAGGCGTGCTTCGATATCCTGGTAGCGGGCATTCAGCTCGGCGCGGCCTGAGTCCATGTCGGCCTGGGCGGCGGCGTCGAGCTTGCCTTCCAGTTCCAGCTTACGACCGTGCAGGCGGATGCGTTCGAGACCGGCGTTGATCGCGCCTATATCGGATTTCTCCAGGGTCTTGAGTTGGGCGGCCAGCTTGTTGACGCGCTCGACACGGGCCTGCAGCTCCGGCCATGCGGCCTCGCCTTCGGCGATGACTTTACCGTCCTGTTTGACATTGACCAGGGTGCCGTAGAAATTGCCCCATTCACGGCGCTCGATGGTCATCAGGTTCGCAGGCGTGGTCTGGTCTTTGAGCCACTCGCCGACGATCCAGGTGAAATCGTTGCCGTTCAGATCACGGTTGCCGACCTTGATCAGCTCGCGGGTCATGAACTCCGGGCCTTGGTCCGGCACCGGCAGGCCCGCGCTTTTCAGGCGCTCGCGGGGGACTTCTTCTTTCTGCACCACTTCGCCGATAACAATATGGTTTGCCTGTCCCGGCACATTGTAGTTGGCCTGGATCAGGTCGGCGGGCCAGAAGTGGCCGAGACCACGCACGGCAATCACCGCCAGCAAACCAATGGTCATGATGACCGCGATGGACACCGCGCCACCGCTGATCCAGACGCCGGGGGCGCCGCTCTTGAACCATCCATTCAGGGAGTTCTGTTTCACAGACTTCTACCTTTCTTAAAGCGACGAGTATTTCTTGCGCAGACGCTGACGGATCAGCTCGGCGAGGGTGTTCATGATGAAGGTGAACAACAGCAGCACCAGCGCCGAGAGGAACAGCACGCGATAGTGACTGCCACCGACTTCCGACTCGGGCATTTCCACCGCGACGTTGGCTGCCAGCGTGCGCAGACCTTCGAACAGGTTCATCTCCATCACCGGGGTGTTACCGGTGGCCATCAACACGATCATGGTCTCACCGACGGCACGGCCCATGCCGATCATCAACGCCGAGAAAATGCCCGGGCTGGCGGTCAGGATTACCACGCGTGTCATGGTCTGCCACGGCGTGGCACCCAGGGCCAGCGAGCCCAGGGTAAGGCCGCGTGGCACGCTGAACACGGCGTCTTCGGCGATGGAGTAGATGTTCGGGATCACCGCGAACCCCATGGCCAGGCCGACGACCAAGGCATTGCGCTGGTCGTAGGTGATGCCCAGGTCATGGGAGATCCACATGCGCATGTCGCCGCCGAAGAACCAGGTTTCCAGGTACGGGCTCATGTACAGCGAGAGCCAGCCCACAAACAGGATCACCGGGATCAGGATCGCGCTTTCCCAACCATCGGGAACGCGCAGGCGGATGGATTCAGGCAGGCGGCTGAAGATGAAGCCGGCCACCAGTATGCCAATCGGCAACAGCATCAACAGGCTGAAGATGCCCGGTAGATGCCCTTCCACATACGGCGCCAGGAACAGGCCCGCGAAGAAGCCAAGGATCACCGTCGGCATCGCTTCCATCAGCTCGATCACCGGCTTGACCTTGCGGCGCAGGCTCGGGGCCATGAAGTAAGCGGTGTAGATCGCCGCGGCAACCGCCAGTGGCGCCGCCAGCAGCATGGCGTAGAACGCGGCCTTCAGGGTGCCGAAGGTCAGCGGGGCCAGGCTCATCTTGGGTTCGAAGTCGGTGTTGGCGGCGGTCGATTGCCAGACGTACTTAGGCTCGTCGTAGTTTTCGTACCAGACCTTGCTCCACAACGCGCTCCACGAGACTTCCGGGTGCGGGTTGTCCAGCGCCAACGGTTGCAGCTTGCCGCCGGCTTCCACAATTACACGGTTGGCCCGTGGCGACATGCCGTACACGCCTTGGCCATCGACTACCGGGTCCACCAGCAATGTACGGTGGGCAGTGCTGTGGAACACGCCGAACTGGCCGGAAGCGTCGAGGGCGGTGAAGCCTTTGCGGCGCTCTTCGGCGGAAATTTCCACGATAGGCGTGGTACCCATCTGGAAGGTGCGGATCTGCTTGAAGCGCTGCTCGCCATCCGGGTCGCGGGCCATGAACCACTGGGCCAGGCCACCTTTGGAGTTACCGATGATCAGCGAGATGCCGCCCACCAGTTGCGTGCTGGCAGTAACTTCAGCGTTGCCGTCTTCGAGCAATTTGTAGCGACCGTTGAGGCTGTTGTCGCGCAGGCTGAACACGTCGGCCAGGGCGCGGCCATTGATCACGTACAACCATTGCTGGCGCGGGTCGATGAAGATCGCCTTCACCGGCTCGGTCATCTGCGGCAGCTCGATGCGCTTCTGCTCGCTGGTGACCTCGCCGGTCATCATGTTTTCTTCGCGATTCAGCGACAGCACGTTCAAGTGCGAACCAGCGGAACCTGCAACCACCAAAGTGGAGTCAGTGGCGTTGAGAGCGACGTGCTCCAGTGGGCGACCGGCGTCATCCAGCACGATCGGCGTTTCGCCGTAGGGGTATTCGATCGCAGGCGTAATGGTTTTCTTGCCGTCCGGGTAGGACACCTTATAGGTATGACGGAACACCATGGACTGGCCATTGGACAGACCGAGGATCACCAACGGGCTACCGGGTTGGTCTTCACCGATAGAGGCAACACTGGTGCCGGCAGGCAGTGGCAGGTCGACGTGCTTGAGTTCGGCGCCGGTTTCCACATTAAAGAACAACGCCTGGCCCTTGTCGGAGACCCGCATGGCGACTTGGTTCTGTTCTTCGAGGGAGATCATCAGCGGCTTGCCGGCGTCCTGGATCCAGGCCGGGGTCAGGGCGTCTTCCTTGGTCAATGAGGCGCCCTGGAACAACGGCGCGACGACGTAAGCCAGGAAGAAGAAAATCAGAGTGATGGCGCCGAGGACAGCGAGGCCGCCGACCAGCACGTACCAACGGGTCAGGCGATCCTTGAGCGCGCGAATGCGGCGCTTGCGTTGCAGCTCAGGCGTATTGAAATCAATGCGCTTGGGGGGAGAAGTCGTCGTCATGGTGGAATTGGCCAGATCATTCATGCGCACACCCTAGCGATCCTGTATGACAGAAAGATGACAGTGCAGTGACGCAACAAATCCGCCGCGAAGCATGGCTGGCAGCGGACTAGAAAATTCGGATGCGAGGCCGGTACTCCGGCCCCGCAGAGGCAATCAGTTGCCTTCTTTCAGACCCAGGTCAGCCAGGGCCTTGGCGGCAACTTTGGCTGGCAGTGGGATGTAGCCGTCTTTCACCACAACTTCCTGGCCCTGTTTGGACAGAACCAGCTTCACGAACTCGGCTTCCAGCGGGGCCAGAGGTTTGTTCGGGGCTTTGTTGACGTACACGTAGAGGAAACGCGACAGCGGGTATTTGCCGTTCAGGGCGTTTTCTTCGCTGTCTTCGACGAAGTCAGTGCTGCCTTTCTTGGCCAGGGCCACGGTCTTCACGCTGGCGGTCTTGTAGCCGATACCCGAGTAACCGATGCCGTTCAGCGAAGAGCTGATCGACTGCACGACCGAAGCCGAGCCCGGTTGTTCGTTCACGTTTGGCTTGTAGTCGCCTTTGCACAGGGCTTCTTCCTTGAAGTAGCCGTAGGTGCCGGATACCGAGTTACGACCGAACAGCTGAACCGGCTTGTTGGCCAGGTCGCCGGTCACACCCAGGTCACCCCAGGTTTTCACGTCGGCTTTGCCACCGCACAGGCGAGTCGAGGAGAAGATCGCGTCGACTTGCTCCATGGTCAGGTGCTGGATCGGGTTGTCCTTGTGCACGAACACAGCCAGGGCATCCACGGCAACCGGGATAGCGGTTGGCTTGTAGCCGTACTTCTGCTCGAAAGCCGCCAGTTCGGTGTCCTTCATCTTGCGGCTCATCGGGCCCAGGTTGGAGGTACCTTCAGTCAACGCAGGTGGCGCAGTGGCAGAGCCGGCAGCTTGAATCTGGATGTTGACGTTCGGGTATTCCTTTTTGTAACCCTCGGCCCACAGGGTCATCAGGTTAGCCAGGGTATCGGAACCGACGCTGGACAAGTTGCCCGACACACCAGTGGTCTTCACGTACGCCGGGATTGCCGGATCAACACCAGCGGCCACCGCGTTGGCGGTCGCAACGCCAGCAGCGACAAAAGTCATTGCCGCCATCAAACGTTTCAGTTTCATGCCTTGCTCCTAGCAGATAGGGATAGTTGGATCGGGGCCAAGTATCGGGAGGCCGTGTGAACACTCTATGTCTGAAATGTGACAGTTAGATGAAAGGCCACTATTGGCCAGGAGAAGGGCGCAGCGAGGCGTTGCCATCGCTCCCACGCAGAGCGCGGGAGCGGTCATCGTCAAAGAATCAGCGCGAACGCTTCCACAGATACCCACCCACCACCATCCCCATCACACACAGGGCGGCAACGTAGTAGGCCGGGCCCATCGGGCTTTCCTTCATCAGCAGCGATACCGCCAGCGGCGTCAGCCCGCCGAATACGGCATAGGCCACATTGTAGGAAAACGACAAGCCGCTGAAACGCACCACGGGCGGGAAGGCCTTGACCATCACATACGGCACCACGCCGATGGTGCCCACGAAAAGGCCGGTCAGGGCGTACAGCGGGAATAGCCAGTCAGGGTGGTTGAAGAGGCTGTGATACAGCGTCCAGGAGGTCGCCAGCAGCAGCGCGCACCCTGTGACCAGCACGCGGCCGGCGCCGAAACGATCAGCCAGGGCGCCCGAGGCAATGCAACCCAGGCTAAGGGTAACGATGGCCAGGCTGTTGGCCTGCAGCGCCACGGTCGGGCTGAAGTGGTAGATGGTTTGCAGCACGGTCGGGGTCATCAGGATGACCACCACCACGCCTGCCGATAGCAGCCAGGTCAGCAGCATCGACAACACGATAGCGCCACGGTGATCACGCAATACCGCGCGTAAAGGCAACTCAGCGGCCAGGGTCTTGCGCTGCTGCATCTCGGCGAAGATCGGTGTTTCATGCAGCCAGCGGCGCAGGTACACCGACAACAGACCGAACACGCCGCCGAGCAGGAACGGGATGCGCCAGGCGAAATCCGAGACCTGCTCGGGGCTATAGAGAGTGTTGATCGCAGTGGCCACCAGCGAACCCAGCAGAATGCCGGCAGTCAGGCCGCTGGTCAGGGTGCCGCAGGCGTAGCCGATATGGCGCGGCGGTACGTGTTCGGAGACGAACACCCAGGCGCCCGGTACTTCGCCGCCGATTGCCGCGCCCTGGATGATGCGCATGAGCAGCAACAGCACCGGCGCCCACAGGCCGATCTGCGCGTAGGTCGGCAGCAGACCCATGATCAGGGTCGGCACGGCCATCATGAAGATGCTCAGGGTGAACATTTTCTTGCGGCCCAGCAGGTCACCGAAGTGCGCCATGATGATGCCGCCCAGAGGGCGTGCCAGATAGCCGGCTGCGAAGATACCGAAGGTCTGCATCATGCGCAGCCATTCGGGCATGTCCACGGGGAAGAACAGTTTCCCGACCACGGTGGCGAAAAACACGAAAATGATGAAATCATAAAACTCTAGCGCCCCGCCCAAGGCAGACAGCGACAGGGTTTTGTAGTCGTTGCGGGTCAGCGGGCGCGAAGGTTGCGCACTGCTTGCGGGCACGGAGGACATGGCAAGGCTTCTCTTATAGTAATCAGGATGGCAAGCGGGATTTGCGGCAGGCTTGGCAAGATAGCAAATCGCTAGAAAAAGCACAGCGTTGAGCGAGTAACAGCTCAACGGCACAAAATATTCCCTTTCCCGCGCTTTAACGGCTTCGAGAAGCACAGTTGCCGGAAAAAGCCGCTATACAGCCATTAAATGCCGACCAAATGAGCGCGCAGAGGTCGTCGTGGCGACAGGGTCTCGATATACTCGGGCCTTGCAAGCGCAAGAACCCCAGTCTTGAGGGGCTGCTGTGCCAAAACGTCGTTGGTTGCCATCCAGCCGATTTGGCAGAGTTTCCCTTTAGCACGCCTTACGAGAAACGCATCATGCGGTGTATGTTGGTGCTGAAACGTTTTTTTCGAAGACGGCTATCCACTTGAAATACCCATGAAGCGTTACGGGTCAGAGGCCCTTGGCATGATCGAACTCGAACAAGAAGATCCTATTCCGCAAGGCGATCTCGCCCTGCAAATCACCGCGCTCCCGCGTGAAACCAACGGTTTTGGCGACATCTTCGGCGGCTGGTTGGTCGCGCAGATGGACCTGGCCGGCACTGCCATGGCCAGCAAGGTCGCAGGTGGGCGGGTGGCAACCGTGGCCATTGATCGCATGGCGTTCCTGGTCCCTGTCGCCGTGGGCGCGCAGCTCTCCTTTTATACTCAGGCCCTGGAAATCGGTCGCAGCTCGATCCAGATGATGGTCGAAGTGTGGAGCGACGACCCGCTGTCCAGCGAATGGCGCAAGGTGACCGAGGCAGTATTTGTATTCGTCGCCATCGACGGCAGTGGTCGCACGCGTTCGGTACCATCGCGCGCTCGTTAAACCTCACCGGCTTTTGACGGTCAATTGCCCCATTGCCTGCCATGAAGAGTGCTTTGTTATGCCGACGCCCCACGTTGAAACCGTGAAAATCGACGAGCTGGACTGCTGGCGTATTCGCCACAACGGCGCCGAACTGAGGGTGGCCCAACAGGGCGCACATATCTTCAGTTACGGGCGCGACGGTGAGCAGCCGCTGATCTGGCCGAACCCAGAAGCGGTGTTCAAGAAGGGCAAGGGCATTCGGACCGGCGTCCCGGTGTGCTGGCCGTGGTTTGGCGTGTTTGACCGTAACCCGCAGAGCGTCAAGGCAATGCGTCAGAGCGAGCAGCCAGCGGGTGCCCACGGTTTTGTGCGCACCGCGTTGTGGGAATTGGTCGCGACCGAGCTTGAAGGTGAAGCGCTACGCGTGGATCTGGTACTGCCGGTGCCGGCAGGCGGCTTTCCTGGTTGGCCCCATCAGGTCGACCTGAAACTGAGCCTGCTGCTGGACGACCAACTGCATATCCGCCTGACCAGCCATAACCGTGGCACCGACACCGTAACGCTCAGTCAGGCATTGCACACCTACTTCACCGTAAGCGATGTGCGCAACGTGCAGGTCGAAGGCTTGGACGGGCTGGCGTATATCGACACCGCCGATGGCTGGACCGAGAAAAAGCAATCCGGCCTGCTGCACTTCACCGCCGAGACTGATCGCATTTACCTCGACACGCCGTCCCAGCTGGATATTGTCGACAAAGACTGGCAGCGTCGCATTCAACTCACTGCTGAGGGTTCGACGTCGACTGTGATCTGGAACCCCTGGACCGAACGCGCCAAGGCTTTCGACGACATGGCCGACGATGGCTGGACAGGCATGCTGTGCATCGAAACAGCGAATGTGCTGGATGATGTGGTAACGCTGGCGCCTGGCGAAAGCCACACCTTGGGTGTGAGCATCACCGGGGTCAGTCTGTAGGTAGATTCACTGCAAAGAGTCGGATTTAGAGGTCCGACTCTTTCACCACCCGCACCTTTCCAGCATCCAGCGCATACGCAGCGTCCGCCAGATCGTTATTCACCTTCTCAACCTTCAACGTGCCCGTGACCCACAGCGGCGTGTAGATATCATCCAGCTTCAACCCCTTGGGATAACGCACCAGAACCAACTGATTCGGCGGCGGTGGCGGCACATGAATGCACGCGCCTGGATACGGCACCAGGAAGAACAAAGTACTTCGGCCCTTGGCGTCGGTTTCCAACGGCACCGGGTAGCCGCCGATGCGGATGTTCCTGCCATTCATGGCCGCCACGGTCTTGGTCGAATACATCACCGCCGGCAAACCCTTGCTCTGCTTCAAGCCACCCTTATCAGTAAAGGTGCCCTGGGCTTCGGGGGAGTTGTGGTCGATCTCGGGCATGGCTTCGAGGGCTTTCTGGTCGGAAAGCGGCATCAGGTCGAGCCAGTCGGTTTCCGGCAGTTCACCGGCGTGCGCCAGGCCGGAGCCCAGCAAGAGAAGAGTCAACAGAAGACGGCGCATGAAAAAGCTCGGCAAGTACAAGTGCCGAGCATTCTAGCCCTCTGCGCCTGCGCAGCGCAGAGGACTTTGTCGGCTGATTACTTCTTTTTGATCAAGCCGTAGATCACCAGCAGCACGATGGCGCCGACCAAGGCACCGATGAAACCCGCGCCTTGACCCGCTTGGTAGATACCCAGCGCCTGACCACCGTAGGTCGCGGCCAGGGAGCCGGCGATACCCAACAGGATGGTCATGATCCAGCCCATACTGTCGTCGCCTGGCTTGAGGAAACGCGCGAGCAGACCGACGATCAAGCCGATGAAGATGGTTCCGATGATACCCATGGCATTTCCCTCTGATTGAATGTGAGTCATGGCAAAGCCTAGTCAGGCTTTGCCATCCTGCAATCAGAGAGACGGCGGCAACCAATGGTTCCCGCCGACCCGAGGCTTATTGCTCGGCGATCAGCGCTTCAAGCTTGAGGATCTGCGCTTGCAGCGTCGCGCGGTCCTTGCAGCGCAGGTTGGCGTGGCCGACCTTGCGCCCGGCCTTGAAGGCCTTGCCGTAGTGATGCAGGTGGCAGTCGTCGATGGCGATGACTTTTTCCACTGCCGGCACTGTGCCGATGAAATTGAGCATGGCGCTCTCGCCGACCTTGGCCGTGGAACCCAACGGCAAGCCCGCTACCGCCCGCAGGTGGTTTTCGAACTGGCTGCACTCGGCGCCTTCGGTGGTCCAGTGCCCGGAGTTGTGCACGCGCGGGGCGATTTCGTTGGCCTTGAGGCCACCGTCGACTTCAAAGAACTCGAAGGCCATCACACCGACGTAGTCCAGCTGCTTGAGCACACGGCTGGAATAGTCTTCGGCCAGGGCCTGCAACGGGTGATCGGTGCTGGCCACGGACAGCTTGAGGATGCCGCTGTCGTGGGTGTTGTGCACCAACGGGTAGAAGCGGGTTTCGCCATCACGGGCACGCACGGCGATCAGCGAGACTTCACCGGTGAACGGCACGAAGCCTTCCAGCAGGCAGGCAACGCTGCCCAGTTCGGCAAAGGTGCCGACCACATCGGCAGCGGTGCGCAGGACTTTCTGGCCCTTGCCGTCGTAACCCAGGGTGCGGGTTTTCAGCACGGCCGGCAGGCCGATGCTGGCAACGGCGGCGTCCAGATCTGCCTGGGACTGGATATCGGCGAAGGCAGGGGTCGGGATACCCAGGTCCTTGAACATGCTTTTCTCGAACCAGCGGTCGCGAGCAATGCGCAGCGCTTCGGCGCTCGGGTACACCGGCACGAACTGCGACAGGAAGGCCACGGTTTCGGCCGGGACGCTTTCGAATTCGAAGGTTACCAGGTCGACTTCATCCGCCAGTTGGCGCAGGTGGTCCGGGTCGCTGTAGTCAGCGCGCAGGTGTTCGCCCAACGCGGCCGCACAAGCGTCCGGCGCAGGGTCCAGGAAAGCGAAGTTCATCCCCAGCGGGGTTCCCGCCAGGGCCAGCATGCGACCCAGTTGGCCGCCACCGATTACACCGATTTTCATCGTCAACACCCTCAGGCGATGCGTGGGTCTGGATTGTCCAGCACGCTGTCTGTCTGCTCAGCACGGAATTTCTTCAGCACCGCGTGGAACTGCGGATGCTTGGCGCCCAGGATACTGGCGGATAACAGGGCTGCGTTGATTGCACCGGCCTTGCCGATCGCCAGGGTCGCCACCGGGATGCCGGCTGGCATCTGCACGATGGACAACAGCGAATCCACGCCCGAGAGCATCGCCGACTGCACCGGCACGCCGAGTACCGGCAGGTGGGTCTTGGCCGCACACATACCAGGCAGGTGCGCTGCACCGCCGGCACCGGCGATGATCACCTCGATGCCGCGGGATTCTGCTTCATCGGCATACTGGAACAGCAGATCCGGGGTGCGGTGGGCAGAGACCACTTTCACTTCATACGGAATGCCGAGTTTTTCCAGCATATCGGCGGTGTGGCTAAGGGTGGACCAATCGGACTTGGAGCCCATGATCACGCCAACCAATGCACTCATCGTCGTGCCTCTTCTCTCTGGGCGCCCGCAGGCGCGTCAAAAAACAACAAGCCACGCGGGAAATCCGGCGTGGCTTGTTGTACGAATTAAGGCCGGTTGGACCGGCCGAAGGCCGCGCAGTATACCGTAATAATAGAGATAAACAGCCCCTTGGATGACCATCTGTCTAGCGCATCGCCCAAGGCCACTTATTGACTCAGAAGTCAGCCTATTTTTGTTCAATCCCATTAAAAACGCCACACTGATAATTGAGCGAACTACGACACCTGACACAGTTTCTTACCGACTTGCCAGATAAGTCATCACTTCATGAAAGTGCATTGACTATACGCTCGTCCCTCGTCACTTAATCTTCGACACGACACACGAGGAATAAATCTATGGGCACTAATTCCATCTTCGATTTTTATCGAATCGTTTCACAAAACACCTCAACAATAACCGAAAACTCCGCGCGCCCCGCTAAAACAACCGATTCATATTAATGTGGTTTTCCACAAAGACGTGGGTCATGTCCCCGAACGGGAATTCGAGCAAACTCATTTGGCCTTGGCCAAAAAACACATTGAGGAAATTTCAGGACGGGAAGTTGTCATCAATGTGATCCGCGACCCAAAAATTCGAGACTTCAACTATAAATCCGACAACGATGTCGAGCGTGGCTTTGTCGAACACCTGAGCAGAAACGGGAAACTAGAACGCCAATCGAAAGAGCCTAAACTGGAGAAAACTTTATTCATAACTCCGGACAATTCAAGCCTCCGCGAACCTGCAAAGGCCGACCCCAGCCATACATATGGAGTAACTTCTTACAGCAACCCTCGAGGCGCCGCGCACGCACTCGGGCTTTTGCTGGGTGCAACGCGCGAGGACGCGGATATCACTTATAACGGATGGTGGAATGATACGTTCATGAAATACAACGGAGAGTCCTTTCTGCGCGGCAATGACTTGAACTACTCCGACGCCAACAAACAAAACATTCGCAAATACCTTAATAAATTTGACTGAGCCAGTGCCCCCGGTCAATTTCAACAGGTCACCATTGCCCTGGGTTTATTCGCCGCTCACACCGTTGCGCCGGCCGCGCCACCTTCCAACTTGCGCCACAACAACCGCACGTTCGCCTTGCGCACCAAGGCACAGCGATACAGGCGAATCTCCAATGGCACATGCCATTGCGGGCCACCACACACCACCAGCTCACCACGCGCCAACTCCGCCCGTACGCTCAGTTGCGGAACCCAGGCGATGCCCAGGCCTTCCAGGGCCATGCTCTTGAGGCTGTCGGCCATGGCGGTTTCGTACACGGTGGTGAAGCGCAACGCGCGTTGGCGCAGCAGCAAGTGAACCGAGCGGCCGAGGAAAGCGCCCGCGCTGTAGGCCAGCAGCGGCACACTGCCCTCGCCTTCCAGATCGAACAACGGCTTACCGTCGGCATCCGCTGCACACACCGGGAGCATTTCGGTATTGCCCAAATGCAGCGATGGGAAGATTTCAGCGTCCATCTGCATCGCCGCATCCGGATCGTAGAACGCCAGCATCAGGTCGCAACCGCCCTCACGCAGGGCATGCACGGCATCACCGACGTTAGTGGCGACCAACCGCGTGGCAATGTTCAAACCCTCGTTGCGCAGTTGCGCGATCCAGCGTGGGAAGAACCCCAACGCCAACGAGTGGGCCGCCGCCACTTGCATGACTTCGCCCTGCCCGCCTTCCAGATGATGCAAATGGCGCAGCACTTCACCAAGCTGCTCGACCACTGTGCGCGCAGTGACCAAGAACAATTGCCCCGCTGCGGTCAATTCAACCGGTGTGCGCGAGCGGTTGACCAGCGTCAGGCCCAACGCAGCCTCCAGGCTGCGGATCCGTCGGCTGAACGCTGGCTGGGTCACGAAGCGCCGTTCTGCCGCCTGGGAAAAACTGCGGGTTGCCGCCAGCGCGCTGAAGTCTTCCAGCCATTTGCTCTCAAGGTTCATCACTTCCTCCCACGGGTACGCACCATTTTGGCACACACGCCCGCCATCATAGCTGGGTCACACCGACATTATGCCGTTTGTGCATAGGCCAGTGTTTAACAGCATTGGCCCAAAAACGCCCAAAAGCCTAGCATTTGCAGCGTTCCGGCCAGCTCCGGGTTCATATTGAGATGATTTCCGTCATGTCCTCCGCTGCATCTTTCCGTACTGAAAAAGACCTGCTTGGCGTACTCGAAGTACCTGCCCAAGCGTATTACGGCATCCAGACCCTGCGAGCGGTGAACAACTTCCGCCTCTCGGGCGTTCCGATTTCGCATTACCCGAAATTGGTAGTCGGTCTGGCAATGGTCAAGCAAGCGGCAGCTGACGCCAACCGGGAACTGGGCCAGCTCAGCGAAGCCAAGCACGCAGCCATCAGCGAAGCCTGTGCCCGCCTGATCCGCGGCGATTTCCACGAAGAGTTCGTGGTAGACATGATTCAAGGCGGCGCCGGCACTTCAACCAACATGAATGCCAACGAGGTCATCGCCAACATCGCGTTGGAGGCCATGGGCCACAACAAGGGCGAGTACCAGTACCTGCACCCCAACAACGACGTGAATATGGCGCAGTCGACCAACGACGCCTACCCGACCGCGATCCGCCTGGGTCTGCTGCTGGGCCACGACGCGCTGCTGGCCAGCCTCGACAGCCTGATCCAGGCCTTCGCCGCCAAGGGCGAAGAATTCAGCCACGTGCTGAAAATGGGTCGCACCCAACTGCAAGACGCCGTGCCAATGACCCTCGGCCAGGAATTCCGCGCTTTCGCCACCACCCTCGGTGAAGACCTGGCCCGCCTGAAAACCCTGGCGCCAGAGCTGCTGACCGAAGTGAACCTGGGCGGCACCGCCATCGGTACCGGCATCAACGCCGACCCGCGCTACCAGGCCTTGGCCGTACAGCGCCTGGCGGTGATCAGCGGCCAACCGGTTGTTCCAGCCGCCGACCTGATCGAAGCCACCTCCGACATGGGCGCCTTCGTGCTGTTTTCCGGCATGCTCAAGCGCACCGCCGTGAAGCTGTCGAAGATCTGCAACGACTTGCGCCTGCTGTCCAGCGGCCCGCGTACCGGCATCAACGAGATCAACCTGCCGGCGCGCCAGCCAGGCAGCTCGATCATGCCCGGTAAGGTCAACCCGGTGATCCCGGAAGCCGTGAACCAAGTGGCGTTCCAGGTCATCGGTAACGACCTGGCCCTGACCATGGCGGCCGAAGGCGGTCAACTGCAGTTGAACGTGATGGAGCCGCTGATCGCCTTCAAGATCTTCGACTCGATCCGCCTGCTGCAACGCGCCATGGACATGCTGCGCGAGCACTGCATCGTCGGCATCACCGCCAACGAAGCGCGCTGCCGCGAACTGGTGGAGCACTCCATCGGCCTGGTCACCGCGCTGAACCCGTACATCGGCTATGAAAACGCCACCCGCATTGCCCGTATCGCCCTTGAAAGCGGCCGCGGCGTGCTGGAACTGGTGCGCGAAGAAGGTTTGCTCGACGACGCCATGCTCGACGACATCCTGCGCCCCGAAAACATGATTGCCCCACGCTTGGTTCCCCTGAAGGCCTAAGCGTTTGTTGCACCGCTCACCAGGTTGAGGGACTAGACACCTCTCACCTTTTGAGGGCCTGAAGGCTCGTTCTTCAGGCCCTTTTTTTTGCCTAAAGGTTGTGAAATGACGCCCATAAAAAATCCAATATCGCCCCGCATGCCCGCCTCTGTGCTGAAACCTTTAATCGCCTCGGGCAGACGGATCACGTTCGCCTAGGTATAGTGCCGCCCCTCTCGCGTCTGCGGCCGTCGGTAACGAGCCCCGCAAACATCGCGAAACCGCATGAATAACAACCCGCAAAAGGATTGGGGTCGAACTGTCGCGCACTGCCTGGTGCGATGCGGCGTGGTCGGACCGTCCTGCGTTTGCCAATAGAAAAATCAGCGAGGAACACTCCATGCTCGAAGTCATCAACGACTTCCTCTCAGGGAAAGTACTGATCGTGCTCATTGTCGGGCTCGGCGGTTATTTCACGATTCGCTCGCGTTTCGTTCAGTTGCGCCACTTTTTCCACATGTTCTCGGTGTTCAAAGACAGCCTGAAGAGCAGCTCCGGCCAGCTCAGTTCGTTCCAGGCGCTGATGCTCAGCCTGGCCGGCCGCGTCGGTGCGGGTAACATCGCCGGTGTCGGCATTGCCGTGACCCTGGGTGGTCCGGGTGCCGTGTTCTGGATGTGGGTCACCGCGTTGGTCGGCATGTCGTCGAGCTTCATCGAGTGCTCCCTCGGCCAGTTGTACAAGCGCACCGACACCGAAGGCACCTACCGTGGCGGCCCGGCCTATTACATCCAGCACGGCCTGCAGAAGCGCTGGCTGGGTATGGTCATGGCGTTCCTGCTGCTGGTGACCTTCGGCTTCGCCTTCAATGGCCTGCAAGCCCACGCCGTGACCCACTCGTTGAACAACGCCTTCGGCCTCGACACCACCTACACTGGCCTGGCGCTGGCGGTACTGCTGGGCCTGGTATTCATCGGCGGGATCAAGCGTATCGCCTCGATCGCCGACCTGCTGGTGCCGGTCAAGACCCTGGTGTACATCGCCGTGACCCTGTACGTGATCGTGCTGCAATTCGACCACGTGCCGGCCATGCTCGCGACCATCGTCAAGAGCGCCTTCGGCCTGGACCAGGCCTTTGGTGGCCTGGTGGGCAGCGCGATCATCATGGGTGTGAAACGCGGCGTGTTCGCCAACGAAGCAGGTTTGGGCAGTGCGCCTAACGTGGCGGCAGTGGCCTCGGTAGAACACCCGATTGCTCAGGGCGTGGTTCAGGCGTTCAGTGTGTTCCTCGACACCTTCGTGATCTGCACCTGTACTGCGTTGCTGATCCTGCTGTCCGGCTTCTACACCCCAGGTTTCGAAGGCGACGGCATTGCCCTGACCCAGAACTCCCTGGCCGCCGTGGTCGGTGACTGGGGCCGCATGTTTATCTCCGTGGCCCTGGCGTTGTTCGTGTTCACCTCGATCATGTACAACTACTACTTGGGCGAGAGCAACCTGCGCTTCCTGGTCGGCAACAACCGCAAGGTGCTGATGGGCTATCGGGCGCTGGTACTGGTGCTGATTTTCTGGGGTTCCATCGAGAACCTGAGCACCGTATTTGCCTTCGCCGACATCACCATGACCCTGCTGGCGTTCGTCAACCTGTTCGCCCTGGCGTTTCTGTTCAAGATCGCCATGCGCATCCTGAACGACTACGACAATCAGCGCGCCGCCGGCATCAAGACCCCGGTGTTCGACTCCAGCCAGTTCCCCGACCTGGACCTGGACCGCAAGGCCTGGCCGGCCAATCCGGTCAAACCGAACGTGGCGTCGTCGGCAGAGCTGAACGCTCAAACGCAACGCTGAAACGCTAAGCAGTGACACGCCGCCCGGCCTTGGGCATGCTCTGGGCCCGGCGGCGTTTTTCGTTCAGGAGAATCTCAATGTCAGCATCCAACAACGTCATGGTGCTCTACACCGGCGGCACCATCGGCATGCAGGCCAGCGCCAATGGCCTGGCCCCGGCATCCGGTTTCGAAGCGCGCATGCGCGAGCAGCTTGCCGTTCAGCCCTCGCCCGCGTGGCGCTTTCGCGAAATGGCGCCACTGATCGACAGCGCCAACATGACCCCGGGCTACTGGCAGCGCCTGCGCACGGCGGTGGTCGAGGCAGTGGATGACGGCTGCGATGCCGTGCTGATCCTGCACGGCACTGACACCCTGGCCTACAGCGCAGCGGCCATGAGCTTCCAACTGCTGGGGCTGCCGGTACCCGTGGTGTTTACCGGTTCGATGTTACCCGCCGGCGTGCCGGACAGCGATGCCTGGGAAAACGTCAGTGGCGCGCTGCAAGCCCTGGGCGCAGGCCTGTCGGCGGGTGTACACCTGCATTTTCATGGCGAAACGATGGCGCCCACCGCCTGCGCGAAGGTTCGCAGCTTCGGTCGCAACCCGTTCGCCGCATTGAATCGCCAGGGTGGCGTGGCCCGTGCCGAGTCCATCCCTGCGGCGCTGGACTATCGCCAACCCAAAACCCTGGCCAGTGTCGGCGTGCTGCCGCTGGTTCCGGGTATCGGCGCGGCGCAGTTGGACGCGCTGATCGGCAGCGGCATTCAAGCGCTGGTGCTCGAATGCTTCGGCAGCGGCACCGGCCCTAGCGACAACCCTGAGTTCCTCGCCAGCCTTGAGCGCGCGCAGGCTCAAGGCGTGGTGGTGGTGGCGATCACCCAATGCCACGAAGGCGGTGTGGCGTTGGATGTCTACGAAGCCGGCAGCCGCCTGCGCGGCGTAGGCGTGTTGTCGGGCGGTGGCATGACCCGTGAAGCGGCGTTCGGCAAACTCAATGCGCTGCTCGGCGCAGGGCTCGATAGCGACGACGTCCGCCGCCTGGCGCAAACCAACCTGTGCGGTGAGTTGGGTTAAGCCCTCTACATAATCACCGCCCTCCTGATTCCACGTTTCCTAGCATGGCGACACCCGAGGCATGACCTCGGGTGTTTTCCAATCCTAGGCACGTCAGGAGCTGTCCATGACTTCAACCCCGCCCAATCACACCCGGCCCGCCCCCAGTGCCGCCGTGATCGCCCAAATGTCCGCCGGACCAACATTCCACGAAGTGGCTTCGGCACTGTTGCGCGAGCACTTGCAAGCACATTACCCCAAGCTGGACATCGACCCC